>JBEKLB010000123.1:0-15412 GCA_050010415.1 Bryobacteraceae bacterium | reverse complement strand
GCGGAAGTCAGCGCCGAACGATCGAACTTGATTTCCTCCCTGGGCACAATGCCGGACCTGCGGGGCGACGACCTGCGGACCCTCACCGCGTGCGGCCTTCGGCTGCGCCGCAACGCTGAAAATCTGGCGCAACAGCTCTTGAAATGCGGGCGCGAACTGGCGAAACAACGCAAGAAGTATGGCGAAGCCAAGCGCCGGGTGCGGCTGCTCGAAGAGCTGAAGGCGCGCAGGCTGCAAGAGTGGAAATACGAGGAGGCCGCGCTGCTGGAAGAGCTCGCTTCCGAGTCATTTCTCGCCAGTTGGAACCGCGAGCGCATATAGGGTTAGCGTCCGCCCCGGCATGCTATCCTCATACGGGACTCGTTGTAGTCACCAAGCTTACACAAAGGGAGAACAGCACGAAGATGACGAGTACCGACCGCATTCTGACCACCCATGTCGGTAGCCTGCCCCGGCCGCAGGAAGTGGTGGATATTTTGTTTGCGCAGGATCGCGGTGACGCTATCGACGAGAAGAAGTTTGATGAGACGGTCCGGGTGGCCGTAGCCGACGCCGTAAATAAGCAGGCCCAGGCTGGCCTGGACATCGTGAGCGACGGGGAAATGGGCAAGATCAGCTACGCGACGTACATCCGCCACCGGCTGACGGGCTTCGAACCGGGCAACGTCCCCCGCGCCACGCCCCAGGATCAGGACGATTATCCCGCCTTCCGGGACAAGATTGCCGCGGCGGGAGCGACGCCGAAGTACCTCCGTCCGATCTGCAAAGGACCGATCAAGGTGAAAACCCTGGAGCCGCTCAAGCAGGACATCGCGCGCTTCAAGGACGCTTTATCCAAGTCGAAAGTCACCGACGGCTTCATGAACGCGGTTTCTCCCGGAACCATTGCCGTATTTCAGCCGAACGAGTATTATCCGACGCACGAAGCCTACCTGGAAGCGCTGGCTGAGGCCATGCGGACCGAGTACGAGACCATCGTGAATTCGGGCCTGATCCTTTCCGTGGATTGCCCCGATCTGGCGATGGGGCGCCATATCAAGTTTCGTGGCGTGGATGACGACGAGTTCCTGCGCAATGCGGAGATGCAGGTGGAGGCGTTGAATCACGCTTTGGCGAACCTGCCGCCGGAACGTACGCGCATGCACGTCTGCTGGGGGAATTACGATGGTCCGCACACGCGCGACATTCCGGGCTTCAAGGTGCTTCCGGTGGCGCTCAAAGGCAAGACCGGAGCCCTTCTCGTGGAAGGCGCCAACCCCCGCCACGAGCATGAGTGGGAACTTTGGAAGACCAAGGTGAAGCTGCCGCAGGATAAGGTGCTGGTTCCCGGCATGATCGGTTCCAGCACCAACTACGTGGAGCATCCCGAGTTGGTGGCGCAGCGGATTGTGCGCTACGCCGAAATTCTGGGCCGGGATCATGTAATGGGAGGCACCGATTGTGGATTTGGCACCTTCGCCGGATTCGGCGCGGTTTATCCGGACATCGCATGGCTGAAGCTGAAGTCGCTGGCTGAGGGCGCAAAGATCGCGTCGCAGAAGCTATGGGGCAAGGCCGGATCGGCGAACTAGCGCCGGATCGCGGCCTTGTTAGAACCGTAGAAGTCGAGGGGCGCGCGGTTGTCCAGATCACACCTTCCGGACTGGCCCTCCTCGATCAACGGAATCGTGAGAATTAAGCGTTCAGGTATTTATGGAGCGGTCCCCAGTAATGTTCCTGCCAGCCCGAGCTTAATCCTTCCCATTGATCTTCCGTAAACGCGGCGTGATCTAAAACCACTCGTGTTCCGGCCTCCCGTGGAACCAGCTCAAACTTGACGATGGAATAGACGCCGGCCGGCCAGTAAGCTGGACGCCACGCCTGTACGATTCTTTGGTTCGGCAGCAATTCAATATTGCGGCCTTCAATGCGCCCTCCGAACAGCTTAAACGCGCCGCCGGCCTGAGGCTGAATCTCCGCAGTGTCCTTGGTGCAGGCGCTGAATTGCTTTGCGTCGAGCAGGATTTCGTAGATGCGGGCCGCTGGCGCCTTGAAATCCACTTCCTGGTGGATGGTTGTGCCATGCTTCTGAGTTTGTCCGCGAGCCGAAACTGCAGCGGATCCCCCCAACATGAGACCGATCTGGCGGCGAGTTATTTGATCCACTTTATTTCACCCACTTTATTTCATCCACGTCTGATTGGAACACGGAGCTAGAATATGATCAAGATAATATTTTAGGAGATAAGCATGCCCTACCCTGCCGGTCACCGCGAGAAGGTCCGCAAGACGATCGTCGAAAGCGCTCGCCGGTTGTTCAATCGCAACGGATTCGAAAACGTGTCGGTGGATTCCATCATGGCCCATGCGGGCCTGACGCGCGGCGGGTTCTACACTTACTTCGACAGCAAGAGCGATCTCTACGCGGAGGTGTTGGGATGCTTTTTCACCGATCCGAATTGGAAGAGCCGCTGGAAGGGAGTTCACGTGGACCTGGCTTCGCCGGACGCGGGCCCACAAATCGTTCGCGCCTATTTATCGCGCCAGCATTTTGACGATGTGGAAAATTCCTGTCCGATGACTGCGCTGCCGAGCGATGTCGCGCGCTGCGACACACGCGTCAAGACAGCGTTTGAGACTGTGTTTCAGGCCATGGTGACGCTCTTGGGTCGCGAGGTGAAGGATGGCGGCGAAAATACGGCGATGGCAATCGCGGCTCTTTGTATTGGCGGGATGGTGGTGGCCAGGTCGATGAACGACCGCAAATTGGCCGATCAGCTGCGGAAGGCTGCCACCAGCGTCGCCCTCGAAATGGGTGGGTGGGCCCCGGCTAAGACTGCGGAGCAGCGTTAGTCTTGTGGGCGGTCACCTCGATTTCGATCTTGATGCGGGGATCGATAAGGCCGGCCGCGAGCATGGTGGACGCGGGCCGGATCTCGCCAAAATAACGGCGCAAGACGGGCCAGCACGGTTCGAAATCCTCCACTCTGGGAAGGATGTACTGAACCCGCACAATGTCGGAAATCCGGCTCCCAGCCTCCGACAAAGCCTTTTCGATATTCAGCAGGCAGCGCTCCGCCTGCTCCACCACGTCGTCCGAAATGGTCATCGTTTCGTAGTCGAAGCCGGTGGTGCCGGAAACGAAGACCCAATCGCCATCCACAACGGCGCGCGAAAATCCGACGCTGCGTTCGAAAGTTGAACCTGATGATATAAGGCGGCGCATAATAGAGTCCCTCCAATATATAACTGCCTGAAAAACCGCGGACTGTCCAGGAAGGCTCCCCCCGCCAGCTTGCATGCAAGCTGGCCTTCTGGATATTTGGCTGGGATGCCCCATGGGCGGCCTATCTGTGACAGAATCTACGAAGGAGAGAAATCGGATGAAAGCTGCGTTTGCTTATCTAGTTGCCGGACTCGCGTTGCTGGCGCCGGCCGCGGCCCTCGCGCATCACTCATTTGCCGCCGAATACGACACCAAGAAACCGGTGAGTCTGAAGGGCACGGTTACCAAGGTGGAGTGGACCAATCCACACGCCCGCTTTTACATTGACGTGAAGAACGAGAGCGGCGCGGTGGTCAATTGGAATCTGGAGCTCGCCAGTCCCAATGTGCTGGTTCGCCAGGGTTGGAGCAGGCACTCGCTGAATGTAGGCGATCAAGTGACGGTCGAAGGCGCTCAAGCCAAGGACGGATCGCAAATGGCGAATGCCAGGACTGTCATATTGGCCGATGGCAAAAAGGTCTTTGCTTTTTCGGCCAGCGACGCTCCGCCTCCCTCCCAGTAAAGTGCCGGACGAAGGAGACTACACGTGAAACCCAATCTGAGTGTCCCATCGCTGCTCGCGATGGCGTCTGTATTCGCCGTGGGCGCGGCGGCGCAGGCTCCGGCGACGACGCCCGCTAAATCCTCAGCTCTGAATCCGGCGGAATTAACGGCGCCGGCGGGAGGCAGCGCGAATCCGGACACCAAGCGGGTGCGTCCGCGCGATACCACGCCGCACGGTCCAACGCCGCGCCTGGCCGATGGACACCCGGATTTCTCTGGCGTCTGGCAGGGTGGCGGCCCGGTGGGCGATCTGGCCCAAGGCCTGGCTCCCGGCGAAACCATCCCTTTGCTCCCTGCTGCCAAGGCGCTCATGGATAAGCGTGAATCGAAGGACGATCCGGAGGCTAATTGTCTGCCCACTGGAATCCCGCGCATCGCGCCGTATCCGTGGAGGATGGTTCAGGATGCAACCCACGTGTACTTCCTCTTCGAAGGCAATATTCACAGCTTCCGGCAGGTCTTCATGGATGGACGCAAGCATCCCGACGATCCCGACCCCACCTGGTACGGGCACTCCATCGGTAGCTGGGATGGCGACACGCTGGTGATTGACACCGTCGGGTTCAACGACAAATTCTGGTTCGATTTCCGCGGTCATCCGCATACCGAGCAATTGCACACCATCGAGCGCTACACGCGCAAGGATCTGGGAACTCTCGAGAACAAGGTGACGATCATCGATCCGGGCGATTATTCGAAGCCCTTTACGCTGACCTTCACCGCTCGCCTGCGGCCGAACGAAGAGTTGATGGAGTACATCTGCCAGGAAAACCAGCAGGACGCGCAGCACATGCATGGCTCCGCCGGGCTTCCGCAGAATCCATAGAGCCCAAGATCCGTCAGGGAGCGGATAGCTCATGGCCCGGCAAGCTCTCGTTATTCTGCTCGTCGTCATCGCGTTCGGCATTCTGGTTCCGATTTACAAGGGCTTTGCATTCCTGGACCCGCGCATCATCTTGGCGTACGCTTGTTTGGCGCTGCTATTTGTGGCGCCCGCGAGCGCGGAACTGGCGACCACCAATTCAGCCGGCCTTCTTGGCAGGATCGCGATCATCATAGCCTGGGGCTGGGGCGTCACTGTGCTGATTCTCGCCACGGCCCTGGTGACGCTGAACGTGATGACGCGGGGCGGCGGGTTCATCGCACCTCCGTTGCTGTTCCTCGCGGCCATTTTGGTTTTCAGCCTTAGCAGTTCGATTGCGGTTGCGATGCTGGGTGCAATCCTGGCACGCCGATTTTCGGCGGCTCAAGTGAAGACCATCCTGCGAACCGCGTTCCTCGTCATCCTGCTGGGCCTGGCATTCGGCTCGCGATTCCTGCCTGAAAATGTAACGCTGGCGATTGGCGATCGTTTTAATACCAGGAGGGCGCTGACACATCTTGCGTGGGAATCGTCGGCGGTTTGTGGCGCGATCGCGGCACTACTATTACTCGTGCAATGGAAAACGCGCCCCGAGGGTCCGTTTGCTAAGATACCTATGGCAGAAAATCCCAATGAAGGAGGAGGATGAGTAAAGAAGACAGCATTGAGGTTACTGGAACAGTCGTAGAAAAGTTTCCGAGCGGCCAGTTCAGCGTTTTGTTGGACCAGGAGCGCACTGTGCTGGCGCACCTGGCTGGTAAGCTGCGGCGCAATCGCATCAAGGTGTTGGCGGGCGATCGTGTCACCCTGGAACTTTCTCCCTACGATTTAACCAAGGGACGAATTACCTACCGGCACAAGTAGACAGCTTCTCATTCCCTGCCCGGCAAGCTCTTTCTTGGTTTCAGATCGGGATGCACAAAATTCTGCTGATCTTCGGCACCCGGCCGGAGGCGATTAAGCTCTGCCCGGTGATTCGCGGCTTACGCGAACACTCCAGCCAGTTCGACGTGAAGGTCTGCGTCACCGCGCAGCATCGGGAGATGCTGGATCAGGTTTTGGAGGCCTTCCATGTAAAGCCGGATCACGATCTGGACCTGATGCTGCCTGGCCAGACGCTGTTCCAATCCACATCGCGCATTCTCGCGGGCCTGGAGCCGGTTCTTCGCGAAGAGCAGCCAGCCATGGTGATCGTGCAAGGCGACACAACCACCACTTTGTGCGGCGCGCTTGCGGCCTTTTATTCACAAGTTCCCGTGGCTCACGTGGAGGCAGGCTTGCGCACCCACGATCTGCGCCAGCCGTTTCCCGAGGAGATGAATCGGGTGCTCGCATCGCGCCTCACCACATTGCATTTTGCGGCCACCGAAAAGGCCGCCGGGAATCTGCGCGCCGAAGGCGTTCCCCCAAATTCCATCAGCGTGACTGGCAACACCGGAATCGATGCCGTGCTCTACGTTCGCGATGGCTTGGAGCGAGGCGCTCTGCGCGGGGACACCTGGAACTGGCTGGATGCAACCAAAAAGCTGATCGTGGTTACGGCGCACCGCAGGGAAAGCTTTGGCGACGGATTCGAACGCATTTGCCGCGCCCTGGCCCGCATCGCCGATCGAGACGACGTTCAGCTGGTCTATCCTGTGCACCCCAATCCGAACGTGCAGGATCCGGTGCAGCGCTACCTCTCTGGACATCCCAATGTTCGTCTGATTTCGCCCTTGAGCTACGTGCCATTCGTCGACTTGATGCGCCGCGCCTATTTGCTGATCACCGACTCCGGCGGAATTCAGGAAGAGGGGCCATCGCTCGGAAAGCCAATCCTGGTGCTCCGCGAGAAGACCGAACGGCCGGAAGCGGTTGCTGCGGGGACCGTAAAGCTGGTGGGTACCGATGAGGATCGCATCGTCGGCGAGGCTGCCCATTTGTTGGGGAACAGTGGGGCATATAACCAAATGTCGCGTGTTCACAATCCCTACGGCGACGGTCAGGCCAGCGCGCGCATCTCAGCGCTAATTCATTCATTCCTGACGGCAAATTCCCAAAATTCCTAGCCCGGCCTGTTAGGAAATGGCCGCGCCAGGAAGTGCGTCATCGCGTCGGTTGCCGATTCCACCTCCATAATTACGTTGAGGCTTCGTTACTTTACCATGCGTTACACTCCAAATCGGTCGCGCGATGCAGCGGATTGCGATTGGTCGAGCGATATCGCTAGGGCACTCGCCCGGAGGTTGGTGGGCCAGCCCTCTGCGATTGCGGCCGTTGTCCCTTATGTAGAGATGTACCGGGCCAGGCTCAGCCCCGAAGGCCGGCCGGCGGGCATCTTCCTGCTGCTGGGTCCAACCGGAACGGGCAAAACCAAAACCGTGGAAGCGCTGGCGGACGTGCTGCACGGCAGTTCGAAGAAGCTCCTCAAAGTGGATTGTGGCGAATATCAGATGGAACACGAAGTGGCGAAATTGTTGGGAGCGCCTCCGGGGTACTTGGGCCATCGCGAAACGCAGCCGCTGTTTACGCAGCAGAAACTGAGTGGCGCCGCGAGCGAAAGCTGCGATCTTTCGATCCTGCTCTTCGACGAAATCGAAAAGGCCGCGCAATCGCTGCTGCGCTTGCTGCTCGGAGTTTTGGACAAAGCCACGTTGCGGCTGGGCGATAGCACGCTGGTGAGTTTCGAGAAGACTATGATTTTTCTAACCAGCAACCTGGGGGCGCGCCAGATGGGCCGCGAATTACATCCGGAGTTCGGGTTCGAAGCCGTTCTGCCCCGCAAAGGTGTGGACAGCGGTGAGAAGCTGGAGCGCATCGGCAAGACTGCGGTCCGCAAATACTTTTCGCCCGAATTCATCAACCGGATCGATGCGGTAGTGACGTACCAGCCGCTCGATGCGGCCGCGCTGTCGGTAATACTGGATCAGCATATTGAAGAATTGCAGGACCACCTTCAGCGCCGCCTCGGCGAGCGCGCGTTGCGCCTGGAAGTGCCCGCGCGATCGCGCAGATTTCTGCTCGAAAAGGGCGCCAGTTCGGAATATGGCGCCCGAGAGCTGAAGCGCACCTTACAGCATCAATTGATGCAGCCCCTGGCGGCGCTGGTGGCGGCGGGCGAGATTCATCCGGGCGCGAGTGTCCGCGCTGAACTGGGCCCGTGCAAAACGAAGCTCGTTCTTCGAACGATGGACGATGGCGAGCTGATACCCGCTTGCTGATGCGCTCGGGTGGGTACTAACCTGGAGCGTGAGCGGAACACTCTACGTCGTCGCAACTCCGATCGGCAACCTGGAGGACATCACGCTGCGCGCCCTGCGCATTCTTCGGGAAGTGGATCAGATCGCGTGCGAGGATACGCGGCAGACTCGCAAGCTGCTGGACCGTCACGGCATTCAAAAGCCCCTGGTGAGCTATCACGAGCACAACGAGCAATCGCGAGCCGACGAGTTGCTTCGCGAGATTGAGGCGGGCAAGAACATCGCTCTGGTTTCCGATGCGGGAACGCCACTGATCGCCGACCCCGGCTATCGAATCGTGCAACAGGCGCGAGAGCGCGGCATCGCCGTGTCTCCCATCCCGGGACCCTCCGCGTTGATCAGCGCGTTGAGCGTCTCGGGACTGCCCACGGATTTGTTTTTCTTCGGCGGCTTTCTTCCAGCCAAGAAGTCGCAACGCCAAAAGACATTGGAGGAAATGAAGAGCTATCCCGCGACATTGGTCTTTTATGAAGCGCCACATCGGATCGTGGAAACTCTGAACGATGTCGCCGGGATCCTGGGACCGCGTCAGGTAACGCTAGCGCGTGAGCTGACCAAGATCTACGAAGAATTCCTGACGGGCGAGGCTTCGCAAGTGTGCAAGAAGCTCGCTGAAAGGCCTGCGATAAAGGGCGAAATAACGCTGATGATCGCGAAAGGCGAGGCTCCAGCCGCGGACCCCGTGCCGATAGAAGCGGCGTTCGATAAGCTGCTCGCAGCCGGCGTGCCACGCATGGAAGCGATGAAGACGGTGGCGCGCGACCGCAGCCTCTCCAAGCGCGAGGTCTATCAGAAGCTCAACCAACGGTAATGGACGCCGGCGCGGGGCGTCGGGCTGGTGCGGGACAACAATCCGCTGAACAGAAATCGTGACTCGCCGGGTACTGTCCGATGGCGCGCGGCTGGCGCAAACCCAAACGTTCTTCGATCAGCTCCCGAATCATTTGCAAAAACTTGGGATGCACTCCCACCGTGGGCGCGCGAACCATATTCACCCCGCGTTCGCGAGCAATGGCCTGCACTTCTGAATCCAGGTCGTAGATCACCTCGATGTGATCGGAGATGAAACCGATGGGCACCACAGCCACATCGGCGCCACGATCCAACTGGCGAATTACGTCGGCAATATCGGGTTCGAGCCAAGGCTGGCTCGGCGGCCCGCTGCGGCTCTGATAAACCAGCCGCCACTCGTTCGAACCCAAACTCTCCGCCACCAGCCGGCACGATTCTTGAAGCTGCTTTTGATAATCGCTGGTCTCGGCCATGGTCATAGGTACGCTGTGTGCGGTGAAAATAAGCGGCGCCGCGCGGCCGCCCAGCGCAGCGCGCACTTCATCGGCCTGCGCCTCAATAAACAGTGGATGATTGTAGAACTTGCGCAGCTTGTGGATCTCAGGCGCACCTGCTACCTCCGCGCGCGCACGCTCGATGTCTTCCAGGTACTGACGGCAACCCGAGTACGAACTAAAGATGGAGGTGACGAAACCGAGCGCCCTGTGGACGCCGTCTGCGCGCATTTGCCGCAGCGTGTCGGCCAGGAAAGGATGCCAGTTGCGATTGCCCCAATAGATGGGAAGCTTCAGCCCGCGGCTCGCCAGCTCGCCCTCCAGCCCGGCTACCAGTGCGCGGTTTTGATCGTTGATCGGGCTCTTGCCGCCGAAATGATAATAATGCTCCGCGACAGCGAGCATCCGTTCGCGAGGTACATTGCGCCCGCGTAGGACATTTTCAAGAAAAGGTATGACGTCGTCCGGCTTTTCCGGCCCTCCGAAAGAGAGCACCAGGACGGCGTCATACGCTGCTTCAACCATGCATAACTATTGTAAGTGGCTAACGCCAGTAGCCGCGACGATAGCGCCAGCCGTTGCCGTTTCGCTCCCAACGGTCGGCCACCCAGACAGCGTGCGCACGCGGCGGCACTGCCCATCGGCCATTCACCCAGGCCCAGCGGCCTCCGTTTAAGTTCCAAAACCCGTCCACCCAGACATATCCCGGTCCCGGTGCGTAGCCAACGGCACCCACTGCGTAGGGGGCGGGCGGAGGCGGCACGCTATAAGCTACGTACCCGGCCCTGTATCCACCACCGCAAGCCACCAGCGCCGACGATGCCAAAAGAATCCCCGTAAGAGCTGCATACTTCAAATCCATAGTGATTGTGACTCCTCATCCACTTGAACGAGGGTTCCGCGCGATGGGTTACGAATGGTGAAAATTCGATAACGTTAGCGCCGATTCATTTTTTTCGGCGCCAAGATCTATTGCGAATGATCTATTGCAAATGATCTATTGCGAAATCGCGACCGCCTCGGCCGGACTGCACACCACTTGCGCCACGGTCGGACCACCGCACACTGAGACGTTCACCGTATTGCCAGTTAGATCGGTGGGCAGAATCAGATCGATCTGCTGCAATCCTACAAATCCGGGCGCAGGCCCCGCGTAATAAGGTTGCGTCACAACTTCAGAGCCGATCTTTGCGGTGATCACGCCAGTACCAGACAAACCGGTGGCGAAAACCTGGATCACGCTGCCGGGCGCGGCTGGCTGCTTCGAGCTATTCAGGCTGTAATTCTGATTGAGAACACCGTTCGCAAAGATGCCCGGTGCAAAAGGCGCGAGACTCACCGTCAGAGGAGCGCTGGGAACGCCATCCACGTTGACGATGACTTGCGCGGACGCCGCAGTGCCCAGGCTCGCAGGAACCACCAGGTTAATCTGCGTGGCATTGCTGAACAGCACCTGACCGGGAATGTTATTGAAAGCGACCGATACGTTCTGTCCAGAGAACTCGCTGCCGAACAGAGTGGCGATGGACCCAGGAACCAGCGGGCCACTCGCAAAAGTCGCGGCATTCACGGCACTCTGGATGGACGGAGGCTGAATGGTGGGCGCTGTAATCACAAACGAGATCGCAACATTTTTGGTTCCCGCCATTGGCCCGGCATTGATCGTGAGGGTAGCCAGGTAAGTGCCCGGCGCGAGGGTCCCCGGAACAGCGTCGACGCGAATGGTCCCGTTGTTTACTCCCGACGTGGGCGATACAGTGAGCCAGCCACTGCCGTTCGTGTAGTTGACGGACGCAGTCCACTCCAACAACCCGCCGGAGGAATTGTGCACCTGCACATAATTGGTGGTGGTCAAGCCGCCGGTCTGCGCCGTGTAATTGAGGGAGGTCTCCAGCACCGACAATCGCGGAAAGTACGTGGCGTCGCAATCTCCCAGGATGGTGCAATCTTCCGGTGGAGTGATTTGCTGGAAGCGAGGAATAGGATCCGTGGCAGTAGCCACGTAGACGGTAGAAATCGGACCTAGCGACACGCTTTCTGACGTGATCGTTGTGGTGCCGTTTCCATTCGGCGGAAGCACCAGGAAGGTGGGGAACTGGGCGCTCTCTTGAATGGAATCATTGGCGTCTACCACCTCATAAACCGCGATTCCCGAACCGTTGGTGAGTGTCACTTCACTCATGGCATCGAAACTTACCGTTGCCGACCCCGGAATTCCGGGCAAATAGGCCGGAGTGCCGCCGGCGCCATTGGCGTCCGCGTACGGGACGAGGGAAAGCAGCAACGTCGAATTGGAGCCGGGCGTATACTTACCGCCGGAAGCCGGCACGCCAAGATCTCCGCCAGCGGTGGGCTGAGTTGCGTCCGAACCCGCTACTACCGTTGGAACATACAACGTCGCGCCTGGGGGAAAACCCGAGTACTGAACCCAAATGCGCGTTCCAGTGTTGGCATTCAGATTTTGCGGGTCGGATAGCGGGCCGAACGAGGCGGCGAAGCCTTCGGTAACGCGTGTGGAAGTGAAGGCCGAACGGGCGGCGAGAAAACTGGCGAAGCTCGCGACATTCTGCGCCTGCGGAGACCCGGTCTGCGTGCAGATCAGTTTGCCTGAAAACCCAACGTAAAGACCATTCTCCGGCTGTCCCACCACCACCTGGTCGATAGGAACTGAAAACTCCGTGCTGGGATTTAAGCCGATCAAAACCTGCACCGATTTGCTCAGGTCGAAATCTAATTGATTGGCAGCAGCCCGCACGCCGGTGATTCGTAGGGTAACTGACCCGGTTGAGGACAAAGTGAATTTGACGCCATTGAAGACCAGCGTCGCTAATCCCGTGAGCGTAGCGGGCGAAGCGATCGGTTGGGGTCCTAAGCCGTTGTCCGCCGTGAATGAGATACCGGTGAGCGTGTTCGAGGAAGCGGAAGTAAGGGTGTTGGTGATGTTAACGTTCAAAAACAGGAAAAGATCCACCGTCAAGGCGGCGCTAGGCGTCCCCCCGGAACAGGAGAAGACCAGGTCGCCGATCCTTTCGGTGATCCCTTCCGCGTGTACAATGGCGGGAACCGGCGTAGGATTGCAATTCAAAGTGGCAGCGCGCGCAACCGGGAACACTCCTGCCACAACCAGGGGCAAAAAGGCAAATAATTGGCGAAACATGGATAAAACCTCGGGGAGCTTACTCGGGACGCGTGGCTCCATTATACACGCCTTGTTACAATAGGATCGGCCCCACAAAATTTCCCGGTTGCCTATGAGCGCACTTACCTCCATCGCGGAACAGCCTGTACTTCAGACGCCGCTGATGGACAAGTTCGGCCGCCTTCACGACAATCTCCGGATCAGCGTGACCGATCGATGCAATATTCGATGTTTTTATTGCATGCCGGAAGAGGACGTGCAATACGCTCCGCGCGAAGAGATTCTTTCGTTCGAGGAAATCGAGCGCTTCGTGCGCGTTGCGGTGTCGCTGGGCGTGACTAAAATTCGCGTGACGGGCGGCGAGCCGCTGGTGCGTAAGGATCTGCCGGTGCTCATCGCGAAGTTGTGCGCCATTCCGGGCGTCCGCGACCTGGCATTGACAACCAACGGCGTGCTTCTGGCGCGGCACGCGCAAGCGCTCTACGACGCCGGCTTGCGGCGCCTGAATATCCATCTGGACACTTTGGATCGCGAGCGCTTCCTGAAGATCACCCGTCGCGACGATCTGGGTAAGGTGCTGGACGGCATCGCCAGCGCGCAACGCCTGGGCTTCGGCCCGATCAAGATTAACGCAGTAGCGGTGAAGAACCTGGTGGAACCGGACGTGGTGCCACTGGCGCGCTATGGCCGAGAACACGGGATCGATGTGCGCTTCATCGAATTTATGCCGCTCGATTCGCAAGGCCTGTGGGCGCGCGAGAACGTGCTGTCGGCGGATGAAATCATCGACACGCTGTCGCGCGAGATTTCGCCGCTGGTAGAGATCCCGGATCGCGATCCACGCGCACCGGCCACGGAATATCGCTATGCCGATGGCCTGGGCACGGTTGGGTTCATCGCTTCCGTCACCCGGCCATTCTGCCTCAACTGCAATCGTGTCCGGCTCACCAGCGACGGCAAACTGCGCTATTGCCTGTTCGCCATTGAAGAGACTGATGTCCGGGCGCTGCTGCGCAGTGGCGTGCCGGATTCCGAAATCGCGGCGACCATTCGCGAAACGGTTCAGAAGAAGTGGCTGGGGCACGAGATTAATTCAGCCAGGTTCGTGGCTCCTCCACGGCCCATGTATGCCATCGGCGGTTAACGGCTTCGATTCTTGCGCGAATTACTGAAAACCTAACGGTTACTGTACACCCTCCGAGCAGTTGCGGCGTCAAAGCTACATGCGTGGTGGCGACTTCATTTCAGGATGGGGTAAGATTTTGCGCGGCAAACTGCCGCTGCTCTCAATTGAAATCACCAGCGAGTGCCCGCTGAGTTGTCCGGGTTGCTACGCGTATGGCGATCGGCACTTAGGTGGCGGCGTGACGCTCACGCAATTATCGGATACGCGCGGCGAGACACTGGTTCAGGGCATTTTGAGGCTGGTGGACCAGCACGATCCAATGCAATTGAGCTTAGTAGGGGGCGAGCCGATGATGCGGCATCGCGAGCTGAGTAAGTTGCTTCCCATCCTGAGCGCGCGCGGCATTTACACCATGGTAGTAACCAGCGGCGTGATTCCCATTCCGGCTGAATGGACCGCGCTCCCGCGAGTTACGATTGCTGTCTCGGTGGATGGCCTGCCCGAGCACCACGACGAACGGCGTAAGCCGGCCACTTACGAACGGATTCTCCGTAATATTGCGGGGCGAAGCGTGTACATCCATTGGACTGCTGTAAGACAGCATGTCCAGGACCTTCAGTATGCCGAGCGGTATCTCGAATTCTGGAGCGAGCGCCCGGAAGTCCGGAGAATCTGGATGAGTGTCTACACGCCACAGCGCGGGGAGCAAAGCGCGGAGCGGCTCACGCTCGAAGACCGCAAACGCCTGGCCGAAGCAATTCCAGGGCTCGCCAGTAAGTATCCGAAGTTTCTGATCAAATCGGGAATGGCGCGCGCCATACTGAGCCCGCCCTTGAGCCCCGCCGATTGCGCCTTCGCCCGCGTGTCAGCCAACTACACGGCCGATCTGCGCACTCGCGTCGCCCCATGCGTGTTCGGCGGCGATCCGGATTGCTCGGAGTGCGGCTGTGCCATCAGCTCCGCGCTGCACTGGATCACAAACGAAAAAGCCGGACCAATCGCTGCGCGGCATTTGCTGGATGCATCGCTACGAATTGGTGAAATGGTAGCAGGGCTGAAGAAGGCGAGTTAGAAGTTATTCGTCGTCCGAGGCCAGCTTCGCCAACACGGAGAAATCCTCCAGCGTCGTGGTGTCGCCCTTCACTTCCCCGTTGGTCGCCAGTTCGCGCAGCAAGCGCCGCATGATCTTTCCGCTGCGCGTCTTGGGAAGCGAATCGGTGAAGCGTATATCGTCGGGCTTCGCGATCGGGCCAATTTCCTTGGCCACCCATTGCCGCAGTAAATTCTTATTTTCCTCGCTAGGCGCCTGTCCGGCCTTCAGCGTCACGAACGCGGAAACGGCCTGGCCTTTCACTTCGTCGGGACGTCCCACCACCGCGGCTTCGGCCACCATAGGATTCGCCACCAGCGCCGACTCGATCTCCATAGTGCTCAACCGGTGTCCAGCCACGTTTAGCACATCGTCCACGCGGCCCATCAGCCAGAAGTAGCCGTCGGAATCGATGCGCGCGCCGTCGCCGGCGAAATACATGCCAGGGATCTGCGACCAATACTGCTCGTGATAGCGCTCAGGATCGCCGTAAATGGTCCGCAACATGGAGGGCCAAGGTTGTTTGATCACCAGGAACCCTCCCGACCCCGGAGGTACGCTATGGCCCTCCCGGTCCACAACGTCGGCGATTACGCCCGGCAATGGCAGCGTGGCTGAACCGGGTTTGGTCGCGATAGCGCCCGGCAGCGGGGAAATCATCGTCGCGCCGGTCTCGGTTTGCCACCAGGTATCGACGATCGGACAGCGCCCGCCGCCGATCACCTCGCGATACCACATCCAGGCTTCCGGATTGATCGGCTCACCCACGCTGCCGAGCAGCCGCAGCGAGCTGAGGTCGTGCTTGCGAGGCCATTGTTCACCCAGGCGCATGAACGCGCGAATGGAGGTAGGCGCGGTGTAG
>JBEKLB010000122.1:0-15422 GCA_050010415.1 Bryobacteraceae bacterium | reverse complement strand
CAAACACGCCGCGAACGCGATCGTGCGACGCGGGAGCGGGACCGCGCCACCCGCGTCACGGACTTCATGACTAACATGTTCAACGTTGCGGACCCGAGCGAATCGCGCGGCTACGCCACGCGCGATGGTGTCACGCAACGATATGACGTCTACGGTGGTGCGCCGGAACGTGCGAGGGCGCGATGGTACGGGTCGCCCTTGGCTCTATGGGCTGGCCCGCCCCGCCGGGAGGAGTTGGATCCGACCTCTTCAAGAGCCAACCCACCTCGACGAAAGCCAACTTCGGTTGCTAGCGTCGGATCCCGAACTCTAGGGTAAAGTAGGTTGCGTGGAAATCTGCAAGCGGCCCTCGAAGCTTCGCCAACTCCTCGTCCATGCCATGGATTTCCAGCCGGGTGAGTTCAGAGATCTTCAGCGCTCTTTCCAACTCGGCCGGATCGCGAAGCTGCGCGCTGCTGGGATCGCCGCTACCGCGAAGAAGCACATCGGCCGCACCGCTAGCACAGCTTGCGACCTCATGTTCAAGGGAGTACTGCAAAGCGCATGGACCAGCCGATGAATGTCAGTTAATTGCGAAACAGTAGAAAAGGCCCGCGCCCCCGCTGCTTTCCAGCGCTGCCTGGCTGCATCCCGTTGTGGCGTTCGAGGAATTCCAGGATGAGCCATTGCCGATTCGATCAGAATGGCCGAGCTGCGCGGAACCTGTTGAGCTGCTGGTCCAGTTGTTGCAAGTATGATCGGCGTTATCCATGTAAGCGCGGCCGTCCCACTTCGATCCCGTGAGAATTTCGTGCTGAATCGGTGGCGTATCGCCGATGCCGTGAATGACCTGCCCATGCTCGTTGCGTGTGGACTGTTTGAATAGATTGCTACCGCGCTGCGCCTGGACGAGCGTGTCTCCGTGAAGTTCGGCAAGGTCTGCCGAAATGATGGCGTTTTGCGGCGCCCCCAGTTGTGCGAACGACCAGTTGAACCAAGGCCCGGTGCCGATACGGTCACGCGCGTTGACGGCTGGCTGTCCGGGACGAGCCTGAGTGCTGAGATAGGCGTGCCAGGTGTGACCGCCCGCGCCGACAGCCGCCGCAAGCGCCTGGCAGTGCGCGTCGGCGCCCGCAAGTCCGCCAAGGTCTCCGCCTTTACCGAGACCGACGCTGGTGACGAAAAAGGTCATTCGAGCCGGAGTCGGCGTCGGGCTACCGGGGGGCGGCGTGACGCCCTGGGTATTCGGCGCGTTCTGTTGAGCCAGCATCAGGCAAGTGGCCAGCATCAAAGTACACAAGACGACGACGTGAGCATGTGGCTTGGTCATATGCTTTTCCGCCACTCTAGTTAATCGCGAAACAGTAATACAGGCCGATGCCGTGGGTTTGCGTCAAATCCGTCTGGGCACAGCCGCGGGTTCCGTGAGCGGAGTTCCAAGAACCGCTGCCGCCGCCATTGCGGTCGGGAAAACCGATCTGGGCGTTAGGCCTGCCATCGGCGGCATTCAGGTTTCCGTTCGACGTTCCTGGGGCCGGGCTCTTATTGCTGTTCCAGTTATCGCAGGTGTGATCGACACCATCGGTGAACGCGGTGCCATCGGTCTGAGTACCGGTGAGCATTTCGTGGCGAGTCGAAAACCGGGTGGTTTTGGCGTAATTCCAGTCGTTGTCGCGCGGATCGGAATAGTCATACAAGCCCGGCACGATCTGGCCTTTTTCCGTCAACCCGGTGAGCTTATTCAGATTATTTCCCTGATGCGCCAGTTCCATCGTATCGCCGTGCAGGTGCGCGAGATCCTGCGCGATCATTTCGCCTTGGAAGTTGTACCAGGAACCTTGGCCGATGCGGTCGCGCGCGTTCACTGCTGGCTGGCCGGGCCGCGCCTGCGTGCTCAAGTAAGCGTGCCAGGTGCGATTTCCTGCGCCTACTGCCGTTGCGAGCACTTGGCAATGTGCGTCAGCGCCGGCCAGTCCGCCGAGATTGCCGCCGTCGCCGATGGGTTCGCTCGTCACGAAAAAATTCATCATCGGAGAAGGCTTCTCGCCCCGCGGATACTCCCCGGGCCTTTGAACCTGCGCCAGCAACAGGCAGGGTGCCAGCGAAACAGTGCAAGACAATAACAGAGCTGAAGTTTTAGTTTTGGTCATGGATCGCTCCAAATGCGAGCGCAGGGTAACACAGAAGGCGTCGCGCGGCTAATCGTTGTTCGCTTCGGCCAGCGGTGGAACTAAGCCTTATGGGTCATGATCGTCTAGCAAAGGGAGCTTAGGTACCAGGAAAAGTTTGACAGTCTCTATATTTCTGCCTTTCGCACAATCTGGAAAAACTCAAGAATGAGGAGCTGGTCAAGGTGCGCCGCGAGAATACGTTCCTCTGGTACACAGCCAATACCGAAGCGCTGCAAGAACTACTTGGCTTTCTCTATGCGGAATATTGCACGCGCAACAATGCCGTCAAACCCGAAGCCGTCATCAAGCTTTGCAAATAGAGCTTACGAGCCATGATCAAATCGAAGGTCTTGTTTCTGTGCACCGAGAATTTGTGCCGCACTCAAATGGCTGAGGCGCTTCTTCGCGATCCGGCGGGAGACCGTTTCGACATTGTGAGCGCAGGAGCCGATCCGGACCGCGTCGATCCAGAGCCGATTCGCGAGCAGGAGAGAACTTATCTAATTTTTCCCGGAGCAATCTGGCGCCAACAGTGGGCCCTTGAAACTCCCGCTCTCGCATCCGATCACAGCATCGCGGTGCGCCGAGTCCAGGATCAGCTGCAGCAGCGTGTCATCCATTTTGCCGGCGAACACCAATAGGAGAAATATGGAAGTCAAAGAGATCGTCAAAGAGAGATCGTCAAAGAGAGATCGTCAAAGATAGATACGGCCAGACCGCACCGCGCGTGACGACGGGCGGAAGCTCCGCTTGCGGAGCGAGCGCCAGCCTGGACTGCTGCAGCGTCGATCCGATCACCTCCAACTTGTATGATGCAGATCAGACCGCTTTCATCAAGCTCTGGCGGCGAATTCAGAATGGATGTAGTTTGGCATCCAGAGCGCAGAGGCCGAAGGCAGGACCTGGTAGGTTAGGTTCCTTTTTCTATATATCCGACAAAATGGTGCAGCCTTCAGGCTCAGGACTCAGGACTTTCGCGCCATTTCCCTACGCAGCCACGCCCGCGCCAATCGGAGCTCATGCCGAATGGCGTGCGCGGAGCGGTTGGCCACCAGCGCGATCTCCTCGGCCGTCATGCCACCGAAGTAGTACATCTCGATGACTTGAGCCAGAGTTGGATTTTCGGTGGTTAACGCCTCCAGCGCCTGATCGACTTCCAGCGTCCGCAGTTGGCTCTGGCTACCCCCCGACTCGACGATGATGGCGGTATCCCAATCGACCCGCTGCGCCTGGCCTCCACGCTTCATAGCGGCAGTCGCACGGGCATAATCGATGAGCACCTGGCGCATCACCCTCGACATAACCGCCAAGAAATGGGCTCGGTCGACGAATTGTGCATGTCCGTTGTCGAGCAGTTTGAGACAGGCTTCATTCACCAGCGCTGTCGGCTGTAGCGTCTCGCCCGGCCGGCAGTTCCGGAGGAATAACTGCGCCATGCGATGCAGCTCACTGTAAATTAGCGGCATGAGAGCGTTGAGGGCGCTTTCATCCCCTTCTCGCCAGCGTTGCAGTAGTAGCGTGACTTCAGAGGGCATCCTGGATACTTACTATTATTGTCGCCCGCCGCCGCGAGTAAGTAGGGGGTTGCGGTGCCGTTTGCGGCAACCGGCGTGATCCGACATAATGTGTACTTTCGTAGATATAGCGCGACATACGAGGCTTTCTTGCGCGAGGAAGTGATATCGATCTTTCAGGAGCTGGCCGACCTTGCCCTGCCGGCGCGTGAGGCGTATTACGCCACGCGGAAAGTTCCTCCAGACCTTCGCAACGAAGTGGAATCGCTCCTTCGATTTGATCGGAATGGCGAATCCCTGACTAACCTCATCGCCGAGGCCGCCGGGGAAATTCTGCAGGCCAACTGGTATGTTTCGAACGCGACTAGGTGGGGGCCATATCGCATGATCCGTCCCCTCGGCCGCGGCGGGATGGGCGCGGTGTACTTGGCGGAACGCACCGACGGCGAGTTGGAGCAGCAGGTCGCGATCAAGGTAGTCCGGTCCCACGCCGATCTACCCGCATTTCAGGAGCGCTTCCTCCGAGAACGGCGCATTTTGGCGTCCTTAAATCATCCGGGTATCGCCCGTCTTCTTGACGCTGGCCACACTGCCGATGGCCAGCCATACCTCGTTATGGAGTTCATCGACGGTGTCGCCATCGACAGGTATTGCTGCCAGCTCGATTTGCGTAACATCCTGAAGTTGTTTCTCGCAGTCTGTGAGGCGGTTTCGTACGCGCATCGGAACCTGATCGTCCATCGGGATCTAAAACCATCGAATATCCTGGTCGATTCCACGGGCTGCCCTAAGCTGCTGGATTTCGGCATCGCCAGAATTCTGGATGCCTCCGAAGATGTGCGCACCGTGATCCGCATCCTGACTCCGGAATACGCTAGCCCCGAACAGATGCGCGGTGAGGCCCACAGCACCGCGACCGACATTTATTCCCTGGGAGCGGTCTTACAAAAGCTGCTCCCGGGTGAGGCGCCAAAAGCATCGAACTCCCGAGCTCCTTCGCTAAGCTCAATGAAACCGGACGTTCCACAAGACATCGGCTTCGTGGTGCGTAAGGCGCTTCGCGTCGAACCCGATGAGCGCTACCCGACAGTGGACGCATTCGCGGAGGATATCCAGGCGTTCCTCGAGAACCGGCCGGTCCGTGCTCGCGCCGGAAATGCTTGGTATCGCGCGAGAAAGTTTGTGCGGCGCTATTGGATCCCCGTCTCGGCCGGCGCCGTCGCCGTGATTGGTCTCTCCACCGGGCTGTATGTTGCGAACCGCGAGCGTTCTATCGCAGAGCAGCGATTCCTCCAAGTCCGTCAATTGGCGAACAAGGTGTTCGACATCGATGTTGCGATCCGCAACACCCCCGGCACTACCAAGGCCCGGCAACTGATCGTATCCACCTCGCTCGAATATCTGCAGAAGGTTGGCGCCGAGGCGCGCGGGGACAAGGATCTGGCGCTTGAGATCGGTTCCGCTTATGTGCAGTTGGCACATGTGGAGGGCGTTCCGATAAACCCAAACCTTGGCCAGTTCGCGGCGGCGGATGAAAGTCTCCGAAAAGCCGACGAGTGGGTGGAATCCGTTCTAAAGTCGGATTCGCGAAACGGCAAGGCGTTGCTCACTTCCGCCACCATCGCGCACGACCGCATGGCCTTGGCCGATTCGCAAAGCAAGCGCGAGGAGTCGTTAGAACAAGCGCTCCGGAGCGCTGAGCAGATGGACCGCTTCCTCGCCCTCGGCACTCCCAAACCGTACGATATCAGGGAAGTTTCGTACATGTACAGCAATGTGGCCGTATCGATGGCTGATTACCACAAGTTCGGTCAAGCTATTCGGTACTCGCGGCGTGCGATCGAGGTCGCCCAACAAATACAGGGCACCGGCGGACAACAAAGCTTGGCCTACGGAGTCCTGGCAGATGCGCTGCGCGGATCGGGACAACTGGATTCCGCTTTGACTGCCGTTCGTGAATCGCGTCGGCTGGAGGAGCAGCAATCCGAAACCGACACTACTTGGCAGCGCACAAACCTGGCACTAGCTCTGTTTCGTGAGGGCTCCATCCTGGGCGAGGATCAGGACCTCAGCCTGGACCGGCCGCAAGAGGCCGTAGCGGCATTCCGGCAGGCCCTAGACATCGCGAACGAGTTTGCCATGAAGGACTCCGATGATAACAGCAATCACCAACTGGCCAGCGAGGTGGGACGCCGTTTGGGCGATATTCTACGCCATACCGATGCACAGTCCGCGCTGAACGTTTACGACGCTTGCATCCGCGGCGACCGGGAGGCCAAGAACACGAATACCGCAACCCGCCGTGAAGAGGCGAAGCTGCTGGCCAGTTCCTCATTTGCACTCCGTGCGCTACATCGCGAGAGATATGCCCAACAGCGGATTGACGAGGCCTTCGAACTTTTGCGGCAAACTGGGGACTATCCGGCCACCAAAATCGAATTGGCCAGCGAAGCCGATCTCGCGCTGCGGGCTTTGGCCGAGCATTATGCAGCGATCGGCGAGCCGGCAAAGGCCGCGGGCACCTATCGCGACCTGCTCGCAAGGGTAAGTGAGTTGCAGCCAGATCCGGAGAACGACCTTCGCAACGCGGTTTATATGTCGAACGCCTACGCCGCCCTCGCCCGCATTCTGCGGCAGGATCGCCGCGCCCCAGAAGCCGCTAACTGGGAGGCGGAACGCCGCAAGCTCTGGGCACGTTGGAACAGCAGGCTTGCGGGTAACCCTTTCGTTCAGCGCCAATTGGCTTCCGCGCGTGTGAACTGACGCTACCATCGGCACGCTGCGCAAAAGGCAGGTCCAGCGATCAGCCGAGTGTGGTAAGCCGAAGGCGAGAAGACAGAAATGCTCACTCGGTAACTGGGGCCCTACCCGCGTCGGGTGAAGTACCTCGATCTCTGGGCGCGGGATCCTGCCACGAAGGCTGCCGGAGCCATCGCCGCGCTTTCTCCTCGTCCCTTCGCCTTAGTGTTGCCGGCACGTTCCGAGGCGCCCACTTCACTGAATTTGGCTTTTCGCGAGCCACTCGGACACTAAAGTATTTCCTCCGACCCTTTGAATCCTACCGACGAACTTGCCTGACTTTAGATTGTAGGCAGCTCACGGCCGGCGAGCAGAATGCGGAAGCACTGCTTTTGGAATAAACGTCAGCGGCAGGTCGGCAGCGACCCTGCACTCAAGTGACCCGCCTGCACAAAACGCCGACACAAAACGACCTTTGCGGGATTCAAAACGGTGTATACTGCCACCGGAAGGCCAAAGACCTAGTTCCAGAAATTCTAACCTACCGGAGAGACCCATGGATTCGAAAAAGTCTAATCGAAGGGGATTCCTAAAAGGTGGCGCTGCGTTGGCTGGCTTGGCCGCGGGCAGCGGCGCGCAGCCTGCGAAGGGCCAGAGCCAAGGAGCGCCCAACGAAAAGGTCGACCAGCTGATTGCGTATGGCGACCGCTCCCGTTTCGTCACGTCGATACGTAAGCCCGTGGCCGAGAGGCATTCGCCAGACGAATTCGGGCTCACGTTTCACGTCTTGACTCCTCTTCAGGACTCAGTCGGGATCATCACGCCGTCCTCGCTTTTCTATACCGCGACGCACCGCGGCGCCTTTGTTCCCGACATCGATCCCAAAGAGCATCGTTTCATGATCCACGGAATGGTGGATCGGCCGCTGATTTTCACCATGGACGAGCTGAAGCGTCTCCCCTATGAATCCCGCGTTCACTTCGTCGAGTGCCTGGGAAACCGTGCGAGGCCGACGCACAAAACGGTTCAGGAGACGCACGGATTGACAAGCTGCGCCGAATGGACCGGAGTGCGACTGTCCCTATTGCTCAAAGAGGCGGGCGTCCAGAACGCGGCGTCGTGGATTATTGCCGAAGGCGCCGAAGAAGTGAAGGGCGCATCCAGTATACCGCTTGCCAAGGCAATGGACGACTGTATGGTGTGCTATGCGATGAATGGTGAGCCGCTCCGCCCGCAGCAGGGCTTTCCCCTGCGGCTAATGGTTCCCGGATTTGAAGGGATTTATCAGATCAAATATTTGCGGCGAATCAAGGTCGTCGACCGCTACTACATGACCTATGACGACTACGGGCATATCAATCCCGACCCGAAAGTAGCCGCGTTGACTCACCAGATTGGACCGAAATCGGTCATTACCTTCCCTTCCGGCGGACAGAAATTGCCGGGCCCCGGGTTCTATGAAATCTCTGGCTTGGCGTGGTCCGGTGCGGGCGCCATCCGCGGCGTGGAGCTATCCACCGACGGCGGTAACAGCTGGCAGACCGCCGAGCTTCGGACACCGGCCTATCCAATGGCCCATACTCGCTTTGGCTTCCATTGGAATTGGGACGGCAAAGAGTATGTGCTGATGTCGCGCTGTACGGACGAACTGGGCACGGTTCAACCAACGCGAGCCGAGGTGGCGAAATATTGGAGCCAGCCGGTGGACAAGGTGCAGGTTAAAGGCGCCGACCAATACGGTTCAACCCTGGAAGGTCTTGAGCGATGGGAGCGTTCAAAATGGGCTCGCCTAGGTTTCTCCTCGTCTCCGCGGTCTTTAGCATTTGCCAGGCAGCCTGGCCACAGTCGCCCACTTATGGCGTCGGTAGAACCCCGAGCGCTCAGGAAATCGCCACCTGGGATATTGCAGTCAGCCCCACCGGAAAAGAGCTCCCGCCAGGACACGGGACGGCCAAAGAGGGCGCCGTGCTGTATGTTCGGAAGGGGTGCGCGGGATGCCACGGGGCCAAAGGATCATCCGGAGGCCACGCTCCCACATTAATCAAAGGGGCCGAACAAGAGACTCACGCGAGCATGCCGATGCCATGTCTTGCTCCCTGCGTGAACAACTTGAATAACATGTCTGTTCACTCACCGTTCGCGACAACAATATGGGATTACATCCATCGCGGTATGCCACTAGGTAAAGAAGGATCGCTCAGTCCCGATGAGGTTTACGCCATCACCGCCTTTCTTTTGTTCAAGAACGGTGTTATTCAGGAAGACGAGGTCATGGATCAACAGAGTCTGCCGAAGGTGAAGATGCCGAATCATGATGGATTCGCTCTCCCTCCGGAGTGGAAGCACGGAACACCAAGGCTCCAGGGTTATCCCTGATCTTCGGTGGCAGCCTACGCCTTGAGAAACGCCTGAACGTAATCAGGCTTCAAAGGAAGACGCCGCGCTATCTTTCCCGTTGCGTCATGGAGCACCGCTGCGATCGCCGGGGCAGCCAGGGCATTCGCCGCTTCCGATCCCCCGCCGTAAGCGCCCACCTCGGGCCGGTTGAGCCGTCAATCCCATGATGCTGATAAGGTCGCCCACCACGGGGATGTTGAGTCGCCGCCACTAAATGGACCGACTGGAAAGGTCTGCTTGGAGACGCAAAGGCCTCCGGCCGACCGAAGATTCAGTGGATGAAGAACTTTTACTTCACCCATCCCGACAAAGCTGCTCTCACCGTTGTCCCAGCGATCGTCGTATCGCCGCTTCGCACATTAGCCGTAACCTCTTAATACGACGGGAGTTTCCATCGATCCCGCCAAAAGTGGCTAGGACCCACGCCAAAAATGTCTGCGGATTCCGTTTTCTCTAGTGGGGGTCATTGTGAAACATCGGAAACTCGACAGAAACCTGGCGCGCTACAAAGGTCGCTTCGCGAAGCCGGCGGGCATTTTCGTAGCTCTCTTCGTATTTTATTGCATCTGCTCCTTGGCGAAGGCGGACTCGATACTTCCCGGTCCCACTTACAGCACAACGGGTGGTGGAACTGTTTCACTGAGTCCGGACGCCTCGGTGTTCGCCGACGCGGTTATCGGTCCAATGGAGAGCGGCGGCGGGTCTGCTACCCTCACCTATTATTTCGAGGTCTTGGGACCTGCCAATGCCAGCGCGACCATCGACATCACCGGTGAGGCGCTGGTTGCCTTCGACGGAGTCCAGGATGGCACGTATTTCAGCGTGGGCGCCGGAATCGAACTGGGAGGCGAGACGCTGCAGAATGCGTTCTGCAGCAGTAGCTACGATCCGGCAGACTGCGTAATGGGTGTAGAGGACACGATCAAACAAGGCGTTCTCGATAACACCCAGTACACGCTCACGCTGGCTGTAAACGTTTCAGCCGCCAATTATTATACGGACGCCACAACCACAGTGGCCGCACTTGTGGACCCGATGATCAGTTTTGATCATTCAACTCCACGGGGTTCAGCCTTGACCTCAGTCCCGGGGTCGGGAACGAGTTCATTCCATCGAGCTTGACGCCGGCGCCGGAGCCGCGGATGTTCTTCGTGATGGGAGCAGCGATCCTGCTCAGCGCACTGGCGGTCCGGTTCCAGCACGCCGTAGTAGGGAACAAACGATGAAAGCTACAGATCAGGTCTGGTTGGCAGTACTGGCAACAGCCGCCGCATTGGCCGGCTTTGCGCAGGCGCAGGAGAATCGTCAAGCGAATCCCGCCGTCGCCGGCACGGGCCAAGCCAACCATATAGCCATCTGGACCAGCAATACGAATTTGTCGAGTTCCGTGATCTACCAGAGTGGAAGCGAGGTAGGCATCGGTACCACCACTCCGGCTGCGACGCTCGAGGTCAACGGGAATACGCAGGTCGATGGAAACCTGAATTTCGGCGGTAGCATTTTGGAGAATGGAGCAACGCTGATCTGGGCGCCGAGTCAAGCGAATAACCTCGCCGTCGGATTGAACAATCTCAGCTCAGCGACCAGTGGAGTGGAGAACACGGGCGTGGGGGCCGATGCATTAGAGGGAGATACTTCCGGAAGTTACAACACTGCGGTTGGTTTCGCGGCGCTGAATTCTGTGGGTGCGGGTCAGGGCAATACGGCCATAGGCTACGCCGCACTCCTTTACAACACGGGCCTTGAAAACACGGCTCTCGGAATCAATGCGCTGGTCAGTAACACTACAGGGGGACAGAATATAGGAGTGGGCAATGTGGCGCTGGGTGGGAACACCTCCGGTACGGGCAACGTAGGCATCGGCAATGGCACCCTTAACACGAATATTACCGGAAACTTCAACACTGCGGTCGGTTTTGGCGCCGGAGAGAACAGCAACTTTTCCGAGAACGGTGCGGGGAGTAGTAACACCTTTCTAGGCTACTCTGCCATACCCGCTACCCAGTCCCAAATTAGTAACGCGACGGCGATTGGCGCCAATGCCCAGGTGGGCCAGTCCAACACGCTGGTCCTGGGAGGCAGCGGATCGAATGCGGTAACCGTGGGCATCGGCACGCCCACTCCGTATACGGACTACGCGCTGGTGATCCAGACGCCCTCTTCCGGAATCATCAACGGGGGCGTGGTATCCAATGCCTCCGGCGGCAATCTCTATCTCGGCATGACCAACAGCGTGCACAAATTCCGGGTTGATACCAATGGAGTTGTGTATGCGGATGGCGGAGTACAGTCTTCCGGTGCGGATTTTGCGGAGTCGGTCGCGGTGCGCGGTCCGCGGTCGCGGTATGAGCCGGGCGATGTTCTGGAGATCGATCCGAAGGCCGACCGGAATCTGCGGCTGTCACGGCATCCCTACGCCACTGTGGTGGCCGGCATTTACTCTACCAAACCCGGCGTCCTGGCTACGCCGCACCATCTGGACGATTCCAGCCTGGGCACGAACGAAGTGCCATTGGCTGTAATGGGAATCGTGCCTTGCAAAGTGAGCGCCGAAAACGGGCCTATCGCGCGGGGCGACATGTTTGTCACTTCGTCAAGACCAGGCTATGCGATGAAAGGCACCGACCGGCCGCGAATGTTGGGCGCGGTAGTCGGCAAGGCGCTGGAACCGTTGCCCAAGGGCCGTGGAGTTATCCAGGTGCTGGTCACATTACAGTGACCGGAAACAAAAGGTGCACACTCGCCGATTTCAAGTCCCGCCTTGCAAGTCTCTCCGAACCGAAGTGATGGATTTGTAGCGACCCACGCCCGGTTCGGGAGAAAATGATGAGCACCAACACAATCGATGCGCAGGAACCCACAGAAGCGCAATCGTCACAGCCTAGGCGCAGGTCGGCAGCGAAGAAAGCCGAGGTCATCGCGCTACTGAAGCGCGCCAAAGGGGCGACGTTGGCCGAGATCAGAACGAGCCCACGCCCGCACTGGTCTTCGACCAACAATTCCAAGGGGGAGTCTATTGCGGAACGGTCCATGCGACACCTTGAGTACAGGGGTGGATAGCGATTCGTCCGTTCGTGCACGCTAAAACGAAGATCGTGGGTGCGCGGACGTTGTATTTCGACATTGATGGGGTCCGCCGACTCAGTCCCACATCCTTCGCACTTCCTCGGACGCCGTTTGGGTTCAAACGGAACGAGGTTTCAGACGCGCGACCGCACTCGCGGCTATCATGGCGCCGCTTCCTCACACCGGCCCGTCGATAATTCAAGTTTTGGGGCGTGAGGCTCGGAAATAATCGGGCAATTCCGACTTGGTTTCGCGTAGGATTTCGACGATGGCTTCCCGGTCCTCAGCGAGCTTTGCCGATAGCACCTTCCACATGCGGCGGTAGACTGCGGCTCTTGCTTCGGCGGGGAGAGCGCCGAAGGCGTCGCTATAGATCATATAACTGCATGGGTAACGAAGTAGGCGGCCTTTGAGGCTCAGGTCGCGCAGAGAGCGGCCATCTCTATCGCGTGGTCCGCGGGCAGCGAAGGCTTCGGCGAAACCCGACGTACCCGCGATTCCCCCCTGTAGCGGCGCTTCGCCGACGAAGAGCATGGCGTCCGCAAGTTCGTTGAGAGCGGCACGAGCGGGCTGGGTAAGCGAGTGGTTCCCGGCCAGTGCCATCCGCGACTCCCACCCGGCCCGAGTCAACAAATTCATTATGCGCACCTGATGCTCAAAGACCAGAAGCGCCGCGATATCGCTATATGGCG
The DNA here is from genome assembly GCA_050010415.1 of Bryobacteraceae bacterium. Lineage (GTDB taxonomy): Bacteria > Acidobacteriota > Terriglobia > Bryobacterales > Bryobacteraceae > Palsa-89. The sequence goes on along the minus strand of JBEKLB010000122.1, from coordinate 2,864 downwards.
TCAGCCTTGTCTGGGGGTCGCATTTGCCGTCGAGTGAATCCAGATGAACCGGAGCGCCTTCCAGCATCGATTCCGGATGCGCCTCATCGGCCGCGATGAGATTGCCCATGTGCCGCGCCTGCCCGCTGTTACCAGTGACGTACCAGCCGCCCCACAGCTTGTCAAACGGCACTCGGCCGTCGGTATCGTATTGGGGCGCGTAATTCAGCGGCACACCCGAAATTGAGGGGAACACGCTGCGCAAGAGCACGCCGGGCACTCCAAGCGTGGTGGCGCTCATATGGCAGCGCAGGCAGTCGTTGCGGCGCGTGAAAGGCGACTCCAGAGTAGCCGCCGCGATGCGCTTCCGGTACTCGGATGGCCTCTGGTCCAGCCGGTAGAAAACCATGCCGCGGCGCGGATCGTGCGAGGCGAGTTCCAAGTAGCCGCCGCGCACCCATCCGGCGACAACGGCATCGTTAAAAAAGAGGACACGTGGATTGGAAGGCTCAATGCGCATGGCCTGAATGCTGGTCTTCGAGAAGACCGCCATCTGCGATTCCACAGGAATGTCGAGGGCCTTAAGCACGGCCGGAAGATAACCGGTCACGGGGTTGAAAGCAAGCTGTACTTGGCCTTGTTCGATCTTCCGGCTGAGTTCGGTGACCGGATCGGTCATGGGGAGCGATGAGTATCCGATGGCTGGGTGATCCAACGGAAGCGTCTGGCCGGATGATAACGCGAGTCTCATCATGATCAGCACGACGGGCGCGCCCAGGCAGCGCCGGCCCAACCTATGCGCGAAAGGTGTACGGGACGCGGCGCGCCGATGACGAGCGCATCCGCGAATGCTGCCAAGCGCCAACGGGACGAGCGCCGCGAATTGCGCGTCATCTCCTCTACTCTTCAGAAAGGAGAACTGGAACATTTATGAAGGGCTCATTATTGCTTTGCGCCGCCTACCGCAAATAGAATGGCGTCATTGATCGCGTAAATGACGCCATCTGGTCCGATGACGCTTGGCGTGTAGGCTTCACTAATTCCGGGAGTAAGCACAACTTTTTGCGACAAGGTATTGCTCGTGAAGTCCCACCGATAGACTTTGCCGTCTTCACTGTTAATGATGGCGGACTTAGTAAATGGATCGACGGCTGCTGTGTTGATGCACCACTCTTTTACCGCGTCGGGGAAACCCTCGCTGGTCTCTGGCGTTACGCCCTTCACCGTGATCACCTCTTTCATGACAACGGCAGTGGAGTACTCATCCTGCTGAGTGGCGTTGGGATCAAGCACGGCGACCTCGTTGACGCCGTTGCCCGTGCCTATTCCAACGTAATTGTTGTACTTGGTCAGGATCAGGTAAGTTGACGTTCCGGTATAACTGGGCACGCTGCCAGCTGCTACCACCGACGCCGTGTTATCCCAGCCGAACGACCCCGGCGTCTTCAACGTGGAAAGAGTCGAGTTGAAGTGCAGCATCCAGCCGCGGTCATTGTGCGAGGAGCAGCAGGGGTTCTCCAGCACGCCGTAATAAACGTCGCCATCCGGGCCTACCATGGGCGCGGCCGAGCTGTCGCTGGAAACCGTGGCGCGAGAGCCGCTGAGGGGATCGAACAGTTGCGCATGCGCGATGGGAGCGAGTGTGTCGGCGTCCAGAGAAACCAGGTAACCATTCGTGTCGAATTCGCTACCGCCCGAGACGGCCACATAGATGGTTTGCTCGTCGTTGCTCAGCGCCGGCGCGCAGTTTAGCGCTACCTGAGTGACGCTCGGATCGTTGCCCGCAAGCGATGTCGCGCTCATCCATGTTCCTCCGCCGTCCGCCCCAATCCGCGCAATTCCGCTAACGACACCAGCGGCGTTGCCAGAAGCGGCGATGAAGCCGAAGAAGATGCTTCCATGGTGGTCCGCCGTGATCGGCGTTGAAATCTGGATGGCGGCATCGAGCGCGGACTTATTCGCGGTGTAGATTGCCTTGCCATAGAACACAAGTCGTCCGGTGGCTCCGGAGAACCCATTCGAACCCGTCGCGGAGTCGACCGAGTCACGATAAATAACGCTGCCGCCCACGCCTGGATAATAGAGGCGCGTGTCCAGACTCAGAGCGGGTCCGTAGGGAGGCGTCCAGTCATGGCCTGGCAGCAAATAGTCGGAGGGCAGAGTATAGAGCGGAGTGCAGGTTGAACCTCCGCTGGTAGCGCAGGTTGGGGCACTGAAGGCCAGCACTTCGTAGCCCCCCTTGGCCGTCCTCACTGGAACCAGCACGGTGTCGTGGGCGGTAACGGAGAGGGAACCGTAGTGAATATACAGAGGTCCGCCGACGGTTGGCACATTGGGGTTGGGCGCGTTGATCAGGTCTACGGACGTGCGCCAGAGGATCTCGCTCAAGTTTCGCGCAGGAACGGCGGAAACCGCCGTATGCTGTGGATTGTGGGCATACCCGCTCCAGGCAAGATTCACGCCCTGCGCACAGAGTGTGACGGGGATAAAGAAAGCCGTGAAACATGCGCACGCCAGAGCGGTGCTCAAGGTATAGAACGGAGTTGATCCTGTAGCCATGGGATGAGTGTAGCCCGAGGTGGTCGACTAAGTCTGTGTGCCATTTAGCGCTCCATCCAAAAATGCGGGTGACTCCGGGATAGCCGCAGGGAGACATTTTCAGCCCGGAGTCTCCGAAACAGCTGTTGGCGCCGCCGCAGAATGTTCCCGAATCGAATATAACTACGACGACAAGCGCTTCTTGGTTAGTCTGCCCCTCGGCCCAGAGGCGCAACTATACCTATAGGGCTCGTCCTTTTGGGCCATAGGCAAAGGCAGCAGGGCAATGAGGCATCCATAAAATCCAATCAGGAGACTTCCAATGAAACACAACACCATGTTGACCG
>JBEKLB010000121.1:0-24612 GCA_050010415.1 Bryobacteraceae bacterium | reverse complement strand
CGAAATCCGAAAATCCTCTGGTAAAACCGGGCAGAACAGGCCACGTCAGTGACGTACAGGGAGGATTCGAGGATTCCATCAGTCCTAGGAGGCATATGGATTCAGCGAGTGGCTACGATGAAGAGCCGCGGAAACCGCAATAACACCCGGCCATCGCTGCGCAGCGGGTAATGCAGCCTGATTTCGTCGATGTATGCGGACATAAACTCCCGTGCATGTTCCGCGTCCAGCGCGGCAAGGAAGGGCCGCAGCGCTGAGCCACGGAACCACTCCGCAATCGCCTGGGCATCCGCCAGCGAATGATTGTAGATGGTGTGCCAGATCTCGACACGTGCGCAGAGCGGTTTCAAGGCATCATAGTAAGCGCCGACGGGCGGCAGCTCCACGCGCGCTCCTTCCGTAATACCAAGGCGCTTAGCGATCTCTTCCATCGCGAGATGGGATGGTTCAGCGGTGTTGTCGGGCATTTGAACCGCGAGCACGCCACCGGGAGCCAGAGTCTCCACCACCCGCCGCAGCGCTTTCAGATGATCCGGCACCCACTGGTAGGCCGCATTGGCAAAGAGCAAGTCAACCGGCTCAGCGGGAACCCAGGTCGCCAGATCGCCGCGGGAAAAATCACACTGTGGCAGGCGTTCCCGCGCTTGTCGCAGCATGTCCATGGACGAGTCGATGCCACTGACAACGGCGCTGGGGTATCGTTCGACCAACAACTCGGTCGAGTTGCCAGGACCACAGCCCAGGTCGATGGCCCGCCGGACTTCGGTGAGCGGCACCTGCGCCAGCAAGTCACGCGCAGGGCGCGTCCGTTCGTCTTCAAACTTCAGATATTGCCGTGCGCTCCAATCACTCACTGCTTTTATCTTAGCGGCAGGGCGATCTAGATTCCCATATTGCTTTCCAATAGAAACGGCGCTACGCTCTTATAGGTTCCCAATAGGAGGGTTCATGGCGGAAAAGACCGATGTGCGGCAAGGGACGCTGACTTTGATGGTTCTCAAGACGCTGGAGACCCTTGGGCCGCTGCACGGGTATGGAATTGCACGCCGCATCGAGCAGGTCAGCGGCAAGCGGCTGACCCTGAATTACGGGACCATTTATCCGGCTCTCCTGAAGCTGGAGCAGGAGGGGTTCATCGCATCGGAGTGGGGCGCCTCGGAGAACCATCGCAAGGCCAAGTTTTATCGACTGACACGCGCGGGCCGCGGTCAATTGAAGAAGGAAGAGCGCGAGTGGGAGCAGACGGCGGCGATCATGTCGCGTTTCCTATTCCCGGGAGAAGAAACCCGATGAGTAGATTGCGCGGAATTGTTGCTCGGCTGCGCGGCCTGTTCTTCGCGGGTGGCAGGGAGCGCGAGTGGAGGGCCGAATTCGAGACCCATGTGGCGCTGCACGTGGAAGACAACCTGCGCGCCGGTATGAGCGCCGAAGAAGCGCGGCGCCGGGCGCTGGTGGAGTTCGGAGGCCTGGAAGCGGTGCAGGATTCGATGCGCGATCAAGCGAGCTTCCTGTGGCTGGACACCGCGCTGCGCGATATCCGTTATGCATTGCGCGGGCTGCGCCGAAGCCCCATGTTCGCCCTCAGCAGCATTGCTTCGCTGACGCTCGGTTTGGGAGCCAGCCTGGCGGTGTTTACCGTTGCCGATAACTTGCTGGTCCGGCCGCTGCCGTACCGGGATGCTTCGCGGCTGATGATGATCTGGGAAAACCGGGGCGGCGACGGCCACAATGTTGTGTCCCCCGCCAATTATCTGGACTGGAGTTCGCAGAACGACGTTTTCTCCGACATTGCCGCCCTTTCGCCGACGCGCTCGTCGAATCTCGCAGAAAATAACCGCGCCGAGGAATTTCTGGGGCAGAGCGTGACAGCCAATCTCTTTCCACTGCTCGGCGTTAACCCCGTGCGCGGGCGCATCTTCACCCCAGAAGAAGATCGAACTTCGAGCCGGGTGCTGCTCATCAGCTACCGGCTGTGGCAGAGCTGGTTCAGCGGCGATGAGAACATCATCGGCCGCAAGGTGCAAATCAGTTCGGGTCCCTTCACCATCATTGGCGTTCTGCCGCCGAATTTCTATTTCCTGGACCGCGCAACCGATATCTGGGGACCTCTTGGTCTGAATCCAGCGCAGAATTATCGCAGGACATCAGGGCATTGGGCGACATCGGTTGGGCGGCTGCGGCCGGGCGTGAGCAAGCGAGAGGCGCAAGCCCATATGTCCGCGCTCGCGAAGCGTCTGGAGCAAACCTATCCCGAATTCAATACCAACTGGCGCGTAAACCTGGAGCCGGTACGCGATGCGCTGTTCCGCAACACCAAGGCGCCGCTGTTGGTTTTGCTGGCAGCGGTGATCCTGTTGCTGGCGGTGGGATGCGCCAACATCGCGAACCTGCTGCTGGCGCGGTACAGTTCCAGAGCGCGGGAAATGGCGGTGCAGGCGTCGCTCGGAGCCCGGCGCTGGCGCGTGATCCGTCAGTTGCTTACCGAAAGCTTGATTCTAGGATTGGCGGGCGGGATGTCCGGCGTGCTGCTGGCGCGTTGGGCCGTATCCGGGTTGTTGGCGTTAGCGCCGAGGGATGTTGCGCAATCCGCCGGGATTCACGTCGATTTTCGAATCGTGGTGTTGGCCGTCGCGCTCTCCCTCATTACCAGCATGCTTTTCGGGGTCGCGCCGGCGCTGGCGACAACGCGAATCGATTTGATCAGCGCCATGCGAGGCGATAGCCGTTCCGTTATTGGCGCGGGCCGCCTACGGTCCTGGCTGGTTGGAGCCGAAGTGACCTTTTCCGTAATTCTGCTCTCGGGCGCAATCCTCCTGTTTCGCAGTCTGGTGAGCCTGGAATCCGTGAAGCCCGGCCTCAGCCCATCCAAACTGCTCACTTTCCGTGTTCCGCTGATGGCCGGCCGTTATCGAGAGGATCCTCGAAGCACGCAGTTTTTTGAACGCGCTCTCGATCAATTGGCTCACCTGCCTGGCGTGCGCTCGGCCAGCGCGGTAAGTTTCCTTCCGTTTACCGGACCCGGCGCCGGCACTTTCGTGAATGTCGAAGGACGCCCGCCCGCGAAACCGGGCGCGGAGCTCGAGGCCCTGATCAGGACGGTGATGCCCGGATATTTCCGCACGCTCGGTATTCCATTGAAAAGCGGGCGCGATTTTACTGACTCGGACAATCGCCTGGATTCGCCCTACCATTTCATCGTGAATGAGGCATTCGTGCGGCAATTCCTGCCCGGCGAACAACCGCTCGGCCAACGGATCAACGCGTACATGGACGAGCAGAATCCGTTTGGTGAAATCATCGGAGTGGTGGCCGACGTGCGCGAATCGGCGATCGATCACAAAGCGGAGCCGACTGTTTACTATCCGCACGTCCACCTGAGTTATGCGCGCATGGTATTTCTGCTTCGCACGGACGGCAATCCCCTCGGCCTGGCTGGTCCGGCGCGGCGAGTGATTCGGCAGCTGGATGCGGAGCAGCCCATCGCCGAAGTCAGAACGCTCGAGGACGTAATGGGCGAGAATTTCTCGCGCCAGCGGTTCAGCGCGTGGCTGCTCGGGGGATTTGCGACCGTAGCGCTGGTGTTGGCCGCAGTGGGCATTTACGGCGTACTGGCGTATTCAGTCACTACGCGAACGCGCGAACTTGGTCTGCGCGCGGCACTGGGAGCCGAGCCGAAGCGCATCATCGCCCTCGTGATCAAGAGCGGCATTCGTCCCGTTCTCATTGGAATCGCGATCGGAGGCGCAGGAGCACTCGCGTTGTCTGGCTTGATCGAGAGCTTGTTATACGGCGTTGGCCCCCGCGACCCGCTGACCTTCTCGGGCGTGCCTTTGTTGCTGGCAGCCGTCGCGCTGCTGGCTGCCTATCTACCTGCGCGCCGGGCCGCGCGGCTGGATCCGATGGTCGTCTTGCGAAACGAATAGCGCCACAATCGAAGCACCGGCATTACGGCGCCACGCAGTGGAAGTTTACTGCGTCGTCGATACTGCCCTGGCCTGAGTAGCGCGCCACCTGCGGGTAAGGGCGCAGCGGGCGCGTGCGCACCACCTGGCTGTCCACCACGCGGCTCGCCACGATAGACTCTGGAGCTTTGGCTTTTTCCACCCAGTTGATCATGGCGGTCATCGAGTCGTTCCGGTCCGGACCGATGCCGCCGCCGCAGTGGGCCATGCCGGGCACCATGAAGAGGCGAAAAAACTCCGCGGTATCCGGACCGTTCTTGGCCACCGCCTGCTCGTAATAATTAACGCCCATCATGGGTTGCAGGATGGAGTCCGCCCAGCCATACGTCATGATCAGCTTGCCGCCATGCTTGTGGAACTTCGCGAGGTCCGGGTTCTTCGCATCGGCCAGCTTGCTCCATTCATCCAGCGTGTGAATATCGTGATCGAAGTCGAACGTTTTGTAATCGTAGTCCGGCTGCGGCGGCTTGTGCACCAGATACCGCATGGTGCCTTCGGCGAGGTTGAAGTCCGCGGGCTTGGCATCCGGCTGCGCCGCGACGATCACGTTCATCCAGCCACTGCCCGCACCGCCGCCGAACAGACCCGGCATCACGGCTTCGCTACCCGGCATGTAGCCGGGGAAGAACGGCTTGCCATTGCTCATTGGGCCGCTGTAGACCTTGGCGATGGCCTCGGCCTGCGCAGGAGTAAGACAATCCGGACCGTCGGCGCCAGCGCTGCAGGCGGGGACATCGCGCGCCGGGTTGAAGTTGCACTTGGGCGGATCGTCGATCAGGCCGTCTTTGAGTCCGTCGATGGCATCGCACTTGGCCATCACCTTTTCGCCAATCAGAGCCAGTTTGGCTGGCGTAACCGGCGCTGGTTTCAATTCAGGTTGATTCAGCGCTTTCTGATTCCACATCGCGCCGATGGTGAAACCGGTCTGATCCACCCACGGCGCGTTGGCCACGATGCCATCGAAGTCATCAGGGAAACGCTCGGCCTCCATCATCCCCTGCCGGCCGCCGTTGGAGCAGGAGTTCCAGTAGGCGCGGGAGATCGGTTTGCCGTAATACTGCTTGGTAAGATCCTGCGTGGTCCTGGCTGTGAGGTGAACCGCACGGTAGGCGTAATCGATGGCCTTCTGCGGATTGCTCATCACAAAGCTTGCGCCCGGCTCTTTGCGCGCATCGTGGCCGGTGTTGGTTTGCGCGAATGCGAAGCCGAGCTGCAGCGCCTGGTTGCGCTGCGCAACGCGTCCGGGATCATCCATGGCCTCGCCCGCATGGCCGCCGTTGCCGATCATATAAAAGCGCCCGTTCCACTTGGCGGGCAGGCTGACCTCGAACGCGATTTCGGGCGAGAGTAGACCGGTGACGCGACAATGGAGGGGCGCCGAGGCCGAAGCCGGCATCTGGGCCGCGGTGATCTGTGCGATCTCCTTGGCCTTGAACTTGCCCAGTGCATCGCAAGCCTCGCGTGGTTCCATGTCCGCCTTCGAGTAGTCAACGAGGGCTGTCTTCAGGTCGGCAAAAGCTTGGGCGCGGGCCGTCGTGACGCTGGTGGCCATGAGGGCGGCGACGCCCAGCGCGAACAGCATAGGCCGGTTGCGCATCGTTTCGGTAGGCAGCATATTCTCTCCCTGGTCTGTCGCGGCAGTTCACCATTCTATCGTCTTCGGCTCCTCATTTCGGCTCCTCGCTTCGGCTGCTCTGTTGATTCCTCTGGTCCGTTTGTGACAAGATGTGCACCAGCACAATGCCCAAGAGGCGAAATCATTTGGAGGAATCCATGTCGAATCGTTTGTTGAAGACTGTTGTCGCCTGCGCGCTCGCAACAGTGGGTCTGGCGCCTGTGACCAGTGCACAACCGCCGGCGCCGGCGCCGCTCGCAATCGCGAATCCGACGTACACCGCGATTCCCATGGAAATCACCGTAAACCGCCCGGCCGCCGAAGTGTGGAAGCGCGTCGGCAAGTATTGCGATATCGGCGAATGGCTGCGGATTCCTTGCACCATCATGTCGGGTAAAGACGGTGAATTCGGCGCGGTACGGTCCGTTGGCAACGAAATTCTCGTGGGCAAAACGGAACTGTCATACACCTACACGCAGCCGGTGCGAGTGGGCCCGATGTACAACCTGTATCACGGCACGCTGGAAGCCAGGCCAGTGACGGCGACGACGTCGAAGCTGGTCTACACCTTGATTTACGACAATTCGATGCTGCCGGACGACGCCGCCCGCCAGAAGGACAAAGCGCAGAGGAATGCACGGTTCATGCAGGCGCTCGAGAACATGAAGATCCTGGCCGAAGGCGGAACCCTTCCGCCGGTCCCGGCGCCCAGCGCGGCGAAGTAAGCGGTATTGTCGGAAGACCAGACGCGTGACATACTGGCGGAATGCAAGCTTTCCGTCTGTCTCCGGCGATTCTTCTGGTAGCCTTCGTTCGCATTGTTGTTGCGAGTGACCTGCACCCCGGTGATACCGTTCAGAATACTTTTCGTCCCCCCACGACGCATGCGTATTCCATAAGTTTGCAGGCTGGAGATGTGGTGTCCCTGGTGTTCACCGACACCGGGCAAGACACCATCCTGACGGTATTGAATCCGACGGGAGAAACCGCTCGCCGCTTTTCGAGCAAACTGCAAGAGGGTCAATCCCTCAGCTTCTATGCGCCTCAATCGGGCGCCTGGCAATTGGTTCTTTCCGGGCGAGACAAGGAGACCGAATGCGGGTACAAGATCTCGGGGCTGAAGATTACTAAATCGGAAGCCTTGCTGGCTCCTTCGAATGAAGTAAAGAGTCCGCGTCTGAAGCAGTTGACCGATGCCGCATCCGTGACCGCTTTCTGGACACAAATCGAAAAAGAAGGCACACCGATGATTGAGCCGCTGGCGGACGATCCGCGCAACATGCTGGTCACGGTTCTATGGAGAGCGCATGGCGATACCAAAGGCGTCATGGTGCAAACTCCGTTCTGCGATGGCGAGAGTTGCTTCATGAAGCACCTGGCCAAGACCGACGTCTGGTACGCGTCGTTCAAAATAGACCGCCATCTCCGGACGTATTATTCGATCGCGCCCAACGTCGCCTCCATGCCAGAAATACCGGACGGTCAGTACGATCTATTGGACGCCATGACGCAGCGAGATCCCTTGAATCCGAAAGGCTGGTTCGAGAGGGATGAAGACCCGGACGTGCTGCTGCATCATGGGGTGTCTCGTCTGGACATGCCCGATGCGCCGGTGCAACCCTGGGCGGACAAACGTAAGGATGTGCCCGAAGGGCAGATTGAGAAGCATAGTTTTACTAGCGCGTTGCTGAAGAATAAGCGGGATATTTGGGTGTACACACCGCCTGGCTACTCAAAAACCGCTCCGCCGTATGGACTGTTGCTGGTTTTCGACGGCGACACGTACATCAAGGTGGTGCCCACGCCGGTGACAGTCGACAATTTAATCGCGGACAAGCGTATCCCGCCGCTGGTGGCCGTGATGATCGGCAATGCTCCGAAGGCCAGATCGATTGAGCTTCCGTGCAATCCCGAGTTCGCGGAATTTCTGAGCGCGGAGCTGGTGCCGTGGCTGCGCAGGCTCTATAACGTGACTTCGGATCCAGAGCACGTCACGATCGGCGGGTCCAGCTACGGAGGACTGGCCGCAACGTACGCCGCTTATCGTCACCCCGAAATCTTCGGAAATGTTTTATCCCAGTCTGGCTCTTACTGGTGGACTCCGCCCGTCGATCCTGCCAAGCCCAACAGCTTTAGTCCAGATTCCGAGCACGGCTACGTGGCTCGCCTGTTTATCGACAGCCCGAAGCTGCCCATTCGGTTTTACCTGGATGGGGGATCGCTGGAGCTCGATCGTTCCGGGCAGGGAGGTTCGATCCTCATCCCCAATCGAGCTTTTCGGGATGTTTTGCTCTCCAAGGGCTACGAAGTTCACTATCAGCAATTTCAAGGCGCGCACGACTATTTGAGCTGGAGAGGCACGCTGGCCGATGGTCTGATCCTGCTGATGGGCGTGAAGTGACCGCCGGCTAGTTGAGATCGGGTGTCTGCAACAGCGGGTTGAACCAAGCGCGATCGCGTACATGCGTTCGCGATTTAATGCGCCAGCCGCTGGCCGTCTTGACATAAACGTCTTCGTAGCCGCCATGCCGCTCGATGCTTCCCGGCCCTTTGATCCCCATCTGCAACAAATAAATCCTGCCGGTGGCGCCCTCGGGCGACGGCGTGAACACATGGTTCACCATGATGTGCGTCCATCCGGTCCAGACCATGGGAGTCTTGCAGCCGCGCGATCCGCCGCCAATCAACGTCGCCAGCGCCTCGCGGCCCTTCGCCAACACGCGGCCGCCCTGCTTGAACCCTTCGTCGGAATTCTTGTCGATGAAAACGCCGTCGGGAGTGAACACATTCGCGTAGTCGTAACCGTTATTCGAACATGTGTCGATGCCGTACGCGTAGCGATTGGTAAGCTCGGTGAGCTGGTCGTAGTCGAGCGCGGTGAGCGTTGGCTCCTTGGCCGAAGCCACAGTCCTTTGCCCGATCCACATCGTTACCCAGGTCCCCAGGCAAGCGCCGAAAGCTACGCCCGCTAGGAATTTCCATTTGACCATTCGTTTCTCCATTCTCGAATCAGTATAATTGTCGGCGGACTGGAGGGCTTATGTCGTCTACAGGGAAGTTCTTGCTGCTGGTTGGCACGGCGATTAGTTTATGTGGTGGCGCAAGCGCGCAAGGTTTGGTGATGCAGCGCAATTTGTCGCTGGGGCTGGCCAAGACCATCGCGGAGGCGACCATCTCGGAGTGCAAGGCCAAAGGCTTCAATACGGCGGCTGTGGTTGTGGACCGCGCGGGTCAGGTGCTGGTAATGCTGCGCGATGAGCAGACCACGGGGCAAACGGCGGAGATGGCGCGACGTAAAGCTTATACCGCGCGCATGTTCCGCAGCACCACGCTCGAGTTTCAGAAGCGGACCATCAGTGACCCGACGCTGCTCCCACAACGCGATGTGGCCGATATTCTGGCGCTGGGAGGCGGTGTGCCGATCATGGTGGGCAAGGAGATCATCGGCGGCGTGGGCAGCGCGGGATCCAACCAAGAGCAGGACGACGCGTGCGCGAAGGCGGGGGTCGCAAAGGTCGCGGATTTACTGAAACCTGAGGAATCTCATCGTTGATAGAATCTCATCTTCGTTGCTCATGTGAGTGCCTCTACCGGGCCTATCCCACTCAATTGCGATCGAGCGTGCCTGGAGGGCGTGATGAACCAATACCTCTCGGCATTGGCCGCGCGCGATCCCAAGCGCCTTCCGGTATCGGCCGACGTCCGGTATACGGAGAACGATCAGCCCATGGATCTGGGCGACGGCTTCTGGAAAACGGTGGAGAGCGTTGGGAATTACAAGCACATATTCGCCGATCCCGAAGCCGGCCAAGTGGTGTTTATGGGCACCATGCATGAGGCCGGAAAGCCGCTGCTGATGAGCGTGCGCCTCGGCATCCAGCTTGGACGCATTACCGAAATCGAAGCCATCTACTTCCGGCAGGGCGGGGGCGGGCCGGCTAATATCGCGGCTCTGGATGCACCCGGCTACAAGCCCGAGGACATGTGGTTCAAATCGATTCCTCCCGCGCAGCGCCTTTCGCGCCCGGAGATGATTTCGATTGCCGACGCTTACTTCAGCGGCCTCGAAAAGAACGACGGTAAAGGCGTGAATGGTACCGGAACATATCCGTTCACCAGTGATTGCGACCGCATCGAAAACGGATCGCACACCACTAACGTTCCGCGCCCCGCCAACGAGCCCAAGGACGCGATCAACGGCTTCGCCATGGACTGCATGTCGCAGTTCAAGCTGGGCTACTATTTTGTGGTTCAGGCCATTCATGACCGGCGCTATCCACTGGTGGATGCCGAGCGCGGCGTGGTTTGGTCGCACGTTGTCTTCGATCAGGGAACGGTGAAGTCGGGCGTTCTTTCCGACGGCCGGCCCTATACCTTCGGATTCTTCAATTCGCCGTCCAGTATCCTGGTGAACGAAGCGTTCCTGATTGAAAACGGCAAAATTCGGCGCGTCGAAATGATTGGTCCGTCCGCGTTCTATCATTTGCGATCGCCCTGGGGCGGCATATCCGGTCACTAACTAGAGGCATTCCCATGCAACATCGATTACTGATACTTTTCGTTCCGTGCGTCCTGTTCGCTGCCGACAACTGGGTCGCGCCGAAAACGCCCGATGGGCAACCCGACATCCAGGGCACCTGGACCAACGCCACCATCACGCCCTTCGAGCGGCCGGATGAACTGGCGAACAAACCGGTACTGACTCCCCAAGAGGCCGCGGCGCTTGAAAAACGCGCGGCCGACAATCGCGTGGATCGCCCTCCCAAGCCCGGCGATGTGGGCAGCTACAACCAGGTCTGGTTCGATTCCGGCACGAAAGTGCTTTCTACCAACCAAACCTCCCTGGTGGTGGATCCGCCGGACGGCCGCGTTCCCATCACCCCAGCCGCCGCGGCCAAGCGCGATTACAACGCCGCGCATAATTCCGATTCCTGGGAGTACATGAGTGTTTGGGACCGCTGCATCACTCGAGGCATGCCCGCGGGGATGTTCCCGGCCGGCTATAACAACGCGTACCAGATCCTGCAAACTCCCGGCTACGTCGTGATTCTTTATGAGATGATCCACGAGACGCGCATCATTCCACTGGATGGCCGCTCGCACGTCTCTTCCGATATCCGCTTGTGGAACGGCGACTCGCGCGGGCATTGGGAAGGCCAGACGCTGGTGGTGGACACCACGAATTACAACAACAAGGGCTCTATCGGCACCAGCGCCGCAACCAATCGGATCAAGGGCATTCCGCAAAGCGAGGCGTTGCATGTTGTGGAGCGATTCACGCGCGCCAGCCTGGACACCATCAACTACGAAGTGAGCATTGATGATCCACCTATGTATAGCCGGCCTTGGAAGGCGGCGTTTCCCCTCACGCGGGACGAGAAGTATCGGATCTACGAATACGCCTGTCACGAGGGCAATCACGCGGTCGAGAACGTACTCAGCGGCGGGCGCAAATTGGATAACGCCTCCGGAGGAGCGAAGTGATCGGGAAAATCTGCATATTTGGCGCCGTGATCTGGCAGATCGCCGCGGCGCAATCGGCACGGCCGATCGATGACGCTGCTCTGAAAGCAGCCGGCCGATCCGGAGAGGAGTGGATCAGCTACAACGTGAACTGGTCCGAACAGCGCTATAGCCCGCTGGACCAGATCAACGCGAGCAACGTGAGCCGGCTGGGGCTGGCGTGGTACACCGATATCCCCGCTGCGCCGGGACGTCCACAGACGCACCAGGAGGGTACGCCGCTGGTGCATAACGGCGTGCTGTACTCGATCGCGCCGTGGAGCGTGGTTTATGCGGTAGATGTTCGCACGGGCAAGGAACTGTGGCGCTCGGACCCCGAAGTGAATCAGGAAGTCTGGCAATCGCGCATTTGCTGTGGCGTAGTGAATCGAGGAATCGCGTTGTACAAGGACATGGTGATCGCTCCGGTAGTGGACGGGCGGATGCGAGCACTGGACCTGAAGACCGGCAAAATAGCTTGGGAGACGCGCGTCGCTCCCGCCGACAAGCCGTACACGTTTACCATGGCGCCGCGTGTGATCCAAGGCGGGAAGGTGATCATTGGAGCGTCCGGCGGTGAGTACGCGGTGCGCGGATTCTTTGCCGCACTGGATGCCACGACCGGCAAGATCGCATGGAAGTTTTATACCGTGCCCGGCGATCCATCGAAACCGTTCGAGCAACCGGAGCTGGCCGATGCCGCTAAAACCTGGAGCGGCGAATGGTGGAAGCTGGGCGGCGGAGGGGCGGTTTGGAACGGAATGGCGTACGATCCGGACGCCGACATCGTTTACGTGGGCACGGGACAGCCGGGGCCGTGGTCGGATCAGCATCGGGGCAAGGGCGACAACCTTTTCGCCGATTGTATCCTCGCGGTGCGCGGCGCCACCGGCAAGCTGGTTTGGTATTACCAGGAAGTTCCAGGCGATAACTGGGACTTCGATTCCATCGCAGACCTGATGCTGGCCGATTTGCCGATCAACGGCAAGACGCGCAAAGTGGTGATGCAGGCGCCCAAGGATGGTTTCTTCTACGTGCTCGATCGCCTGACCGGCGAGCTGCTATCGGCCGAGCCTTGGGTGACGGTGAATTGGGCGTCGGGCGTGAATCTGAAAACAGGCCGGCCCGTGATCAATCCGGAGGCCATCTACGCCAACGACTCTGTGGCTGTGATGCCGGGCCCGGTGGGCGGACACGTTTGGCCACCCTGGGCCTACAATCCGAATACCGGTCTAGTCTATATTCCGAGCCTCATCGGCCAAGCTTTCAATTTCGCAGCCGATCCCAAGTTTGTTCCCAGCTCGACCGACGTTGGTGAGAAGGGCAAGGGACAATACAACATGGGGATCTCGTTCGCACGGCCACGCCCTGCCAATGCCGATGCCGGTGCGCATGCCGATACAGCTCCGGATAATCCGTTCACTCCTCCGCCTCCCGATCCGGCCTTGCCTAAGATTGGTCCGGAAGGGCAGGGCAACATTCTGGTGGCTTGGGACCCGATCGCCGGGAAAGAACGCTGGCGCGGTCTGTCGGCTGGGCAAACTCAGGGCGGGACGCTCGCCTCGGGAAACCTGGTGTTCTCGAGTGTTGGCACGCGGCTTATCGCTTACCGCGCCGACAATGGCGATCAGCTCATCGACATACCGACCGGCCTGTCGCAGATAGCTCCGCCGATGACGTTCCTGATCGACGGCAAGCAGTACATCGCACTGGCGGGTAGTCCGGCGAACGCGCCCACCGGATTCAATTCGGATCCCGCGGAGCCCAAGGTTCCGCTGCCGCCGTCACGATTGCTGGTGTATGCGCTGGACGGCAAAGCGACCTTGCCCAAGGCGCCGAGCGCGCCGGCAGCCGCGAAAAATTAGCGTACGATCAGCTTCGGCGCGGTGAGTTTCTGAACATCGTCGAGCGTAACGCCGGGCGTCAGCTCTTCGAGGATCAAGCCATCCGGCGTGATACGAATCACCGCCAGCTCGGTGATGATGGTATCCACCACGCGAAGTCCCGTTAGGGGCAGCGTGCACTTCTCGACGATCTTGGGCGCGCCGGTTTTGGTGGCATGCTCCATGGCAACGATCACACGGCGGGCACTGGCCACCAGATCCATCGCGCCGCCCATGCCTTTCACCATTTTTCCGGGGACCATCCAGTTGGCGAGGTTACCCTCGACATCCACTTCCATGGCTCCGAGAACCGTGAGGTTGACGTGGCCGCCGCGGATCATGGCGAAGGATTCAGCGCTCGAAAAGTAGGCGCTGCCCGGCAATTCCGTAACGGTCTCTTTGCCGGCATTGATGAGGTCCGAATCCTCATCGCCGGGAAAAGGATAAGGCCCGACCCCGAGCATGCCGTTCTCCGATTGCAAAATTACCTCGATGCCAGAAGGCACATAATTCGCAACCAGGGTAGGGATGCCGATGCCCAGGTTGACGTAGTATCCGTCCCGCAGTTCTTGCGCCACACGGCGGGCAATGCGTTCACGCGCGTCCATTTTTCCTCACGACTTGGTCCTTAATGTTCGACGCTCGATTTTCTTGTCGTATTGCTCACCTTGGACGATCCGCTGCACATAAATCCCCGGTGTTCGGACATGATCGGGATCGATGACGCCCGGTTCCACCAGCTCTTCCACCTCGGCGATGGTAATCTTCGCCGCGGCGGCCATCATCGGATTGAAATTTTGAGCGGTCTTGCGATAGACCAGATTGCCGAGCCGGTCGCCGCGCCAAGCTTTCACCAGCGCGAAATCCGCCGTGAGCGCGCGTTCCAGCAGATAGCTTCGGCCGTCGAACTCCCGCACCTCTTTGCCATCCGCCACCACCGTTCCCACACCGGCCGGCGTATAAAAGGCGGGGATGCCCGCGCCGCCCGCGCGCATACGCTCAGCGAGCGTGCCTTGCGGGATCAGCGTCAGTTTCAGTTTGCCCGCCAGCACCATCGATTCCAGCAGCTTGTTTTCACCCGCGTAGCTGCCGATATGAGAATCGATCATGCCGGCCTCCAGCATGACGCCGGAGCCGACGCCATCCACGCCGAGGTTGTTGCTGATGGTGTGCAGTCCCTTGACGCCTCGCCGCACCAGAGCGCGAATCAGATTCTCAGGCATTCCCGCCAGGCCGAAACCGCCCAGCATGAGGGTAGAGCCATCGGGAATGTCGGCGACCGCCGCGTCGCTATTCGGAAAGACCTTGTTCATGTGCCTGAGTTCCCAGTGTGTCAAGCACTGCAGGCAATATGCAAGTGCACCTCAGTGCAAAGACGCGTGCAAAGTGCGAGTGTTTGATGGTCAGGCTGATGATATGCTGTTTGGCGGAACATTCTCATGCGACTGTGTACTAAATCTACAAGCATTTCTATTTTTGCGGCGAGTTGCGCCGTTTTTATCTCGATGATTCCCGCGGCGGGCCAGACTGCCGCTCCGAAGATCCCTCGCATGACCGACGGAAAGCCAAATCTTACGGGGCTTTGGCAGTCGCTGGGCACAGCGGACTGGGACATCGAAGCTCACAGCGCGGCAGCAGGTCCGTTCTTTCAAATGGGCGCTATCGGCGCCATCCCTCCGGGGCAGGGCATTGTGGAGGGCGGCGAGATCCCCTACAAACCGGCGGCGCTGGAACAGAAGAAGAAAAACTTCGCGAACCGCATGAAGGACGACCCCGAAGTGAAGTGCTACATGCCGGGCGTACCTCGAGCGGCGTATCTGCCGTATCCATTCCAGATTATTCAATCGCAGAAGGACATTTTGTTCGCATATGAATACGCCACCACGAACCGGCTGATCAATATGGGCAAGGCAATGGAAGCAGCCACAGACACCTGGATGGGCACATCGAATGGCCATTGGGAGAAAGATACGCTGGTGGTGGATGTCACCGGCTTCAATGGCAACGCCTGGTTCGATCGTGCCGGCGATTTCGCGAGCGATGGCTTGCACGTGGTGGAGCGCTATTCGCTGCTGGACGCCAATACAATGAATTACGAGGCAACCGTCGAAGACGCAGCCACATTCACCCGGCCGTGGAAAATCAATTTGATTTTGTACCGGCATCGGGAGAAAGACGCGCGGCTGCTGGAGTTTAAGTGCGTGGAGTTTACCGAGCAGCTGCTGTATGGCGACCTGGTAAGGAAGCCGGGCAAGTAGCGCAATGAGTAACCTGGAATGCGACGAAATCGCCCAGTAAGGAAGGAGATTTCCATGAATCAGCGAATTTTCCTGGGGTTGATCGGGGTGACGGCTCTGGCCGCCATGACAGCGCTAGCTCAAACTTCGCCCTCCGCAGCGTCGAAGAGCACCAAGGCCGCCGCAAATTCCAAGACGCCGTGGGGTGAGCCGGACCTCCAAGGCACCTGGACCAGCGACGATACATGGGGTGTGCCCTTCGAGCGGCCGAAGAACTTCGGAACCAGAGCGACTTTGACCGAAGACGAGATGAAGGATCGCGCGAAGAACATCTCGCGGAACGAGGAGTTCGTGGAAAGCGGCGGCGAGAATCATTCGCCCGCCAAGGCCCAGATCGATGCGGCAGCCAAAGGCGAAGCTCCGCCGGCTCCCCCGCCGGGAAGGTTCGGACGTGGAGTGGACGCGGCGCCGGTTCCGGGACATTGGGGCGAATTTGCGCGCAGGCCATCGCCGCAGACTTCGCAGATTGTCGATCCGCCGGATGGCAGGCTTCCCCCATTGACGCCCGAGGCGCAGGCCTTGCTGGACGCTAAGAACAAATTGCGGCGCGAAGCGATCCCGGCTTCTTACGTGAACTGGAGCGACTATGACCGCTGCATTACGCGAGGCGTGGCCGGGTCCATTCTTCCTGTGATCTACGGAAACGGCCTGGAGATCGTGCAGACACCCGGATACGTGGCCATCCGTTATGAAATGGTGCACGATGTTCGCATCATTCCAACCGACGGCCGGCCGCACATCAGTTCCAATATCCGCTCCTATATGGGCGACGCTGTGGGCCATTGGGAAGGCAACACGCTGGTGGTGGAGACTACCAATCTGCTGGGCGGCACGCTGGCTGCCGGTGTAAATGGCGACGGTGGCGCTCCCTATAGCGACGAGATGAAGTTTACCGAAAAGTTCACTCGCGTGGGCCCGAATAAAATCAATTATCAGCTTACCGTGAACGATCCCAAGACCTACACTGCCCCCTGGACGGCTGCGTTTCCGATCACGCAGGAGCCGGGATATAAGCTGTTCGAGTATGCTTGCCACGAAGGCAATATGGCTATGCACAACATGCTGAGCGCGGCGCGGATGGAAGACAAGAAAGCTGCTGCCGGTAAGTAATTTTGAGCCAGGAGAACGAATCGATCATGAAAAAGAAATTCTTGATTGCCGCCGCGGGAATTGGATTACTGTTTGGCGCGGCGCCGATCTGGGCGCATCACGCTTTCGCCGCGGAATTCGATGTGAACAAGCCGTTGGTGCTGCGTGGCACGGTCACCAAGATGGAGTGGATTAATCCTCACGCCTGGATTCATCTGGACGTGAAGAATCCCGATGGCACCGTGACCAGTTGGATGATCGAGGCCGGTGCGCCCAACGGGCTGTTGCGCCGGGGATTTAATAAGAGCTCACTGCCGCCGGGAACCGAGATCGTGGTGGAAGGCTGGCAGGCCAAGGATGAATCCACGCGCGCCAATGGCAGCAACATCACTTATCCAGACGGCAGGAAGCTCTTTATCGGATCGCAGGGAACCGGAGCGCCGGGGGATAAGGGGGGAGAGAAAGACAAGTAGAGTTCGGGGAAGAAGACAGAAGACAAGAAATACGAGGAATACGAGGGAGACAAGGAATAGAATCCAGGAGCGGAGTGCGCGAGAATACGAGAATGCGCGCATGGTTCATGGATTCTTACAACGGGGTAGAGAACTTGCGGTTGGGTGAAACGCCTGATCCCGAGCCTGGCCCCGATCAAGTATCGGTTCGCGTCCGATTCGCGGCGCTGAATCCGGCGGATGCATTTCTCGCGCAGGCTCAATACCCCGCCAAGCCTGCTTTCCCGCACATCCTGGGACGCGATGGCGTGGGCGACGTAGTGGCCGTCGGTCCCGGCGTTTCGAACGTCAAGGCCGGCGACACGGTCGGCATCCTGCGCTGCGATTGCGGTGTTGAGAAATGGGGGACACTGGCCGAGACGGTGCTGGTTTCCGCTTCGAGCGTCGCGCCGCCGCCCGCGGGATGGTCTCTCGAGCAGACGGCCGGGGCTGCTCTGGTTTACTTAACCGCCTGGCAAGCCCTGACGCAATGGAGCGATCCTCCGGCGGCGCCTTCCGCCGGATCGGTACTGCTGGTGACTGGCGCTTCCGGAGGCGTGGGAACGGCATCGGTACAGCTCGGCAAGGCGATGGGTCTGACGGTGGTGGCGTTATCGCGCAGCGCCGAAAAGGGCGAGAAGCTGCGAGCCCTGGGTGCCGACTTCGTGTTCAATCCTGCGGACCCAAACCTGCGCAAAGCGGCCACGGCTGCTCTTGCGCCCCGGAAAGTGGACATCGTGGTGGATAGCGTGGGCGGCGCGCTCTTCAATCAAGTGATCGCGATGCTGGGATTCGGCGGCCGCATCAGCGTGGTGGGCAGAAGCGGCGGTGAGGTGCCGAGCTTCAATACCGCGACGCTCTTCTTCCGACGCAATCGCATCGGAGGAGTTGCGGTGTCCGATTTCACTGCCGAGGAGGCCCAGGCGGCGTGGGACGAGATAACGGGACGGCTGAACGCCAGCGGACAAAAGCCGGTGGTGGACCACGTATTCGCATTTGAAGACGTGAAGCAGGCCTTCGCGCGGCTGGCCGAAGGTCCGATGGGCAAGGTGCTGGTTCGCGTCGCGGGTTAGCATGGGCAGGGCACAGGCTCGGGTGATAAGCTTAGCACCGGGAGAAACAAGAGAATGCTGAAACTGGGAAGCGCTGCAGTGATTGCCGCCGGATGCGGATTGTTGATGGCGGGAACGGCTGATGCGCCGGGACCGGCCATCGGAGTGCGGGCGATCATTCATTCGGTGGCCGATCTGGACAAAACGGTCAAGTTTTATCAGGACGGCTTGGGACTGATGCCGGTGGGACCGGGCGGAAAACCGATGACCGCGATGCCAACGCCACAGCCGCTCAATGAAGACCTTTCGAAATTTACCGACACGCACGGAGCGAAGTTTCGCAATGCGTCATTCAACATTCCCGGCGCCACGTTCGATCTGGAATTCACTGAGTTCAGCGCTACGTCCGTGAAGAAGGCTGTGCCGCACATGCAAGATCCCGGCGCTGCCACGCTGGTGCTGATGGTGCGCGATGTGGATGCTGCGCTCGACGGCGTGAAGAAAAACGGAGGATCGGTGTTGAGCAAAAGCGGTGCGCCGATGAAAATCGGCGGAGAGGCCAGCCAGAGCCGCTCGGTATTCGTGAGAGATCCGGATGGGTTCATGCTGGAGCTGGCGAGTATTCAACCAGCGCCGAAATCGAGCGCACCCGCGAACAGCAACATTCTGGGTGGGCGAATCGGCGTCACGATCAAGGATACCGATCAGACCCTGAAGTTCTATCACGACATTTTGGGGTTTGAGACTAAGCCCGCGCCCGTCGCATACGCTACAAATAAGACCATCGCTTCGCTGATCGATGCCGAAGGCGCCGAGTGGCGCATCAGCTCGGCCAAGGTGCCTGGCACGACGGTTGATTTTGAACTCCTCGAATTCAAGGGCGTTGCGCGAAAGCCGTTCGATCTGCGCGTTCCCGATGCGGGGTCGCCCGCCGTTTCCATTCACGTAAAAGACGTGGAGGCCGCGATGAAGGCGGTGGCTGCGGGCGGCGGATCCATCGTGACGCGCGGCGGTGAGCCGGTGAAGTTGGGACCGGCCCTGGGGGTTTTCGTGCGCGATCCGAACGGACTGTTGATTGAGCTGATTCCCTAACTGCAGATACCTGGAATTTCGGAGGGCTTCGCACTGGAAACGGCGTCGACCATGTCGCCGCGGCCGGTGAGCGCGTGGAACTTGGCAGCGAGCTCCTCCCAGCTCAGGGGATTTTCCGGGTCACCCTTCGGATAACGAACGAATTTTTCGATGGTCCCGCCGTCGCCGAGCGTGATGCCCACACACGCCGGCCACTCTTTGGGGAAGGTTGCCTCAACGCTCGGATCTTTCACCAGTTCCACCTTGCTCATTAATTCGCGGATCTTGGGCGAGCGCGCTTTTTCCACCGTGAACTGCGCCAGGCCCGCCGCGCCGTCAATGGCAGCGACCGCCGCGCCGAATGGCATCGAGAACTGCGCATCCACCACGGACTCCGGATTGTATTTCCTTTCCTTCGGCTCGGACACGATTCCCCAGCCAGCTTCGAGCACGGCGATTTTAATGCGATGAATGTCGCCGGCTTGGATGTTTTCCTCGCGCAGGATGGCGAGAACGGCGTCGATGGGGCCCTGCATGTAGCGACAACAAGCGTGGGGCTTGACCGCGGTGTGCAGGATCTCAAAGGACTCGCCGAGACCGTCCGTGAGCCTGTCCGCGATTGGGCTCCGCGAGTAGCCGTGCAGAAAACCATCGCGCCCTTCCAAGATTCGCTGCGGGCCCTTGAATCCTTCGGCCGCGAGCAGCGCCGCCTGAATGCCGTTCTGAGCCGCGAGGCCCGGATGGATTCGCTTGGTCCACGCGCCGTCGGCCAGGAACTCCATCGATCCGGCAGCCATGCTTCCCGCGATGCCGACCGCTGCGAGCGTTTGATCCAGCGTCAAGCCGAGCATCTTCGCCGATGTAATGGCAGAGCCGAACACGCCGCACGTGGCCGTCATGTGAAAACCTAGCGAGTAATGCTCTTGCGGTTGCACAGCCATGGCGATACGGGCGGCGGCTTCGAACCCAGCCACAACAGCAGCGAGAAATGTCTCGGACGATGTGGCTGGCATGGTCTCGGCGAGGGCCAGCGCCGCCGAGTACATGGTGGCGCCCAAGTGAATGGACCCGCCGCTGTGAGTGTCGTCCATTTCAATGGCGTGGGCGGCCGCGCCGTTGGCCAGCGCCGCGAGGCCGGGAATGGTGCGAATCCGAGTGCCGATGACTGTCGCGCATCCGTTGGCGCCCATCCTCTGGACCATTCTCTGCACGGCCTGCGACGATTCCTCACGCGAGCCGCGCATCGCCACGCCCAGGTAGTCCAGCAGAAAATAGCGCGCGCGATCGATCACCTCGGCGGGCAAGCCGGAGGCTTGTAGCGGGTGCAGGAACCCGACCAGCTCGCGTGTGTATTCCTTCATGCGTTTCCTTTTATGCGTTTTCTTTTCTTGGGGCGAGAAAGCGGCGGCGAAGCACGATCACGCGCTCCTTATCCTGATTGAATCCGCGTGTCTCGACAGCCACGATGCCCCGGTCAGGCTTGCTGGCCGATTCGCGCTTCTCGAGCACCTCTGACTCAGCATACAGCGAATCGCCCGGAAACATGGGTCGCTCGAAGACCACGCTCTCGTATCCAAGATTGGCGATGGTCTTGCCGCTGGTGTCTGAGACGCTCATGCCGACCGTCAGGCTGAAGAGGAGCGTGTCGAGCACCGGGCGCCGTCCCAAAGGTTGCGTGCGTGCATAATGCTCGTCGATGAAAAGCGGGTTCTGATTCATGGACATTAATGCGAAAAGCGTGTTGTCGTACTCGGTGATGGTGCGCCCCGGCCAATGCTGGTAGATGGCGCCCACTTCGAACTCTTCGTAATAACGGCCGAATTCCACTCAGCTAGCCTTGGTCCTTATATTTCTTGAGAAGATTGCGCGCGATGATCAACCGCTGTAATTCATTGGTGCCGCCGCCGATGACTACCAGCGGCGCGTCGCGATAATAGCGCTCCACCGGGAAATCCTTGGAATAGCCGTTGGCGCCCATGATTCGCATGGCTTCGAACGATACCGATGCGGCGGTTTCGGTGGCGAACAGTTTTGCCATGCCCGCTTCCAGGTCGCAACGCTCGCCGCGATCGCGCTTCTCGCAGGCCGAATAGATCAAAAGCCGCGATGCTTCGATATGCGTCGCCATGTCGGCCAGCTTGTTCTGGATGGTCTGGTATTCGGCGATCGGTTTCCCAAACGTCGTCCTGCGCTGCGCATAACGAATGGCTTCTTCAAATGCAGCGCGGGCGATGCCCAATCCGCGTGCGGCAACGTTCAAGCGTTCAGCCTCCAGCCCGGTCATCACCTGCTTGAAACCTTGTCCTTCCGTGCCCCCGATGAGATTTTCAGCGGGGACCGGAAAGTCGGCGAAATGTAGTTCGCAGGTCTCCACGCCCTTGTACCCCATCTTCTCGATGTCGCGGCTCACGTTCATGCCCGGCTCGCCCTTCTCGATGACGAAAGCGCTCATGCCGCGATGCGCTGGTTGGGTCTTCGGATCGGTCTTCGCAAGAAGCAGGAACGTATTCCCGTGGCGCGCATTCGTGATCCACATCTTTGAGCCGTTGATGCGATAAACGTCGCCGTCGCGCGTAGCCGTAGTGCTGATGTTTTGCAGATCCGTTCCCGCATTGGACTCGGTGAGGCAGATGCCTCCGCGCTTCTCCCCGGTCGCCATGGCCGGAAGAAAGCGGCGCTTCTGCCCTTCGGTTCCGAAGTGCGTTAATACATCGCACATCACGGAGTTGCTCCCGATCACACCCGCCAGGCCCAACCAGCCGCGCGAGACCTCTTCGAAGATCATCGCGAACGTGGTGGTGTCCACGCCAGAGCCGCCGTATTCTTCGGGGATATTCAGTCCGAACAGGCCCATCTCTTTCATCTGCGCGACCAGAGCGTGCGGATATTCATCACGATTCTCCATGGCGGATGCCACCGGAATCACTTCGTTGTCGACGAACTGCCGGACGGTCTTCAGGATCAGCGCTTGCTCTTCATTGAGGCTTTTCACGCGTGCTCTCCAGGAATGCCCACGGCACCCAAGCGGATCAATTCATCGATCTCCGGGTCGCTATATCCGGCTTCGTGAAGAATGGAGCGGCCGTGCTCTCCGATGCTAGGAGGAGGGCCTTGGAAGGCGGGAGGAGTGAGCGAAAGACCGATCGGTAAGCGGGGCAACTGGATGGGTTGTTCTCCGCTCAGTTTTAGCTGGTTGAATAAATGGAGCGCGGTGGCCTGCGGATCTTGTAAAACTTGTTCCGGGCTCTGAATCGGATCGTTGGCGATGTCGTGTTCGTCGAAGAGTGCTACCCAGTGCGGAGTTGGCTGGGTGCGTAAAACGCCGCCAATCAGATTTTCCAATTCGTCGACATTCGCCACGCGATCGGGATTCGCTCGAAAGCGCGGATCATTGGCCCATTCCGCATGGCCGAGCGCGGAACAGAGGCGTCGAAATTGAGCGTCGCTCGAAATGCCCAGCATGATTTGTCCGTCGCCGGTGGGCAGCGATCCATAGGGCGCGAAGGCCTTGTGCCGCGCGCCTTGCGGCTGAGGATCCACCCCGGCGAACTGCCTGTAAACCAGATGATAGGCCATGAACAGGATGCCGGTTTGAAAGAGCGAGGCGTCTACGCGCTGGCCCTTCCCCGAACGCTGGCGCTCCAGCAGAGCGGTGAGAATGCCGAGCGCCATCCACGTGCCGGTGGTTACGTCGAGGATGGAGACGCCGGTGCGCATGGGGTGCCCCGCGCCGGTTCCCGTCACGCTCATAATGCCGGTGCGCGCCTGCAATACAGCGTCGTAACCCGGTTTGGTGTAATCTGGCCCGCTGGGGCCATAAGCGGAGAGCGAAGCGTAGATGACATCGGGTTTGCGCGCGCGAATGGCGGTTTCATCCAGCCCGAGCGCTGCCGCTTTTCCACCGCGAAAGTTCTCGAGAAAGACGTCGCAACCCGCGGCCAGGCGCAGCACCACGTCGCGCGCCTCGGGTTTTGCGAGGTCGAGAGTAATGGATCTCTTGCCGCGATTGAGCGCCACGAAATAAGCGCCCCACTCGCCGCGATGCGGACCCATGGCGCGGCCATCTTCGCCGCCGGTGCGTTCTACTTTGATAATGTCGGCGCCCAGATCGGAGAGAATCATGCTGGCGGTGGGGCCGGCGACGATGCTGCTCAGGTCAAGAACGCGGATACCTTCGAGTACAGGGGCCAAGAAAACGAAGATAGCACTACGCGCGCTGAGCGTGCGTGGCGGGGCGCTCGCCTGCGCTCGCGCGGGATTGGGGATTGGCCTATTCGGATCGGAGGGCCTGACTTGGATCGACGGTGGCGGCCCGGCGGGCGGGAAGATAAGCCGCTAATATCGCCACGCTTGCCAAGACCAGAGCTACGCTGGCGGACGTTGCAACATCAGTGGGCCGTACCTCATACAACAAGTGCGAAAGGAAGCGCGTCAGTGCGAGCGCGCAAAGGTAGCCCACGGCGAGTCCCCCAGCCAGTAGCATCAGCACATCGCGCAAAATCATTTTCAGGATGGTGAGACGTTCGGCGCCCAATGCCATGCGAATTCCCACTTCCCGGGTGCGCAGCCCCACAGTATAGGAAACGACGCCGTAGATTCCGACGGCCGCTAACAGCAGAGCCATGGCGCTAAACAAGCTGATGAGCGTGAGAGTAAAGGAACGGCCGGACAGAAAGGACGCGACGTAATCGTCCATGGGTTGAACGTGAAAGACCGGCTGCAGCGGATCGATCTCGCGGATGGCGCTGCGCACCGCCTCTTCGAAGTTCATCGGGTCCCCGGCGGTGCGGGCCAGCAGCCGCGTGTAATGGAAGGGATCGATTGCCTGCGGAATATAGACGGCTTGGTCCGGTTCCTGATCGAGTCCGTTGTTGCGGACGTCGCCTACGATGCCAACGATTGTGAACCATGGCCCGTGCTCCTGCTGGGGCCCTAGCTGTATGCGTTGGCCTATAGGCCGAGAGTTCATGAGGTGCGATCGGACCAACGACTCGCTGACAATAGCCGCTGGAGGCTGCCCGACGCCGTCTTGATCGGTAAAGAACCGGCCGCGCTTCAGCGGAATCTTCAAGACCCGAAAGTAATCTGGAGATGCCCAGTAGACGTCGGCGCTGGGCGCCTCGGAATCCGTGAGGCTGGGGCGCCCTTCGAGCCGAAGCTTCAGGGGTTCGGGGTGGCTGAGCGGAACGTTGCTGATCATCCCGGCGCTGAGAACGCCAGGCACGGCGCGAACCTTATCCACGAGTCGCCGATAGTAAAGGAGCGTAGCTTCCGCGGTGGCATAACGGGGGCCAGTGACCGTAGGTGTCAGCGTCAAAATGTGGTGCGAATCGAATCCGGCGTTGACCGCCGTTAATTGCGAGAAGCTTTTCGCCAGGAGCCCGGCTCCTACTGCGAGCACGAACGCGAGAGCAAACTCGGCCATCACCAGAAGATTGCACACCCGGCCTCGTCTGGAAGGAACACTCAGCCGTGACGCGCGCAACGCTGGAAATATGCCGAACAGAAGTCCGGTGATCAGGCTGATACCGATACCGAACAACAGAACCGATGGGTCCATGTGGACTTCGTCCAGCCGAGGCAGCTCCTTGGGAGCCAGCGATGCGAGCACAATCGTACCGCGCCATCCCACCAAAACGCCGGCAGAGCC
>JBEKLB010000120.1:0-15502 GCA_050010415.1 Bryobacteraceae bacterium | reverse complement strand
GCCAACGGACACCCTTATACTCACCTGCCGGTGACGGGAGGCTCCATCGGACAGGGGTTGCCGGTGGCGGTGGGCGCGGCAGTGGCGTGTCCCGATCGCAAGGTGATTGCACTCCAAGCCGACGGTAGTGGGATGTACACTCTGCAAGCGCTGTGGACCATGGCTCGCGAGCGCCTGAACGTGGTGGTGGTGATTCTGGCGAATCGCCGTTACAAGATTCTGGAGATCGAGGCGCGCAGGACAGGTGCGCAGACCTCTGGAGCCGGCGAGATCGGACCACGAGCCAACGACATGATGGATCTCTCGCGTCCGGATCTCGATTGGGTGAAATTGGCCGAAGGTCAGGGAGTGCCGGCGTCCCGCGCGACGACATCGGACGAGTTCATCGCACTCTTCCGAGACGCGGTCAAACAACCGGGGCCGAGGCTGATTGAAGCGGTGCTAGCGCCATGAGATCCCTGACAGTCTTAATCGGACTGCTCGCACTCGCGGCGGGCGCGAAAAGCCAAACTGCGTGGACCACTCCAATCGCGGCCGAAGTTGACGCCATTTATCCGGACGTTGAAGCTTTGTACATCGACCTGCATCAGAATCCCGAACTGGCGTTCCAGGAGGTGCAGACTGCGTCGAAACTTGCCGCTCGCGCACGGGCTCTTGGATATGAGGTCACCACTGGAGTGGGGCAAACAGGCATTGTGGCCGTAATGAAAAACGGGCCTGGGCCGACGGTGATGTTGCGGACTGAACTGGATGCACTGCCCGTCCAGGAGAAAACCGGTTTACCGTTCGCCAGTAC
This sequence comes from Bryobacteraceae bacterium, assembly GCA_050010415.1. Classification (GTDB taxonomy): domain Bacteria; phylum Acidobacteriota; class Terriglobia; order Bryobacterales; family Bryobacteraceae; genus Palsa-89. The sequence goes on along the minus strand of JBEKLB010000120.1, from coordinate 14,706 downwards.
GGTGGTGGTGAAAAACGCGAACGGCCAGTCGACTCCTGTGATGCACGCTTGCGGCCATGACATTCACATGTCGGCGTGGGCCGGCACCGCGCGTTTGATGGCGGAGCACAAGAATCGCTGGCATGGCACGCTCATGTTAGTGGGGCAGCCTGCCGAAGAAACCGGCGCCGGGGCATCCGCCATGCTGAAAGACGGTCTCTTTACGCGCTTTCCTCGTCCGGATTTTGCGCTATCGCTGCACGACGATGACAGCATGCCGGCGGGGACCATCGGCTATCACGCGGGTCCCTTCCGCGCCATGGTGGATAGCGTCACTATCGTCGTTCGTGGACACGGTGGACACGCCGCTATGCCAATGAATACGGTGGATCCAGTAGTGCTCGCCGCGCGCCTGGTGCTCGCGCTGCAGACCATCGTGTCGCGAGAGAACAATCCCACCGATCCGGTAGTCGTCACGGTTGGCTCCATCCACGGCGGGACGCAAGGCAACATCATTCCGGACGAAGTGCGGCTCCAATTATCGGTGCGGACGTATACATCGGAAGTCCGGCGGAAGACTCTCGCCGCAGTCCAGCGCATGGCGCATGGCGAAGCGGTTTCCGCTGGCGCTCCTGAACCTGAGGTTCTCATCGCGCGGGGTGAGAGTTCGGTTCGTTTAGGAGTGGTTTACAACGATCCCGCGCTCACCGCACGGCTGGCCGTGGCGCTGAAAGCGGGGCTCGGCGACAGATCCGTCATCGAGATGCCCGCGAAGATGACGTCGGAAGATTTCGGCGAGTATTGGAATACCGGCAAAGTTCCGTCCGCATTGCTACACATCGGCGCGGTCAACGCTGCTAAGTTCGAGGATATCCAGAAAACCGGCATCCCCGGTCCGGCGCCGCATTCGCCCGAATGGGCTCCCGATCGCGAGCCGACCATTAAGGGCGCGATCCGCGCCGAAGTGACCGAACTGATCGAATTGCTGGAGTGAGAATGCAACGAGAAGCGGTCAGGATAGACGCAGCCAGTGGTGAATCGCCGCCCAGTATCCCGGGCCGACGCGGAACTGGCCGTTCAACGCGACCGGCGTAACCCCGTAGAGCATGGCCGACAGCGCGGCCTGCGTCACACCTAGTACGGGAACGCTGGGGCGCTCCTCAAACAATCGCGTGGAAACGGTTCCCCACAGAAATGTGGCGGGCACCAGAATCGGATTCGGGATGTGAGTGGCGGCGAAGAGAGCGCCCGTGAGGCTGGAGGTTTTCCAGGATGCTCCGAGGCCGTCGCGCAGGCGCCGGTAAGTCATGTTTTGAAATAGAAGCTGCTGCAGCACGCACCAAGAGAGTCCATGACCACCACAGCGGGCGAAGCCAGATGTATGCGATGGAGACCAGCGCGAATGCAAACGCCTCGGCAAGGTGCCGGGCGGCGTCCCACTGCAATGCAGCCCACCGCATAGTTCTAAGGTAAACTAACTCTTTGATCCCATGAAAATTCACGAGTATCAGGCCAAGGCAATCTTGGCCAAATACGGAGTCCCTGTGCCTCGGGGCGAAGTAGCGTTTACGGTGGACGAGGCGGAAGCGGCGGCGAAAAAGATCGGCGGCAGCGTCGTCGTAAAAGCGCAGATCCATGCCGGCGGGCGTGGAAAAGGCGGCGGCGTCAAGGTAGCGAAGGATGCCGCGGAAGCGGTGGAGATCGCGAAGAAGATGCTGGGCATGCGGCTGGTAACGCACCAGACTGGTCCCGAGGGCATCGTGGTGCAGCGGCTGCTGGTGGAGGAAACGCTGCCGATCGCGAGAGAGTTGTATCTCGGCATCGTCATGGATCGTGCGCAAGGGAAACCGGTGTTCATGGCGTCGGCGGCCGGTGGGATGGAGATTGAAGAGGTAGCGGCTAAATCGCCCGAGCTCATCTTGAAAGAACCGCTGGAGCCGGGCTACGGACTCGCCCCATTTCAGGCGCGCAGCATGGCGTTCGGGATGGGCGTGGAATCGGAAAGCGCCAGCGGCGCGGTGGCGGCCATGATCGGGCTGGCGAAGGCCTACGATGCGATGGACGCGTCGCTCGCCGAGATCAATCCGTTCATCGTCACCGAGGACGGCAGGGTGTACGCACTGGACGCCAAGTTCAACCTGGACGACAACGCGCTCTACCGGCACAAAGATTTACTGGACTTGCGCGATATGAACGAAGAAGATCCGCTGGAAGTGGAGGCGTCGCGCTTCAGCCTGAACTACATCAAGTTGGATGGCGACATCGCGTGCATGGTGAATGGCGCGGGGCTTGCGATGGCGACCATGGATATCGTGAAGTACGCCGGGGGCAGTCCCGCGAACTTTTTGGATGTGGGCGGCGGCGCCAACGCCGAGCAAATCAAGAACGCGTTTCGCATTCTGCTGTCGGACGCGGGCGTGAAGGCCGTGCTGATCAATATATTCGGCGGCATTCTGCGCTGCGACGTGCTGGCGACCGGGGTGGTGAACGCGGCGCGCGAATTGAAAGTGACTGCGCCGATCGTGGTTCGCATGGAAGGCACTAACGTTGAAAAGGGACAGGAGATCTTGAAAACATCGGGCTTCAACTTCACCGTCGCGGATGGGATGCGCGATGCGGCCGACAAGGTGGTCCGCGCAGCTAAGGGAGTGAAGGCATGAGCGTCCTGGTAGACCAAAACACGCGCGTTTTGTTTCAGGGCTTCACGGGACGAGAGGCCAGCTTTCATGCCCAGGCGTCCATCGATTACGGGACCAAAGTGGTAGGCGGCGTGACGCCGGGCAAGGGCGGGTTGATGCATTTGGGCCTGCCGGTGTTCAACACCGTGCTCGACGCGGTGAAGCACACCGGCGCAACCGCTTCGGTGATTTTCGTTCCGCCGCCCTATGCCGCGGACGCCATCATGGAGGCTGTTGACGCGGGCGTGCCGCTGGTGGTGTGTATCACCGAAGGAATCCCGACGGCCGACATGGTGCAGGCGCGGGAGTTCATGAAGGGCAAGTCGTCGCGGCTGATCGGGCCGAATTGTCCGGGTATCATTTCGCCCGGAAAGTGCAAGATTGGGATCATGCCCGCGCCGATTCACAAGCCGGGGCACGTGGGAGTGGTTTCACGCTCTGGAACTCTGACCTACGAAGCGGTGGGGCAACTGACGAAGCTCGGGATCGGCCAGTCCACGTGTATCGGAATCGGCGGCGATCCGATTATCGGCACCACGTTTCTGGACGCCATCCGGTTGTTCAATGAGGATGCGGACACGCACGCGATCGTGATGATCGGCGAGATCGGCGGAAGCGCGGAGGAGACGGCCGCGGAGTACATCAAGACGCACGTAAAAAAGCCAGTGGTTGGATTCATTGCGGGACAGACGGCGCCGCCGGGTAGACGCATGGGCCACGCGGGAGCGATCATCTCGGGCGGATCGGGCAAAGCGGAAGACAAAATGAAGGCGATGAAGGAGGCGGGCATCACGGTGTGCGCCACTCCCGCCGAAATCGGAGAAAAGGTAAAGAGCCGCATCTAAGCGCGGCGACATAGGACATGGCAATCGAACAGACATTTGCAATCATCAAGCCGGATGCGGTAGCGGCGGGCCACGCGGGGCAGATTCTCGCGATGATCGAGAAGGCCGGATTCCGTATTCGAGGCATGAGAATGACGCGGCTTTCCAAACAGCAGGCGGAAGGCTTTTACGACGTGCACCGCGAGCGGCCGTTTTTTACCGGCCTGGTGGCGTTTATGACGGAGGGTCCGGTGGTGGTGCTGGTGTTGGAACGCGAGAATGCGATCAAACATTGGCGCGAGGTGATGGGCGCGACGAATCCGGAGAAAGCGGCGGAGGACACGGTGCGCAAGCACTACGCGAAAAACATCGAGCGCAACGCGGTGCATGGGTCGGACGCGCCGGAGACGGCGGCGGTGGAGATTCCCTTCTTTTTTACGATGGCGGAGCTGCTGTAACCTCGCGTTCTATTGGCCGATAAGCTCATTTAGATGAGCGAGAGCGCGACGGACAACGATACAATCTTCGTAAGCTCAAAGCTAAAGTTCGGCCAAGCACCCGTGAATAGCAGACCAATCAAAGCAAAGAAGAACACCCACCCTCTCCAGTCGGTGCTCTTCACGAATGGCAAATCGAAGCAGATGAAGCCTCGCAAGCCATCGCTTGCAGTGGAGGACAACACATCGGACGGGCTACAGGCGCTGCTCGAAGCCAATCGTTATTACCGCGAAGTGGCTTGGCCCGAGCCTTATAATCAGACCAGCCATCGGCTTCACCTAGGCGATGCACGTAACTTATCCTGGATACCTGACCGTTCCGTCCACTTGGTAGTTACGTCGCCGCCCTATTGGACGCTTAAGGAATACGTGGCTGGCAACGAGAATCAGATGGGTCACTTCGGGGACTATGAGCATTTCCTCGAGGAGCTGGATCGTGTTTGGGCAGAATGCGGCCGTGTCCTGGTTGGCGGCGGCCGAATCTGTTGTGTCGTTGGCGACGTTTGCATCCACGCAAACAAGGCGGACGGCACTATCTAGTGCCGCTTCACTCGGACATTCAAGTACGGGCGCGCAGGCTTGGCTTGGATTGCCTTACCCCCATCCTTTGGCACAAGATCGCAAATGGCGTCACCGAAGCCCAGGGCAACGGCGCTGGATTCTATGGCAAGCCTTATCAGCCCGGCGGCATCATCAAGAACGATATCGAGTGCATTCTCTTCCTGCGCAAAGGCGGCGAATATCGCACCGTTCCGATGATCCAGAAGGCGCTTTCCATGCTCACACGAGAAGAGATGCAAAGCTGGCAGCGTTCTATTTGGACGGACCTACGGGGCGCTTCTACGCGGGGTGGACACCCCGCCCCTTATCCCATTGAACTCGCTGAACGCCTCATCAAGTTGTTTTCGTTTGCGGGTGACACGGTGCTTGATCCGTTCGCGGGCACAGGATCGACATCGCAAGCTGCTATCATCGCGGGAAGGAATTCGATCGGCAACGAGATTGAGCCTGCCTACGTCGAGTTAGCGCGGCGCCGGATTATGGGTGCCGTTCGTGAGCCTCGCCTGGCGGGAGCAATCGAGGCCAAGCTCACAATCGATGAAGACGCCCCAACCAAGCGAGTATCGGCTGCTCACCGAGTTCCGGCGCCTCTTTGAAGGCAAGATCTATAAGCATCGGGCTTCCAATCAAGGCGACCTTGTTGCCATGCATCTCTTCGAGGACCTTGTCGCGGCTCAACGGTCTTCAAAACTAATTGCGGCTGCTGTCTTTCGAAAAGATCGTGTCGTGAATGCTCAAAATCGGCGCCGGGGTATAGAAGCCCGTCGCGGCGACGGGACATTTGGCGAGATTGTTCCTGGTGAAACTGCACTTGTCGATCCGGGCTATCAGGTAGGAAGAGGACCAATCGCCACGGTTGAAATCGGGGTCGAAGTGAAGATACTCGCGAAAGCCATGATCAAGCAAATCGATCGCGTGATCAACGATCTGAGAAACCAGGTCGTCCAGTTCCGCCGGGGCGGAGGGCATCCCATCTGCGTCGCGGTGATTGGCGTTAACCGAGCCGAGAGCACAGTCGGCTACGAAGGCGACCGACCCCTCCCAACCACCGGAAAAAACGGCTTCTTACACCCGATTCAGGAAGCCGCCGAAGCAGAACACCGCCTGCGTACCCTGGCCGCACCCGACTTCGATGAGTTTCTCATTCTACGATTTAAGGCCACCAACGTAGCGCCTTATCCGTTCGAGTGGGTTAACTACGGCGAGACGCGTCTGGACTACCGGCTGCGCTGGCAAGGATTAGCGCGGGCTATCAGCAGCGTTTTTGATATTCGCCAGCGCGCCACGGTCGAACACTCTGGATATCGCCAGCGCGGCCAGAATCACCACCACGCAGCCGATCACGTTGTACCATAGGAACGAAATGCTGGTGAACAGGTTGGCGGCGAAAATGGCCGCCTCACCGGCCAGCACGCCGAAGAACGCGCCGTTCGATCCCACGCTGCGAAAGAAGAACGCCAGCACGAAGACGCCCAGCAATCCGCCGTAAAATAACGACCCGATCACATTCACGGCCTGGATCAACGCTCCAAAGTTCTTTCCGTATTGCGCGAAGCCCATCGCGAAACAGCCCCAAAAAATGGTGGCTATGCGTGAGGCGACCAGGTAATGACGGTCGGACGCGTCGCGTTTGATGTGACGCCGGTAGATATCGATCACGGTAACGGCGGAGAGCGAATTGATCTCGCCGGAAGTGGAAGACATGGCTGCGGAAAAAATGACGGCGACAATCAGGCCGACCACGCCCACCGGAAGATAGCGCGTCACAAACGACAGGAAGATGAAATTGGTGTCGTCGAATTCCTTGCCCACCAGATGCTCGCCGGCCGCGTGCGCGTCATTCAGCTGCTGCTGTGCGTTACGGTAATTCTGGATACTGGCGGTGCGCGCGGCAGCGTCTCCGGAATGGTTCGCTGCGATGAAACGATCCGCGGCATCGCGCCTGTGAGCGTAGGCTTCCTGATAGCGGCGTTCAACCGCCGAGTAGCGCGCATCGTGCTGGATGTTCTTCAGCTCCACGGGCTGGAACAAGAGCGGCGGCCGTTCATAGTTGAAGAACACGAACACCATGGCGCCGATGAACAGGATAAAGAACTGCATCGGGATTTTGGCCACCGCGTTGAGCAACAGGCTCAGCCGGCTCTGCGCCACCGATTTTCCCGTGAGATAGCGCTGAACCTGGGATTGGTCACACCCGAAGTACGCTAGCGCCAGGAACATTCCGCCGATCAAACCGCTCCAGATGTTGTAGCGGTCGTTCCAATCGAAATTCAGCGTGACTGCGTTCAAGCGCCCCGCCGCGCCGGCCAACGAAACCGCGTCGCCGAAAGAGACATTGTGCGGCAAAAGATGGATGGCAAGCACCAGCGCCAGCACCAGACCGCACATGATCAGCGACATTTGCTGCACGTCAGCCCAAGTGACCGCCTTGATGCCTCCGAAAGAAATGTAGGTCATGATGAGCACACCCATCAAGATGGTGGTGGTGCGATCGGGCCAATTCAGAATCACGGAAAGCACAACGGCGGGCGCATAAATAGAGATGCCGGCGGCAAGACCACGCTGGATCAGAAAAATCATGCTCACCAGGGAGCGGGTCTTCGAGTCGAAGCGCTGCTCCAGATATTCGTATGCGGTGTAAACGTTGGCGCGATGGAAAATCGGGACGGCCGTCGCGCACAGGATCACCATGGCGATCGGCAATCCGAAATAAAACTGCACGAAGCGCATACCGTCGGTATAGCTTTGTCCGGTGGTGGAGATGAAGGTGATGGCGCTGGCCTGCGTGGCCATGATGGAAAGTCCCATGGCGTACCATGGCATGGACTTCCCAGCGAGAAGATACTTGTTCATCGTACTGCTACCACGGCCGCGGTACAGGCCGTAGCTGACGATGAACACGAGCCAGGTGAACATCACCACCCAATCGAGCGGCCTCATGAAGCTCCTATAGAACCGTTCATGAAGCAAAAACTCTAGTGAAGACGTAGAACCCGGCGATCAGGAACGCAAGGTAGCAGAGGACGATGATGTAAAAACGCCGCCAGCTGCCGAGGATCGGCGGTGGTGGATCCGGCTCGTTCACTGCGACTTTCCGGCGCTCAACAAATTCGCGAAGATGCGGAATGCGCCCGGAACTCCGGCGGGCAGCTCGCGAAACCAGGAGAACGCGGTGAACACGTACGCGCCTTTGCCGTAGCGCGTGTAGAGCGTCACGCCGCTCTGGGGCTTTTCCGTTGGATCGTGCGTTTCAAACAACGGCTGATAGTGATCGTCCCATTTGGATGCGAAATAGAGGCCGCGCTCCTGAATCCATCCGTCAAAATCGTGCGCGGTGATTTCGTTGGGTTGGTGCAACAGGGGACTGTCGGGATGCAGGAACTCGACCGGCGCTTCCTCCACCGTCACGCGTTCGGAACCTGTGGTGATGGGGTAGGGACCGATATTTGCCAACAAGCTGGTCTCGCCGCCAAATGGATTGCGGCCATCGGCGACGTTATATTGCACGACCAGCGTTCCACCGTTCTTCACATAGTCCAACAGGCGGCCCTGATTGGCACGCAGATCCGCGCGCACGTTGTAGGCGCGCACCCCAGTGACGATGGCGTCGAAGCGGCTGAGATTGGCACTCGCAAGATCGTCGGCGCTCAACAGCATCACATCCGCGCCCAACTGCTGCAGGGCTTGGGGCATTTCGTCGCCTGCGCCCATCACATAACCGATGCTCTTGGCGAGCAGGCGGACATCGGCGCGCACCAGCCTGGCGGTTGCTGGAGGGAACAAAACCTGCGTGGGTATGTGCGGGTAATTGATGGTCTCCATCGCCGTGGCGACCCTCTGATCGCCGGTCTGCGCGGTGGCTGCGAGGGATCCTTGGGCATCGCCAGAAGGAGGAGTGAGTTCGAAGGAGACTCCCTTCTGCTCGCCGGGTGAAGTAAGTTCAAAATCTCCGGATTGGGCCGAAATCTTCCACCCCGGCGGCGTTTGGATCTGAACTTTGCCGGCCGCCTTTGCGATGTTGGCTTGCACACGCAAGTCCACCGTTCTGGCCGAGCCGTTCGGGAACAAGATAGCGGCTTGAGACCATTGCAACGCCACGGGAGGTTCGACAACCACGGGGCGCGTAAGCTCCCCTTGCGCGCGCTCGATATAGCGATAAGCCACGGGACGAACTATTTCGACGTCGTCCGATTCGATCCGCAAATGGAAATGCGCCTCGAAGAGAGGCGGGTTTTCGGGAAGGCCGATGTCGAGTTGATTGGGGACGGTGTATGTATCGCCTTGCTTGGGCGCGACCAGCCAATAGGGCTGTGTCAACGGTTGATGCTCGGGAATGGTGGTGGTGAGCGCGAAAACCTGCGGCTCGTTGAACGGAAGAACGCCACCGAATTTGTCCTTGGTTGCGGCGGGCGAGATGCCCACGATGTCCACGGATTTTACCTGCACGGCCATGTGATCGCGATTGAGAGCTGTGGCGTCGAACTTGAGAGATCCGCCGGGCGTGACGGCGTACTTGTCGGAGGCCGCATCCAGCCATAGGCCGGAACAAAGCGCGATGGCTTCGTTCAATTCGTGCAGCTTGAGAGCGATGAGCGGATCATGCAGGGTGGACATCAATGTTTCGGCCACCTTTTCCGCCTTAAGAAGTTGCGGAACGGTTCGAGCTGGATTGCCTGGATCGAAAGACCGGGCAGCTTCAGCGGCGATCTGTCCCAGCGGCGCGCCGCCCGGAATGCGATTCCAGGAAATATCGATGCCGTCGAAAATGTCTTTGGTCGCTACCGGGCCAGCCTGCGTGACCAGAAAGTCCTTCGCCGATCCCTTGCGCTCGGCCGCGCCCATGCCCTGGCTGCGATGCATGCTGCGCGACATGCCGGCGATTTCGGCATAAGAATGGCCCAGCACCGCATCGTAGTCGCCCGGATCGACGCTGATGCGATTGGGCATCTTCTCGACTTCTTCGCGCTGCTCCTTGGTAAAAGCCCCCGGATTCCACATCAGGCGCTTGGCTTGCCAGGGCTGCACCCATTGCAACTGTTCTGGAAATCGCTTGGGATCGGCAGCCACAGCGAACGCCTCCCGGCCCAAAATCGCGGACGCCTGGTGCTGGCCGTGGCCATCGCGCGGAGTCCCGCTGAAGCGCAGGATGATGACGTCGGGACGGAAGCGCCGGATCACCCAGACCACATCGCTCAGAATTTTTTCGCGGCCCCATTTCTGGAAACATTCCTCGGGCGTTTTGGTGAATCCGAAATCGATGGCGCGGGTGAAGAATTGTTCTGCGCCGTCGATACGCCGGGCAGCGAGCAACTCCTGGGTGCGAATGATGCCGAGCTCATCGCCTTGTTCGGCGCCGATGAGGTTTTGACCGCCCTCGCCTCGCGTGAGCGAGAGGTAGCCGGTGCGCACTTTTCGTCCACGCGCCAGATAGGCCAGCAACGCGGTGTTTTCGTCATCGGGATGGGCGGCAATCATGAGCACGCTGCCGACGATGTTGAGGCGATCGAGTGAAAGACGCGCCTCCGCCGATCCCGACAGCTCGCGTTGCGCGAAGGCAGGCGTAATGCACGCAGTACAGAGAAGGGCTAGGATGGGGGTGCGCGCCAAGTCCAAACATATATGATAAGGGAGGGGAAGCGGGATTGGGGGTTGGGGGTTGGCGGCGCGGCACCGCGCTAGTGTATCTTTCGCTGCTGGCGTCGGTGGTTCTGTTCTTCCACAAGCCGCTGTTCGATGCCGGGTACTCTTTTCCCTGGGATTTTCGCGCGGTCCAGCTTCCACTGATCACGTTTTTGCGCGATGAGCTGAGCGCCGGCCGCTTCGCGCTTTGGAACCCCTACAACTACGGCGGATATCCGATTTTTGCGAACATCCAGTCTTGTTTCTTCCATCCGCTGGTGTTCGCGAGCGCGTTCATCAGCAGCCGGCTCTCCTGGTACAGCTTGCCGATGTTGCTCGAATGGGCGGTTGTGCTGCAGGTCTGGATCGGAGGAGTAGCGGCGTATCACCTGTTCCGGAAGTTTGATCTGGACGCCGCGCCCGCCTGGACCGGAGCGGTGATATTTGAAACCGGCAGTTATTTCGCATCGCGAGCCGAACACATCGATTCCATGATGGCTGCGGCCTGGATGCCCCTGGCGTGGCTGGCGGTCTGGAACCTGGGGCACAAATTGCGCGCGGATTGGCTGGCGGTGCTGGCGGCGGCGCTCGGAATGTCGATTTGGGGAGGATTTCCCCAAGCGACGGTGGCGGTTTTTGGTTCCACGCTGGTCTTCGCTGTGTTACTTGCCGCGCTCAAAATGGCGCGGGGCAGCGCGATCGCGTGGGCCGGTTGCGGATGCGCGCTCGGAATCCTGCTCGCGGCCGTTCCGTTCATTCCAACCACCGAGCTCACCGAATTGAGCGTGGCGAAGTATCGCGCGGATTATCTGGGTGCCGGAGGCGGGCTCTATTGGCAAAGCCTGGTGTCGCTGGTGGCGCCGAATCACTACAACATATTCGACCTGGCCCGTTTTAACGGCCCTTGGGACCCAACCTTCCTCTATCTGTACAGCAGCATCGGAGGGTTGTTGCTGGCGATGTTTGCATTATTAGCCTGCCGCAGCCGAACTACGGCAGTGTTTGCGCTGATGCTAGGGTTCGGAATGTTCTGGATGCTGGGCGATAAGACCATGGTGTGGCGATGGCTGTTTCCACTGTTGCCGGAGCAGGTGCGCATCGGAATCCATCCCGAATACACCTATTGCATCTTCAGCCTTGCAATCGCGGGGCTGGCGGCGATTGGGCTGGATGCGCTGCCGGTGCGCGACGTCGCTCGATGGGCCATTGGCGTGGTGATTGCCGCGGATTTATTCCTGGTTGGATCGGGGCGGCCGATGAACGTTGCGTCGCTCAAGTCCGAGCCCGGCGTGACGCGCGATGCGTTCGACGGCAGCACGGTGTTACTGAACCAGGTGCGGCGTTATGTCAATGAAAATGACCCTCCGTGGCGCTACGACACCGTGGACGCGAGCATGGAATGGACCAATGGCGCTCCCATTATGCAGATCCCGTCGGCGGCCGGCATTAGTCCCATGGCGCTCGAAAACGCGATTCAGCTTCGGCTGTTCTTGCATGATGGCTATCGCTGGGGATGGAATTATCCGCTCGAAAACCTGGCTTCGCCCGTCGTGGATTTGCTGAACATCCGGTTCGTCATCACGCGCAGCCAGGACTTATCCCGGATGGCCGCCTATCCGTGGTACCGCCGCATCGCTAGTTTGCCGGGCAACGAACTTTTCGAAAATAAGAACGTCTTTCCGAGATTTTTCCTGGTGCATCAGGTTCGAACCGTGGGTTCGTTGCAAGAGGCCAGGGACGTGATGTCGCACCGTCCATTCGATTTGCGAAAGACCGCTATCGTCGAGCAGGCCGTGGAAATTGGTCCGGGCGGCGGCGCGGACGAAGTGAAGACTCTGCGGTACCAGCCGAACGCCATCGAACTCTTGGCAACGAGCGGGCGGGGCGGCTTTCTGGTGCTTTCGGAAACTTACTATCCGGGTTGGAGGGCTTGGGTGGACGATCAACCCGCAACCATTTACCAGACCGACATCGCATTGCGGGGTGTAATTGTTCCAGGGGGCGCACATCGCGTGCGGATGGAATTCCGGCCGCTGGTGTTTCCCGTCTCGTTCGGAATCTCGCTCGGAACCGCAATTCTATTGGCGATTTCGGCATTTGTATACAGACGTAACGCCAGCCAGATACAATTAAAGTGAATGGGAAATAACGCCTCGACGCCCCATGTTCGCGTGCTCGTAGCGGACGATGAGGAAAATCAGCGCGCCGGCCTGGCCAAGATGATCCAATCTTGGGGATTCACGGTGGAGACCGCTTTTGACGGCCAGGATGCTTTTGAGAAGCTGGCGCAGACCCCGACCCATGTATTGGTAACGGATCTCATGATGCCGCGCATGGACGGCTTCGAACTCTTGAAGCGCCTGGGATCTCAGAACACATTGCCGCCGACTATCGTGCTAACGGCCTTTGGCAACATCGAGACTGCCGTGCAGACCATGCACGACTTGGGCGCGTTCTGGTTTTTGGAGAAGCCCATCCAGCCAAGCGCGCTGAAGGTTCTGCTGGAGCGTGCCGCCACACAGAGCCGGATGGCCGAGGAAGCGGAACGGTTGCAGCGGCAACTGTCGTATCAGGGCGTGCTGGTGGACCTGGTGGGTACTTGTCCGGCCATGCAGCAGGTATTTTCGCTCATCCGGCAAGTGGCGCCGTCCAGAGCGGCCGTGCTGGTGACAGGCGAGAGCGGCACGGGCAAAGAATTGGTGGCGCGGGCCGTTCATCATTTGAGCCCCCGGCGGGACGGGCCGTTCGTGGCTATCAACTGCGCGGCGCTGCCCGAAACCTTGATGGAGAGTGAATTGTTCGGCCACGAGAAGGGTGCGTTCACGGGCGCGGTGGAGCGCAGGGCCGGATGTTTTGAATTGGCGCAGCACGGCACGCTACTGCTGGACGAGTTGGCCGAGATGCCGGTGGGCACACAAGCCAAGCTGCTGCGTGTTCTGGAAGATTCCTGCGTGCGGCGGCTGGGCGGAAAAAGCGAGATCGCCGTGGATGTGCGGGTGATCGCGTCCACCAACAAGGTGCTCGAAGACGCGTTGCGCAAGGGTGAGTTGCGCGAAGATCTTTATTACCGGCTGAACGTCTTCCAAGTGCCGCTGCCTCCGCTGCGCCAGCGCGATGGCGATCTTCCTTTGCTCACAGAAACGCTGATCGAAATGCTGAATCGCAAGCATGAGACGCGCGTGGTGGATGTGAATGCCGAAGTCCGGGAATTGCTCCGGCGATATTCCTGGCCCGGCAACGTTCGCGAGTTGAGGAACGTGCTGGAGCGCGCCGTTATTCTGGCGGGCGAGGGCACTATCACCAAACATCATCTTCCGCGCGACTTTGGGGTGCCTGCCGGGGCGCGGCCCGTGCAGCAGGAAATGGAGCCGGACGCCGTGCGGTTGCCGGTGGGTACTACCGTCGGCGAAGCTGAGAAGTTGCTGATTCAGCTCACGCTGAAGCATACCCGCAACAACAAGACGCGAGCCGCCGAAATCCTCGGAATCAGTCTCAAGACCCTGTTCAACAAACTCAAGGAGTACGGCGCCGCAGAGATGGAGGCGGCCACCGACGCGTAAATGCTCGCGGAAAGCACTCCCTCAAGGTCATGGATCGCAAGGTCCTGGCTCTATAACACAGGCTGTTAGATGTCTTTGAAGGCACGGTTACGGGGCGCGATCGTGGCGTTGGTCACGGCCGTTGTGATCGTCATGTCGTTGCTGTATCTCTCCGATTTCACGAAAGCCTCGTTCGGGGCCGCTTCGGACCGCGCCGACCTGGTGGCCGACCAATTCCGCATTTATCTTGAGAATCATCTCACGGCCGAGACGGCCGCCCACGGAATTCATCCTGCTTCCACCCAGCAGTGGGAGGATACCTGGACCGAGATCGTGCGCCGCGATCCCGACATCACCGAAATCTTGCAGGCCACGCTGGCCAAGGCGGATCTGGCGTTGGCGATTCTCATCACCGATGAACATGGTGACATTCTGGCTGCCTGGCCTGTGACGCGGGACAACAATGCTTTTGCGGGGGCGGAAGACATCCATGAAATCCAACAGCGCTGGTGGGCGAAGAATCTATGGGATTTGATGGCCCGGCGCGAAAACTATGTGTCGACGCGGCCGGTCGGTCTCGCGGGCGGCAAGCACGTGCTGTTTAACGTCAGCGTGGTCATCCGGTCCGTTTTATTGAAGCATTCCGTGGAACCTGCTCTGAAGAGCCTGCTGCTGGCGTTCGCGTTATCATTATGCGTTGCAATTTTTCTGGGAGCGGTGCTGCCCACTGTGATACTGGATCCTTTGCAGCGCGTGATCGAACGCATCGATCTGATCCGCACGGGGCAGTTCGGCGAAGGAACTCAGACCGACCGGCGCGAAGCCCGTGAGTTTGCCGACGTCCATTCCAAGCTGAGCCTGCTCGATGAACAATACCGCGGAGCGAAACAAGACGCGAGCGAGTTGCGGACCAATATCGAGCACCTGCTGCAGCGTCTGGAAGAAGGCGTATTGCTGTTCGACGAAAGCGGCAGGTTGCTGATGGCCGGCGAGCCTGCGGAGAGAATGC
>JBEKLB010000119.1:0-15503 GCA_050010415.1 Bryobacteraceae bacterium | reverse complement strand
GTTTCCCCAATGCCGCATTCGTGTGCTGTACGGTTCGGGGCGTGTTGCGACTAACGACAAGGTCGCTAAGCTCGCGCGCCTGGTGAATGACGCCGCGCATGAAACAATTGTCATCAGCGACAGCGACGTGCGAGTGCGTCCGGATTATCTGCGACAGCTGGTCGCGCGCCTGCGAGATCCCAAGGTGGGCGCCGTAACCTGTTTCTACGTTCCCACCGAGCTCACGACCCTCACCGACCGTTTGCAGAGTGTCGGGATGATGTCGGATTTCTATGCCGGCATTTTGGTGGCCTGGCAATTGGACGGCGTGAAATTCGCACTGGGGCCGACCATCGCCACCACCCGCGCGCGCCTGGCCGGATTCGGCGGTTACGCGGAGTTGGAGAACCGTCCCGCCGACGATCTATTGGTGGGCCGGCTGATCGCGGAACAGGGCTTCGAGGTGGTGCTGCTCCGTTACTCCATAGAGACTGTTTGCGATTACGGGTCACTCAGCGACCTTCTGCATAAACGCCTGCGATGGATCGTTGTGATGCGCCACATGCGCCCCTGGGGCCATTTGGGTCTGTTGCTGACGCAAGGTCTGCCCTGGTCGCTCGCGGCTTTGACTGTGCGTCCTTCGACAGCGGTCGCGCTGGGCTATTTAGGCGGCTACCTGGTGCTGCGCGTAGCCATGACCTGGATCATCGGGATACATGGATTGCGCCAGCCAGGCTTGTGGAAACAAATGCTGCTCATTCCGGTTTGGGACGCGGTAGCGTTTGCCATTTGGCTGACCAGTTTCGGACGCAACAGCATTCGGTGGCGCGGCGCGGATTATCATATCCGGGATGGGCGCCTGGTGCCGGTGGCTTCGGCGCGCTCCGGAGATTGATGTAAAGTACGTGGGAGGGTTATCAATGAACAAAGTTTTTAGAGTGGGACTTCTGGTAGCCGGGCTGGTTCCGGCCATGTTCGCCGAGGATCATTGGGTCGCGACCTGGGCCGCTTCTCCGCAGGCTCCGCGAATGAACTTTCCGGTGGCAAGACCCGCGGCTGCTCCGAGCGCGCCGAATTCGGCAACGCCCAACCCGCCTCCCATTTTCCCCGCGCCGCCTGCCTTCAACAATCAGACGGTGCGGATGATCGCGCGCACCAGCATCGGCGGCCGCCGGGTGGTGGTTCACTTGTCGAATTCGTTCGGTTCCGCGCCGCTGCGGATTGGCGCCGCACACATTGCCCTGCGCGACAAGGAGTCGGCGATTGTGGCGGGATCGGATCGCGCGCTCACCTTCAGCGGTAAACCGTCGTTCACCATTCCGGCGGGCGCCGATATTGCAAGCGATCCGGTGGACCTGGAAGTCCCGAAGTTAGCGGACGTCGCGGTCAGCGTCTATGTTCCCGGGGACGCGCCCGCGCCCACCACGCATCTGACGGGCCTGCACAATACGTACATTTCGAAAGAAGGCGATTTTTCGGGCGCTCCCTCCATTGCAGATGCAACCACGCGGCAATCCTGGTTCTGGCTGTCGGCGATCGATGTCCTCGCGCCAGAGAAGGCTGGGTTGATCGTGGCCTTTGGCGATTCCATAACCGACGGCGCCACTTCGACGCCGGAAACGGACCACAGTTGGCCCAGCCTTTTGGCGCAGCGGCTGGCGGCGAACAAGGCAACGGCACACCTGGCGATTGTCAATGAGGGGATCTCGGGGAACCGGCTGCTGGCGGATGGCGCCGGCGTTTCCGCGTTGACACGTTTTGACCGTGATGTTTTGAGCCAGCCTGGCGTGAAGTGGATCATCGTGCTGGAAGGGATCAACGACATAGGAATCAGCTCGCGCGGCGCACCCGCGGATGCCGTTACCGCCGACGATCTGATCGGGGCGCACAAGCAACTGATCGAACGCGCCCATCTGCACGGAATCAAAGTGGCCGGCGCGACGCTCACGCCCTACGAAGGCGCGGCTTACTACAGTGTGGAAGGCGAGACCCTGCGTCAGGCGGTGAACCAGTGGATTCGGAGCTCGGGCGCTTACGATGCCGTGATCGATTTTGATATGGTGACACGCGACGCAGCCAACCCTAAGACCATCCGCGCTGACTACAATATTCGCGACCATCTGCATCCCAATGACGCAGGCTATCAAGCGATGGCGGATGCGGTGGATCTGTCGATTTTCACCAAGAAATAAGCCGGGCGCGGCGAGCGCGGGAGGTACTTCATGACCGGCCTGATGATGGATTATCCGCTAACGCTTACGCACATTCTGGAGCGGGCGGCCAAAATCTACCCTCGCCAGGAAATTGCCAGTCGGGTATCAGGCGGGTCAGGTTCCGGCTCGATGCACCGTTACACCTATCGCGACTTCTACCTGCGAGTACACAGGCTGGCGCACGTGCTTCAGGAGCTCGGCCTCCATGAGGGCGATCGGGTGGCGACGCTGTGCTGGAATAGCTACCGTCATCTGGAGTTGTATTTCGCGATTCCCTGCGCAGGGATGGTTCTTCATACGTTGAATCTTCGCCTCGCGGCGGATCAGTTGGCATTCATCGCAAATCATGCCGAGGACAGCGTGATCTTTGTGGACTCGTCACTCTTGCCGATTCTGGACGCTATCCGCCATGAATTGAAATCGGTTCGCAAGATCGTCGTGCTAAGTGATCCTGTCGTGCCGAATCCTGAAGACGGGTCGCCGTCTCCCGATGCGCTCGATTACGAGACGCTTCTTGCATCGGCGCCCGCCGCTCCCTATCCGTGGCCCAAGCTGGATGAGAATGCCGCGGCGGCCACCTGTTACACGTCGGGTACGACCGGCCATCCCAAGGGCGTCGTGTATAGCCATCGTTCGTTGTTCTTGCACAGCTACGCAACCTGCATGGCCGACGTGTTCGCACTGAGTGAGCGAGACACGATCCTGCAACTGGTGCCGATGTTTCATGCCAACGGTTGGTGCATCCCGTTCGCTGGGGTGATGACTGGCTCGCGTCTGGTCTTCAGCGGCCGTCAGCTGCAACCGGCAGACATCGCCATGCTGATCGAACAGGAACGCGTGACCTTTAGCGCCGGCGTCCCCACGCTATGGATGACGCTCTATAGCTATCTGGAATCCTACCCACGTGACCTATCCAGTATCCGCAGCATCGTGGTGGCAGCCTCCGCGCTACCGCGCCAGTTCGTGGAACTCTACTACAGGAAATACGGGATCAGCCTGATGCTGGCATGGGGCATGACGGAGCTCACTCCCATCGGCACGGTCACATGCCTGAAGGCGTCCATGGAATCGCTGCCTGAAGACCAGCTTTTCGATGTCATGTCTCGTCATGGTATTCCGTTGCCGGGCGTCGATCTTCGCATCGTGGACGGCGAAGGGAACGAACAACCCTGGGACGGGATAACCATGGGCGAACTGCAGGTTCGGGGACCTTGGGTGACTGGCGGCTATTACCACGATCCGGATCCCGATCGTGCGTTTATGGATGGATGGTTTCGCACCGGCGACGTGGCTACCGTGGATTCGGAAGGCTACATCAAAATCATGGACCGCACCAAGGATTTGATCAAGAGCGGCGGAGAGTGGATTTCAAGCGTCGACCTGGAGAATGCGATCATGGCGCATCCCAAGGTGGCCGAAGCGGCGGTCATCGGCGTGTTTCATCCCAAGTGGCAGGAGCGCCCCATGGCCTGCATCGCAGCGCGGCCCGAGTATAAAAACCTCTTGACGAAAAAAGAAATCCTCGATTTTCTCTCTTCGCGCGTAGTGAAATGGTGGCTGCCGGACGAAATTGTGTTCATCGAAGCGGTGCCCAAAACAAGCGTCGGAAAATTCAACAAACGAGCGCTGCGCGAGCAGTTCAAGGAGTACGCGCTACCGACGGTCGAGAGCTAGTCGCCCAACGTGTTCGCCAGTACCGGCACTTCGACATCCTTGAACACCGCCGTGCTGTCGGAAGTCTCCGGCATCACTGGAAATTGGAACCCACACTTCGGACAACGCTCCGCCAGCGCCTTTTGCTCCTGATGAAGATCGTAAGCCTTGTCCGTGATCAGGGCGCAGCAGGGACACACGCGAATCAGGCGTGTGTTCTTCAATTCGAAGTTGGTGATGATGTCCTCCATGATGGCGCCGCTGCGCACCGCCCACTCCTTGGCTGCTTTATGGTAGGTGTTCATGTGCCAATCCTTGAGGGCCTCATAGCCGGTCCAGAAACTGACCTCGTTGTACCAGGAGGGATCCTTGGGGTGCACCCACCAGGTGAGGTGCAAGAACCCTGGCAACGTCTTTAGCTGGTTGCGCGTTTCTCCAAAGAGCAACTTGAACTTCTCGTAGCCGTCCGGGCTCGAGAATCGAACTCTCTGCATGCTCTGATAAATGGCCATCCCATCTCCTTAGTAGTCGAAAGTAGATTGTGCAGCTCAAAAATCCATACGCAGCGCCAACTGTCCGGTTCGATTGCCACCCTGTCCAGCGGTCTGCGCCGATTGCAGAACGCCAAACGTCGAAGGGCTGCTGATATCGGCGGCCGGCGGCGCGAAGTTGGTGTGATTCAAAGCGTTGGTGAAGGTCGCTTCAAAGCGAAACCGAAGCCGCTCCCGTACCGGGAAAATCTTCGACAGCCCCGCCGACACTGCGATGGTCCCAGGACCCTCCAGAATGCCAACGCCCGCATTACCGATTCGTCCGGCGCCGGCGGGTGTTGGCGCAAATGCATTGATGTTCCACAAAAGATCACCCCCGACCCCCGAATAGGGATTTCCGACTGCGTCGGGCCGCGCAGTGATGCCGCCGCGGCCGATGATTCCGGTGTTGGATTGATCCTCGGTGGGGCTAATGGTGGGCGTCAGGTAAGGCCCAGTCTGGATCAGAGTCACGGTGTTCACGTTCCAGCCGCCCAACGCTCCGTTGACGAACCTGTTCTTGCTGGACCACTCGCGACCGTTACCAAATGGAAGCTCGTATGTGCCCGTCAGCAAGAAGCGCTGCCGAGGCATACCCGCCACATTACCACGAGCGGCTCGCAGGTCAAACTGATCGTAGGAAGGCGTGAACAAGAGGTTTTCCGAGGTAAAGCCGCCGGGAGCGTCGCCCTGCGCGTCGCTGATGTTGTGCGCCCAAGTGTAGTTGGCCTGGAAGTAAAGCCCATGAGACAGCCTCTGGGTCGCGTCCAGAGTGAGCCCCTGGTAGTTTGAGAAAGCCGCGTTCGCGCTATAGTTGATCTCGTCCCAGTTCTGATAGGGCGCGCGTGGATCGACGTAGGGACTGGGTACATAGGGCTGCTTGCTTGGCGGGAGGGCGTTGTAGTCCTCCTTCACGTTCATGCGGTACGAATTCATCCCCGAATAGGTGATTCGCGCCGCCAGGGAAGATGTCAACTGGCGTTCGATGGTGGCATTCCATTGCGCGGTTTGAGGATCCTTGAAATTCGGGCTCATGCCATCGTAGAGCCCAGTCCCTCCATACTGTGCGGTTGTGGAAGCAGGGGACGTTTGCGGAAAAGTGAACAGCGGCACGCCGCCGTTGTTGTTCGAATAGGTGTAAGGGGCCCCGAGCGGGATGCCGAGAAAGTCGTAAGCCAACTGGCCCAAAGGCGTCTGGGTGAAAATCCCAAAGCCGGCCCGGAAGACCGTCTTGTTATCTCGAAACGGCCGGAAGGCGATGCCGACGCGCGGATCGTAATCACCCCAGTAAGTGTTCCGCAGGCTCTGAGATAAGTGATCCTGGCTCGCGGTGACCACATTGGTGCAAGGGAGCGACATGTTCCTGGTGGGGAGACTGCAAGCATTGAAGGAGACCAGAAACGCGTTGTAGTTGGCCTGCAGCAGCGGGCTGGAGGGTACGGTTTTGTTCAAGAGAATGTCAGGAACCACGATATCGCCGTTGCGCGGGTCGAAGTTGGCGATATCGCCTTGGTTCTCCGTAAATTCCGGAAGCACTTCCCATCGCAACCCGAAGTTCACCGTCAGACGATCGTTTACCTGCCATTGATCCTGGGCGTAGATCCCCCATTGAACGCTCGGCTCGTTCGTGTTGGGACTGCTTGCCACGATAAAATCCGTGTTCGGCGCTCCCAGCAGGAAATCTCCGAATGAACTGCCCGTGAAAACGCCCTGGTTGAATGTAAAGGCGCCAAAATCGTCGGATTGTCCCCATCGAACCACGGTCTCGTAGAACACCCGGCGGGCATCGATACCCAAGCGTAGGGTGTGCTTGCCCATGGTACGGCTGAGGTTGTCGGTGAACTGCATGGTCTTCGACTGGCCCGGCCCGTCCTTGTCTCGGCCGATCGGCGTAAAGCCGGTGCCGTCGGAGAAGTTGAAGGTTGGAAACGCTCCCGTGCTTGGGTGATTGGCGAAACTGATGCCGGTTAAACCGAGTGAGTTGTCGGCCGTTGCGCCCTGGATTGGAAAACTAGTGTTAATTAGGCTATTCGTAAAACCGAAGCGAAACTCGTTCACCATCTTGGGAGTAATGGTGTAGTTATAGGAAACGATGAGACTTCGGTCATGTTCCACATTGATATCGTTCGGCAGCAGAGGATTCGCTGGGAGGCCCAATTGACCTGTGTCCGAGAGCAGGTTCTTCCAACTGAAACGGGCGTAGATCTGCTGGTTCGACGTGATGTAGTGATCCAACCTGCCGTCAAAGCCGTTGGTGTTGGAAGGGATCGGTTGCAGCGTTTCATAGTTGTAGCCGCTCCCGGAGCCACTGACATTGGGCAGCGGATAATATCCATTGAGCAACTTCAGCGCCACAGGATTCAGCATTGATGCCGGAATGGTGTTGTTCGGAAACGGAGTTCCATTGTACGGATTGATGGCAACATTGGTCGGTTGACCTGTTGTGGGACTGATGATCGGAAGCCCGTTCAGATCCCCATTTCGCTCCGCCAGCGTCGGCACAAGATATTGCTCCGGAGTTGCCGTTCTGCGGCGATTCCCCTCGTAATCGACGTAAAAAAATGTCTTGTCCTTGCCGCTGTACAAATGTGGAATGGTCACCGGTCCGCCCAGGCTGCCCCCAAACGTATTGAATCGTTTGGGCGCCTTGGAAGTGAAGTTCAGAATGGTCGCGTCAAGAACGTCGTTCTGCAGATATTCGAACAAACTGCCGTGAAACAGGTTAGTCCCGCTTTTGGTAATGAATGTGATGTCGGCCACTTGCGAAAATTCAGCGCTGTTGTTGAACGCCGTAACTTTGAGTTCGGCCAGCCCTTCTGACGACGGGTAGGCGTTCTGTAGAGAGCCGTTGGCGGTGACATTGGCCGTGGAGATTCCGTCGACGGAATAACCAGTCATAGAGTAAGTAGCGCCACCCACTTGTATGTTCCCCTGGCTATCGGTGACGATGCTGGGAGAAAGCGCTAAAGCAGCCAGCGGACTGGTAGTCTGGGCTCTGAAATTAAGCGGCATCTGCACTAATTGGTCAGTGCCCCTGGTATCGCCAACCGTTGCGTTCTCGGTATTGATCTGCTCCGCCGAGCTTTCCACGTTAACCGTTTGCTGCAGGCTCTCGATCGACAACGTCACGTCTATGCGGGCGCTCTGACGAGCGGTGAGTTCTATGGTGGCCGTAGAGGAGGCGGAGAATCCCGTTTTGGAGGCGGACACTTCGTAACGAGCGGGCTTGAGGTTTTCGAACAAATAGCCTCCACTGTCGTCTGTTATCGCGGATCGTGTTGTGTTCTCATCCAAATTGCGGAGCGTAACCACCGCTTGAGGAAGTGAAAGGCCGGCCGGATCGCGCGTGGTCCCGCGGATGTCGGCAAAGGTAGATTGCGCGTAGCACACGCTTTGCATCAGGCTGACTGGCAAGAACAGGTACGCGAAAAACGCGCTCGCCCAAAGAACTCGTGTCTGTCGATTGGCCATAATCGTTCTCCTCGATCAAGATTGACCGTGACTTCCGGAAGTTCGCAGACATTGCGAGGTAGTTAAAAGCGCAAAGCGAGCCGGCTAACGCAG
Source organism: Bryobacteraceae bacterium (assembly GCA_050010415.1). Taxonomy (GTDB): domain Bacteria; phylum Acidobacteriota; class Terriglobia; order Bryobacterales; family Bryobacteraceae; genus Palsa-89. Next base: position 7,564 of record JBEKLB010000119.1, on the reverse strand, counting down.
CCGCGCGGCTTAACTCACGTCAGGATTTGTGCGAGGGTAATCGACAACCGGCCGAAACCGGTAACAAGGATTTTCGCAGTAGTTAATAGTACGGTGCCATGAGTCAGGACTCAATGACCACTCTGCGTCCGTGCTCGATAGCCACTTTCGGCGCGCATGGCCTTGCGCATACGCCGCACTTGATGAGGCATTTCAGATGCTTTTGTCCCGCCAAAGCCGAGAATGAAGCCCTGGCGAACATCGGAGCCGGCGTAAGCGGCGGAAAGGGGCCACAGCCACAGACCCTCCTGCGCGGCGCGGGCCGATATCTTTTGGTCAGACATTCCCGGCGGAAGCGTGACCACCAAATGCATACCGGCTTCCGCGCCCAGGATTTTCATTTGGGAGCGTTCTATCTCGTCGCTGAATTCCTTCCGCAGCGCCTCGGCGAGCGCATTCCGGCGCTCCGCGTACAACTGGCGGGTCTTGCGGACGTGCCGCGTGAAATGACCGCCAGTAATGAAATCAGCGAGCGCCGCCTGATAAAGATGGGACGGAGATAGATCGTTGGTCTGCCGAACTGCGAGAAAGCGGCCCACCAGTGCGGGGGGGATCACGAGGTAGCCAAGGCGCAGGGATGGAAACAGCGTCTTACTGAAAGTGCCGATGTAAATCACCCGCGAGCCGGGGTCGAGCCCCTGCATGGACGCCACCGGCATGCTTTCATAGCGGTACTCGCTGTCATAGTCGTCCTCTACAATCCACGCGCCCACGCTATGCGCCCATTCGAGCAGCTGCAAGCGGCGCGCGGCGCTCATGGTGGCGCCCAACGGATATTGATGGGATGGTGTGACGTAAGCTACGCGCGCATCCCGGCATAGCTTCACGCCGGCCGCAACATCCAAACCCTCGTTGTCCACCGGGACGGGAACCAGCCGGCAACCGGAAAGCATCAGGGCGTGCCGTAGAAATACATAGCCGGGCTCTTCGATCCAGACCGAACAATCAGGGTCCAGCAGAACGCGCGCCGACAGGTCGATCCCGTGTTGCGAACCGTTGACCACCATGATCTGCGAGGCCTCGCACTGAACGGCGCGAGCGGTTCGAAGATACGCTGCGATCACCTCGCGAAATTCCTCCGACCCCATGGGGTCCGCGTAGTTCATCGAACTGGCGCGCACTCTGCGCGCATGGTACGTCACCAGGTCTGACCAGACGCGAAACGGAAAATGATCGTAGGCGATCTGTCCGACACTGAAAGCGCCCGCGCCTCGGAACCAGGGCGTTCCTTCCAAAGGCAGAAGCCGGGAGACGCGGGATATGGCGTCGGTGGCTTGATCGCTCACTACGCTTGGCGCTACTACAGCAGGCCGCGCGCCGAGGAACTGATCGGAAAGAGAACTCGTTACGAAAGTGCCAGCGCCGGACCGGCTTTCGATGTACCCTTCGGCGAGCAGTTGAGAGTAGGCGCCGAGCACCGGAATGCGCGAAATTCCCAGTTGATCCGCTAAAGCTCGCGTGGATGGTATCTGCTGGCCGGGCTGCAGTCTGCGTTCCAGGATCATGCCGCGCAACGCGTCGTAGATCTGGCGGTGCAGTGGCTTCTCGCCTTTGCGGTCCACAGCGATCATCGGCGCTGCGGCGCCTAGCGGCTTCTTTTTCTTCGCCTCCCGCATTTCAATGATCAATCATAGTGGTAATATCGGCCTGGCTTCAAGTCCCGGTTGATTGAAACCACTCCCTAGCCGCCGACCAGCACTACGCCGGCCAGGACGGCCAGAGCTCCGGCTGCCCGCCGCGCGCCCAAACGCTCGTGCAAAACGAACTTGGCGAGCAAAGTCTCCAAAACGAAGCTGGCGGACGAAGCCGGCACGGCGAAGCTCAGCGGCTCGGTTTGCACCAAAGCCATGAACGAGAAGAACGACACTGCGTTGCAGGCAATGCCCAGAATCAGCAATCGGCGCTGGGCGATGACGTGCAACAATCGCGCCAGCCCACGCGCGCTCACCGATTGTTCGCCGGCACGCTTCATTTCGTGACTCTGCAGCAGATCGCCCAGCACCGTGGCAAATACGATCGCAGCCACCAGAACCCACTTCATTTCGCGCCTTCCTGAGTGGTGTTTCGCGAAGTTGATCCCACCAAAATGGCGCCGGCAAAGATCAGCAGCGTTCCGAGCCACCGCTGACGAGTGACGGTCTCGTTCAGCAGCGCCTTTCCGAGATACACCGAGATCACATACCCGACGGCTGTAACGGGAAGGACGAAACTCAGGTCGGCCAGGCTCAGCAGCGCCATTCGTATGAGCAGAGCCAGGATCAGCGCGGCGATTCCCATCGCCACGAAAGGGTTCAGCATGGCGCGCAGATAGAGCGCGGGATTCATCGACATTCTCTCGGGAACCTGCTTCATGCCCCACGCCATCGCGGAATTTCCCGCAGCCTTGAGCGCCAGGAAGAACAGCAGAATGGAGTAAGTCTTCAGAACGGCGCCGGAGCGCCCAGTGAAAGTCTTCATCCGCCCACGTGCTGCAAGAGTTTTTCGGCTTCCTGCCGGGGAGGGTCGTCCGGAGTCAGGTTGGCGTGCAGATATTGCTGCAGCAATCCACGCGCCCGCTCCAGGTTGCGATGGTTTTCGATGTCCACGCGGGCTTGCGCAAAGGCTAGCCTGGGGAGGCTGGGTGCGAGCTTTCTGGCTTGTTCAAACAGCGCATCGCTTTCGGCCAGACGCCCGCGCTTGGCGACGAATCGCGCCAGATCCACGATGCGACCGGCTTCGGAGGGCGCCAGTTCCATAGCACGCCGCAGATGAGCCTCCGCAGCGACATAGTCTTTCCGATGTTCGGCGATTTGCGCTTCTTCAAAATTCGATTCCGGAGGCCGTTCGTTTTCAATGCTCTTCGCGATAGCCTCGGCCTTTTCGATTCCTCCGCCCAGAAAACCCGGCGCGGCGAGGTAGAAAGAGAACAGGTCATTCTTGGCTTCGTTGTAGTGTGGGTCTAAGGCAACGGCCTTTTCGAAACACTGGCGTGCCCTGGATGCATGCACTCCGGCCATCAGCCAGCCGCTGGTCTCCGCGCGGCGTCCCCAGGCCCGGCCAAGCCAAAGCTCATATTCCGAACTGCTGGGAGCAAGCACGACGGCCTTCTCAAAGAAATCGGTGGCCCGTTTATAGTCGCCCAACATGAAATAATTCTTGCCGCTCAGGAGATAAGCGGCGCCATCGGGCGTGGGATCTTCCTCCAAAATACGGAGCGAACCCTCATACTCAGTGCGTTGATAAAGAGCGCTCGCCCGGCGCACAACATCCGGAGACGCGGTGGCCGTAGCCGCCACGCCCGCAACAACAAAAATCAAGAAAGCAATCCACAGGCGCATAGACACAACCATCCAACCGAAGCGGATGCTTTCATTGTAACGTCGTGACTGTGCGCGGAGCCAGAGCTCGAGTGCTATTCCTTCTTGTAAGTCACTTCGCGGGGTTCGCCGCGCCCGCCCGAAACGGTTAGTTTCAGCTCGCCTCCCGAAAATGTGCCCTTGTAGTCCTGAGTAACTTTGTTACCTCCAAACTCACGGACTACGGAAAAGGAAAGATTGGCGCCGTCGATTGTTCCATTCGTAATTTCGACCGGCCCGCCGCGGCCTCCTTCAATGCTGCCCGTCAGCGTATTGCCGGACGCCTTGAGCATGATGCTTTGGCTCTGCGGGCCGTTTCTCCCCTGGACCTGGCCGGTCCATTTCCCGTCGATATCGGCCGCGAAACTCACCCAAAGGGTGAGCGCTGACAATGCGATGAGGCAGCGAATGCTCGCGCCTATGGTTTTCATGTGATGTCTCCTCAAAAGTAAAGACCGATCTCGGAGGCCCCGGACCTGTAAGTGTTTGTCAAAAGTGAAAACAGAGTTGGCTTACAATACGAGCATCTTCCTTCATGCCAAGCACGCCCGGTCCTTATTCCCTCACCATCGGCACGCCCTGCTTCGGTGGCCAGGTGAGCTGGTTGTATGCGGTCTCTCTCCTCAAGCTTCAAAAGGCGTTTACGCAACGCGGCTGGAACTTAAATTATCTGCTGCAGGCCGGTGACGCGCTCGTTACCCGGGCCAGGCAGACCATTGTTTGCCATTTTCTGGATAATCCCAGCGCGACGCACCTGCTGTTTATCGACGCCGACATCGGTTTCGAACCGGAGCAAGTGTTCCGACTCCTCGAGTTTGACGCCGACGTTACTGCGGCAGTTTATCCCGTAAAACAGATCAATTGGGACCAGATGGCCGGCGCAGTGCAAGCGGGGCGCAGCCCGCTCGAATCCGCCACGCTGTCTTACGTGGTGGAGCGGGAGCCGGGAACGGAGATGGTGGTTCGTAGCGGCTTCGTAAGGTCACGCTATGCGGGCACGGGTTTTCTCATGATCCGTCGGTCCGTGCTGGAGGCCATGATCCAACACTATCCGGAGCTGCGTTACACGCACGAGCATCGGGGCAGCGATCCATTGGCCGGTAGCCCTTGGCGCTCTGCGTTGTTCAATTGCATGATCGACAAAGTGACTGGTTTTTATCTCAGCGAGGATTTTAGTTTTTGCCGGCGATGGACCGACATGGGCGGCGAGATCTGGGTGGACTACACCAGCCGCCTCAATCACGTCGGACTCACCGTTTATCGAGGCAACATGGCGGCCGGAGTGGATCTACCGCCGTCCTAGTTCAGCGAGTAACGGGCCAAGGAAGGCTTCGTAATGGCGCCAGCGATCGAGTGAGCTGCGAAACAGCGGTTGGCGGACCTGGACGGCGCTGGCCGTTCTGACTGGCCGGCCAGTTCGATGGAAGGCGATGCAGCGATCGTCCCAGGGCAGGCCGCAAAAGTGGATCAGCCGCCGCGCCTGGCCTTCCAGATCGTCGACCACATTCTCGTAAGAGACGTCGAGCATGACGCCGGGCGGAAGAACGGATCGCCAGTGCGCCATCAGTTCGCTATAACCGCGATAGTAGCGGCCCAGCTCCGCCAGATCGTAGGTAAACGAAAGACCGCTGGTGAAGAGTTTCGAATAGCAGGACAGGCAAGTGTCGATGGGATCGCGCATGGTATGGATGATTCTGGCGTTCGGAAGAATCAGGCGGATCAGGCCGATGCGCAGGAAGTTGCCGGGTAGCTTATCAACGATACGAGTGATGCCGCTCGCGACATTCGGCAAGCGGGAAAGGTAAGCTTCGCCCAGTCCGCGCAAAGCCGGTCCGTCGAGATTCGCGACCGATTCGGGAAAGCCGCGATGCTCCATCTTTTCGAGAATCGTCAGCTCGCCCGCGGCGTGGATTTGCGGATGGCCAGCCAGGATCTGCTCCACGAGAGTGCTACCGGAACGCGCCATTCCAAGCACGAAAACGGGAGCTGATGAGGGACAGCCCATGCTCTGATTGCGATCGAGCAGGCTGTTGTCGAATACCGTGCGAATGCGCGCGAAGAGCTCGAGAGCCTGCGTTTCCCGATAATCCACCTGCCGGCGCTTGAGCCTGTTGCCTTGGAGCAGATGATCAAAGGCGCGCGCGTAATCCCGAGCATCATCCAGCGCCTTCGCCAGACCAAAGTGAATATACATCGCCTTGTCCGCCGGCAAGTCGCTGTGAGCGAGTGCTTCGAGCGCTGCCAGATCGGCGTCGCCGCGCTCGAAGGATTTGATGTCCGATCGATTTAAATGCGCCTCCGCGTAATCCGGCTGAAGGGCAATGGCCCGTCCGTAGTGTGCCGTTGCCTCGCCGAACTTACCCTGCTCCTTCAGGACGTTGCCGAGATTATTGTGGGCGTTGGCATAATCGGGCTTGAGCGCGAGGGCGCGTTCATAGTGCAGCTTGGCGTCTTCGGTCCGATTCTGCCTTGCGAGCGCGTTGCCCAGATTGTTGTGAGCCGAAGCAAAATCGGGCTTGAGGGCCAGCGCACGCTCGTAATGCATCACGGCCTCGTCAATTCTGTCCTGATCCAGGAAAGCCGTGCCGAGATTGTTGTGGGCATCGGCGTACTCCGGCTTGAGGGCCAGCGCACGTTCATAGCACGCCACAGCCTCAGCCAGCTTGCCCTGCGCCTGGCGAACGATGCCCAGGTTAGAGAAGGCCTCGGCGAAATCTGGCTTCAGAGCTAGCGCTCGTTCCTGGCAGACAGCGGCTTCGCCCAGCTTGCCTTGAGCATGCAGGATGTTGCCAAAATTGCTATGAACCTCGGCCCAGTCCGGCTTCAGAGTCAAGGCGCGTTCAAAACATGCGCCGGCTTCTTCCAGCCTGCCCTGAGCTTGAAATACCGTGCCAAGGTTCGAATGAAATGCGGCGACATTGGGGTTGATCGCAATCGCCTTGAGGATCATCGAGACAGCCGTCTCGTGCTGCCCGCGCTGCTGCTCGATCATCCCAAGTAAGTGCAACGCGTCCGCGTGATTGGCGTCGCTTGTCAGAATCTCGCGGTAAATTGCTTCAGCCTCGGCTAGGCGCCCGGCGCGGTGGTTTCCGAGAGCATTCTCCAGCATGCCTTGAATGGCCTGAGACCCTGGCGTCACAGTTCTATTCTGCTGCATGAAGAGCATTTTGATTTGGGATGCAAAAGCCGCTATTGTTGGATTCTAGTGGAGGCACGCCAATGACATCGCGATGGGCAATGATTTTAATCGCCGCGGCGGTGTTTGCCGCGGACGCGAAAAGGCCGATCACGGAGAACGATCTGTACGCGTTCCAGTGGATTGGCAATCCGCAGATTTCGCCGGACGGATCGAAGATTGTTTACACGCTGGTGAAAGTCACGGCCAAGCACGATAACTACGAGACGGCGCTGTGGATAGCCCCAGCCTCGGGCGGGCCGGGGCGCCAGTTGACGTCGGGACCGCACGATTCCGGCGCGCAGTGGTCGCCGAACGGCAGACTGCTTGCGTTCTTGCGCGCGATTGAGAAGGACGGCAAGCCGGAGCCGCCGCAGATTTACTTGCTGTCGATGGAGGGCGGGGAAGCCAGGCAGCTTACGGAAATGCCGAAAGGCGCGGGCGATGAGGTGTGGTCGCCGGATGGACACTCGCTCGCGTTTAGCTCGCCCACACTGGCCAAGGATTTCGAAAAGAAGAAGGATGATGCGGCGCCGGAGAGCGACGTTCGCGTCATCACTCGCGCGGTATATCGGGAAAACGGCGCGGGCTACATTGACCCGGACCGGCCCAATCATATTTGGGTGGTGGACGTGCCGCGAGTTACGGACCCGCCGCAGAAGGCCCGGCAAATTACCCAGGGCGCATTCAGCGAGGACGAGATCACATGGTCGCGCGATGGGTCGAAATTCTACTTTACGTCGGACCGGGTGAAGGAATCGTATTACGAACCACCAGCGGGAGCGATCTATGAGGTGAACTCGAGCGGCGGAGAGATCCGCAAAGTGGCTGGCCTGGACGGTCCGATTTATGCGCTTTCGCTGAGCCCGGATGGCAGGCGTCTGGCGTTTGTGGGTGAGATCAACCGAGGCGAGGGCGTGGTCCAGCGTTCGTACAGCCAGCCGGACCTTTTCGTGACGGCGGTGGACCTGGGATCCACGCCCAAGAACCTAACCGCCGATTACGATTTCGATAT
>JBEKLB010000118.1:0-31256 GCA_050010415.1 Bryobacteraceae bacterium | reverse complement strand
ATCCAATGAACCGGATCTTGCCGGCCTTCTTCGCTTCGAGCAAAGCTTCGAGCGGCCCATCGGGTGCGAAGAAGCGGTCCGGATCCTCCAGGCGGATGTTCTCGTGGTATTGGATCAGATCCACGTGATCGGTTTCCAGGCGCTGCAGGGATTCATCGATCTGCCTGGCCGTGGATTTCTTGGTGCGCCCGTCGAACTTGGTCATCAAGAACACTTGGTCGCGATAACCGTCGCGCAGAGCCGCTCCCATGCGCCGCTCGCTCTCGCCGTCATGATAGTCCCAGCAGTTGTCGAGAAAGTTAATGCCCCGCTCGATGGCGCTCCGGACCAGACGGCCCGCCTCGCTGGAATCCTTCACGAAGCCGAGATGGAATCCTCCCAGCCCGATCGCGGAGACGCGTTCCCCTGTTCTGCCTAGCTTGCGATATATCAATCTACAGGATAGACCCGAGGCGGGACTTTCAGTTACGTTACTCTGGCAACCTCGCTTCCGACCTCTTACTTCTGACTTAGCGCAGATTGAACTTCTTCATTTTGTAACGCAGAGTATCGCGAGTGATGCCCAGCAGCACTGCCGCGCGCGTCTGATTGCCGGCGGCCTTCTGCAGCGCCTTCATCACGAGGTTCTTTTCGGCTTCCGCCAAGCTGGCTTGAAAGGGAGCCTCGGGTGCCTCCGCGTGCTGAGCGCCGGTGCCGCCGAGGGCGCCGCCATCGGTCGCGATATACAGGCTGGTACTCTGGATGCGATCGGATTCCTCCAGCACCATGGCGCGCTCCACCACGTTGCGCAGCTCGCGGACGTTTCCAGGCCAGGCGTGCGACATCAGCGCGGCCGCCGCGGTATGCGACAGCCCCTGAACGTTGCGCTTGAATTTGCCGTTGTAGATGTGAATGAAATGCTCAGCCAATGGCAGGATATCTTCCCTCCGCTCTCGCAGAGCCGGCAGCGACACCTGAATCACGTTCAGCCGGTAGTACAAATCCAGCCGGAACCTGCCTTGCTCGATCACGTCTGTCAGTTTGCGATTGGTGGCCGCCACTACCCGCACATCCACTTGAATGTCCCGCACTCCGCCCAGCCGCCGGAAACACTGCTCTTCCAGAACGCGCAGCATCTTGGCTTGCACGGTGAGCGGCATTTCGGCTATCTCATCCAGGAAAATGGATCCGCTGGATGCCATCTCCAGGATGCCGGCCTTGGCCGCGCGGGCGTCGGTAAACGCTCCCTTCTCATAGCCAAAGAGCTCGCTTTCGAGCAGCGTCTCGGGAATCGCGGCGCAGTTCAAAGCCACGAACGGTCCTTCGTGCCTGCGGCCGTAAAAATGCAGGAACTGAGCCAGAACGTCTTTACCCGTTCCACTTTCGCCTTCCAGCAAAACCGTCGACACTTCGCTCTGGGCCACGCGGCGCGCGAAAGTGAGCAGCTGTTTCATCGCGGACGACACGGCGATCATCTTGAAGCTTCCAAGGTTGATTCCGCTGCGCGCATCCGGAGAAATCGCGGGACGATCCGGGGCATGCTCGTTGGCCCGCCCAAACACCAGAACCGCGCCTGCTATCGCACCTTTATGATCGCGAATGGGAGCGACCGTACCGTTGACGGGCCGTTTCTCCCCAGTCCGGGATACCAGAAGCGTGCCCGAGGGCAGATCGTGCAGCGAAGCGTCGGAAAACGCCAGCTCCCACGGCATGCTGATTTGATCTCCACTCGGATCAGCCACCGCTTGGAAGATGTCTTCCACCCGGTGTCCCAACGCTTCTCCCATGGACCGGCCGGTCCACGCTTCCGCCGCCGGATTGAAGAGCGTGATGTTCATTTGCCGGTCCACCGAAATCACGCCTTCCGAGATGGCCCGCAAAGTGGAAGCCAGCAGTTCCCGTTTCTCGCCAGACTTGGTCTCCTCGCGATGCCGGTGTAGCGCGATCTCAATGCTGGCATGCAGCGCGGTTTCCTGAAAAGGTTTCGTAATGTAGCCCAGGGGCCCAGTGTGTTTGGCGCGCTCCACAGTTGCGTTGTCGACATGCGCCGTTAAGTAAATCACTGGAATGTTGAAGCGTTCCCGCAGCACCAGAGCAGTTGCCGTGCCGTCCATCTCGCCCTGGATGCGGATGTCCATCAGGGCGATGTCGGGCGGGTTTTCCTCGGCCTGCGCGATGGCGTCGGCGCCACTGGCCACCAGCGCGGTTACGTAGTATCCCAGTTCGGTCAGGATGTCGCGCAGGTCTTCGCCGGTGACCCGCTCATCCTCGACCAGCAAAATGCGTGCAGACATGCTGTTTTCCGGCCCTATCCTTTCGGGACGTCGACAAGGCGCGTCGGGACCTCAATAAAGCACGATTACACGTGTGATTCCCGCGCTCGCGCGTTATCCGGCGGGCGGGATCGAAGGGTGCTACCATCGCGGCGGCTCAACAGCCGAACCGGGTTGGACTCGAGTCAATCGAGACTGGTATCTAGTGTAGTCCATTTGCAGTGTAGTCCATTTGCGCCACTGTCAAGCCTTCCCGCAAATACGCGGTCCCGATTCAGAACGCGCGATCCAAAAGCACACACGTTGAACTTTTTCAGCACCCGGCTGGACATGCACCGTGGAAATGGTAATAGTAGTACATCGCTTTTTGAAAAAGAGAGAAGCCGTCCTTTGGGGTTGGGGCGGTGACTGTATCTGTGGGTACGAGAGAGCGAGATGGGGAATCCAATGAAATCAGCCCTAAGCCATAACGAAATAGAAATCCTCGACCGCCAGGTGGCCACTCTGAGCTATCAACTTTCCGAGATCGCCGGTCTGCTCGAATCGCGCCTGGGGGAACGCAACGAGCTTGCGGTATCGGCTCGCGGAGCCCAACAGGAATTCGCCCAATTCGCGCAGCGCATGCGCCGCAGGGTTGCGTTGTCGGAGACCAGCCGTCCGGAATCTAATTCGCAAACCGCGTGACTCAACTTGCCTCCGGACGTTTCTCCCGTGCCAAACTGAAGCGATGGATTTAGCTTTGGATTTCGATGAGGTGCGGGTGTTGGGCGCGCTTCTCGAAAAAGAGGTCACCACTCCCGAGTACTATCCGCTTTCGCTCAATGCCCTGCTGAATGCCTGCAATCAGAAATCGAATCGCGATCCAGTGGTGCATTTCGACGAGGAGACTGTCGAGCGCGTCCTCTACACGCTGCGCGACAAGGGATTGCTGCTGAATATCACCGGCGCAGGAAGCCGGGTCCCCAAGTACGGACACCGCCTCTCGGAGAAACTGAACCTGGGCCGTCGTGAACTCGCCATTCTTTGCGAGCTGATGCTGCGCGGGCCCCAGACTCTCGGTGAGTTGCGCACGCGGGCCGAGCGTATGCATCACTTTGACGATATTTCGGAAGTGGAGACGGTTCTCGATCGCATGACCGAGCTGGTCACCAGGCTCCCGCGGCGTCCAGGGGAGAAGGAAGCGCGCTACGCGCATCTGCTCTCGGGCGCTCCTGACGTTGCGACCCCGGCGCCGGAACAGGCCGTCGATTCCACCGCACCTCCCCGCACGGACCGGATCGCCGCGTTGGAAGCGGAAGTCGCACATCTGCGTCAGGAACTCGAGGATTTGAAGCAGCAGTTCGCGGGATTCCAAAAGCAATTCGAATGAGGCGGGATTGCAGCCGCCCCATGACGATTCCTCAAGCCGTTCGCCGGCGAGGAACTGCAACCTCCCGCCCGCCCAGACGGCGGATCGGCACCACGTGATCCTCCAGGCAACTGGACACGTTCTTCGATGGGCCATGGAAATAGTCATCTACGGGGAACAGCGAATACGGCTCCAGTTCACGGAACACCCGGCCCAGCTTCTGTTCGATGCGGTAGACGGCGTGGAAAAAGTTTCCGCGGTCCATCCCCAGCCTGGTACAGCACAGCTTCCAGTCTGCGCCGAGCAGGAAGTGATACTTGAAAATGAGATTCTCCGCCTCCGTCAGCGTTCTCTTGCTGACCAAACAGAAGTCGGCTGCAAACTCTTCGTCTTTGCGGCCCCAGGAACCCCGGCGGTCCTTGCCGGGTAACGGATCCAGCGTTACGCGGCTCATATACTTCTCCCGGCTCACAGATTCGCGGAAGCGGTCAAAACAGGCCCGGAAAATAGCTCGTAGCACGCAATTGCAGGGATGCGTCGCCCCATGGCGGCCGATTCGCAATCCTAAGCCCAGGCAGATGTTACACGCCGGCGCCGCGAGCGCCAGCGTTTCGGAACGGTTCCAAAGCATTACGTTCTCTCTCTCTTTCATAAACCCGGCGTAGCAACCGGGTAATGTCAATCGACGTGATTTCAAGTCTCAGCGCCCCGGCGAGTCACGTCAACGCAAAAAGGCTCTGTCGCTAAAGAGGAAATCCCTCTTCAACTAAGGAGAGAGTTCGATAAATCCCGCACTATCATTGCTTTATTTGGTTTTACTTTTTGGCCGCATCTAATAACTGCGATGCCCCTAATCGGCCTTTTCTACCTATTCCCGTTGGGATCTATTTCAAACTGAAATACGAGGAGAGGCCAACTTGACCTTCCAGGACGCGCGCCTCAGACTGCTGGCCTACGTCCGGAATGAAGTTCGCAACGGGGAGCTCACGGAGAGAGGGTTCGCTCGGCTGATTGGCATATCGCAGCCTCATGCCCATAATGTGCTCAAAGGCGCTCGAACTCTCTCACCTCAAGTCTTCGATCTGGCATTAAAATACCTTCACCTTTCACTGCTCGACCTGGCGTCGATGGAAGAGCTGGAAGCCCAGCGCCGCCGCAGCCGGCAAAGAGTATCCGAAGTCGCTTTTCTCGCAACGCCCATCGGTCCCGGACAAGCTTGGCCCGACACCGTGAACTGGCGTAACAGCTTCCCGTTGCCGTTTCCATCCGCTACTGTTCCGCCTGGCCTGGTGATGGCGAAACTGGTCGCCGATCGAGCGATGAACCTCACACAGGGGGCATCTGACGTTGCACTGCTGAATATTTCCGAGCGTCCTTCTCTCTCTCCCTATTCGCTCTATGTGATCGAGCGCGACGGGGAAGCCGTGCTGCGTTTCATCCGTTGGGGCGCAGTTTGTCACTACCTGGTAACGGACGTCGATTTCGACAATCCTACGGCCTGGGAACCCATCCAGCTATCAAGCGATGCGGTGAAAGCGCGCGTCTTATGGCTGGGCCGTGAGCGCGATCGGGACGTGCAGCCTCAGCGTGGCCGCTTCTTGGACGACCCAATCTCTTCGTAGGCATCCAGCACCTGCTGCGCGGTCCGCTCCCAACTGAATCGCCGCGCTTGTTCAAAGCCACGCTCGACCATCCGGCTACGGCGCGCCCGATCGAGCAGCACCTCTCGCATCCCGCGCGCGATGTCAAAAACATTTTCAGGATTTACAATTTCCGCGGCATCTCCCACCACTTCCGGCAGCGAGCTGACGCTCGAGCAAACCACCGGGGTTCCGCAAGCCATGGCTTCGAGCGGTGGGAGCCCGAAGCCCTCATAAAGTGAAGGGAACACGAATGCCGATGCAGCCTGATAGAAGGACCGCAGAGTATCGATCGGGACGAACCCGAGAAACCGCACGGTGTCCTCCACGCGGCTTTGGATCACGGCGTGGCGCAGCGCCGGATAACGGGAAATCTCATCGCCGATGATCAGCAGCCGCAAATCCCGGTAGATTGGATGATCCTGGATTTCGCCCCGGAGCACCGCAAAGGCTTCCACCAGCCGCGGGATGTTTTTTTGCGGATTGGTTCGCCCCACGTATAACAGGAACGGATAATGAATGCGGTAGCGGTCCAGCACGCGCTGGATCTCGGCGGGATAACCGGATGCGTAGCCAAATTCTTCGCCGTTTACCCGCCCCGCAGCCGGATGGCCCGGAGCTTGAAAGATTGGATCGGGTGCGTTGTACACCACCCGCATGCGGTTGGCGGGGATGCCCAGCACCGCCTCCACGTCGCGGCAGGTTGCCATGGAAACCGCCATCACCCGATCCGCCCGTATCAGCCCGCGCCGCAAATAGAAATGCCGCAGACGGTTGCGGTAGCCGAGCTGGCTCGCAAACAGCAGCGTGCTCATATCGTGGATGGTCACCAGATAGGGTTTCGGCATCAGCAGCGGCACGGCGTTCAGCGGGATGTGGAAAAGATCGGCCTCCAGCTTTCGCAGGAACAATCCATAGCGAATCTGCGCCAGACTGCTTGGGGTGGCTCCCTTATTTTTTGCGCCGGGGAAAAATGCCGTTTCAAAGTTCGGCGGCAGATCGAAGAACTCCGGAACCGGCTGTCCGGTCGTGATCAGCACATATCGATTACGATCGTCCACACGCGCCAGCGCGCGCACCAGGTTCCGGATGTAAGTTCCAATGCCAAAGTCCGCCACGCGGCGCGTATCGAGTGCGATCCGGAGCGGCATCGGGGAGCGGCTAGAGCGCTAAGCGGTGGCTGGTGCAAGTTTCCCTGGTGCGAGCTTCCATGGATAGAGCGGGAAGCGGTCCGCCAACTCTATCACCCGCCGCCGCACCGCCAGAAGCGAATCTTTCGTCTCAGAGCCGCCGGATTGCACCGCGTTCAATGCCTCGGCAATCAACGCCGCCACTTGCCGCATCTCGGCTTCGCGGAACCCGCGAGTGGTTACCGCCGGGCTGCCTAACCGCACGCCGCTCGGATTCAGCGGTGGATTCACGTCGAATGGAATCGCGTTCTTGTTTACCGTAATGTAGGCCTCATCCAGCGCCGTCTCGGCCTCTTTTCCGCGCACTCCCTTGGCGAAGACATCCACTAACAACAGATGCGTATCGGTCCCGCCGGAAACCACGCGATAGCCCTCCTGTTGCAAACTCTCGGCCAGCACTTGCGCATTGGCGATCACTTGCTGAGAGTAAGCCTTGAACTCCGGTGTCGTCGCTTCCAGGAAACACACCGCCTTGGCCGCAATCACGTGCACCAGCGGACCGCCCTGAATCCCCGGGAACAGCGCCCGGTCTATGGCAGCCCCATACTGAGCCTTCGCCAGAATCATGCCCGAGCGCGGCCCGCGTAACGTCTTGTGGGTGGTGGATGTCACAATGTCCGCGAATTGGCACGGATTGGGATACAGGCCGGCTGCCACCAGCCCCGAAAAGTGCGCCATGTCCACCAACAGAAGCGCGCCCACCGAATCGGCAATCTTCCGGAAGCGCGCGAAATCGATAATCCTCGGATAGGCGCTGCCGCCGGCGATGATCAGCTTGGGCTTGTTTTCTTCGGCCAGCCGGGCCAGCTCCGCGTAGTCGATCCTCTCGTCCTCTTTAGCGACGCCGTAAGGCACAATATGATACGTCTTGCCCGAAAAATTCAACGGATGCCCGTGTGTGAGGTGCCCGCCGTGCGCCAGGTTCATGCCGAGGATCACATCGCCCGGCTGAATCACGGCAGCGTAGGCCGCTTGATTGGCCTGCGAGCCGGAGTGCGGCTGCACGTTGACATATTCAGCACCGAAGATCTTCTTGGCTCGCTCGCGCGCCAGCGTCTCCACCGTATCCGTGAATTCGCATCCCCCGTAGTAGCGCTTACCGGGATATCCTTCAGCGTACTTGTTGGTGAATACGGAGCCAGTAGCCTCTAGAACCGCTTCGGAAGTGAAGTTTTCACTCGCGATCAATTCCAAACGGCTATGTTGGCGCTCAGTTTCGTGCTGAATCGCCTCGTAAATTTCTGGATCAACGGCGGAAAGCGGGCGCGCCATGCGCTCGGTATCGTTCATAAATTCTAGTGTAGTGTACCAGTCAAGATCCCACCGGCAGTCCAGCACACCATCCCCCAGGGAGTAAACGCTTTTCCCAATGGTCCCTTCTCGCCCTCTTACCGATGTAAGAGCGTCGGAGGTTTCCACATTCTCAATCCAGCCAATCTCGCTCCGGGCCTTACTCCCAGAGTTCTGTGCATCGCGGAACAGGATTCCGAGCCTCTCTCAGAATTTCTCCTCTCGTCTACCGTTACCGTAAGTACTTCCTTAGAGGGCCTCGATCTACTTCGCGTCCAGGATTTTGACGTCGTGCTGCTAAGCCTGCCGCTGGCCGATTGCGCATCCGCGGCCGGCTTGCTTGAAGAGTTTCAAAGGGCCCAGCCTGGAACGCCGGTGGTTCTGCATGCCCCGAGCGCTTCTCCCACGGAAGTTGTTCGCCTGCTGCGCCTGGGGGCCTTCCATGTGTACTCCGACGGTGATGCCACCAGTTTGCTCTTCTTGGCTGCTAATTCCAAGTGGGCCCAGGAATCGTCCGGGAATGCGATGGGCGGCACGTCCGCGGAATCCGAATCCGGGCCGTGGCGCCGTTTCCTCATCGGCGACAGCCGTCCCATGCAGCAGATCGCGCAACAGATCCGGCTAGTTGCTCCGCGCCGCTCCACCGTCCTGCTTACCGGCGAAACAGGTACCGGCAAAGAACTGGTGGCCCGTTCCATCCACGCTGCCAGCGGCCGCAATCGCTCCTCGCTGGTAGCGGTGAACTGCAGTGCGCTGCCGGAAGCTCTGCTCGAGGCGGAACTGTTCGGGCACGTCAAAGGCGCTTTCACCGGCGCCATCGGACACCGGGTGGGACGTTTTGAGGAGGCCAATCATGGCACCATCTTTCTGGATGAGATCGGCGACATGCCCTTCACTTTGCAAGCCAAGTTGTTACGCGTGATCCAGGAGCGCGAGTTCCAGCGGCTCGGCAGTTCGGAGACCGTTCGCGTGGATGTGCGTGTGATCGCCGCTACGCATACCGATCTCGCCGATCTGATCAAGCAAGGCAAATTCCGCGAGGATCTCTATTACCGCATCAACGTGGTTCCCATCTGCTTACCTCCGCTGCGGGAGCGTCCTTCCGACGTGCCCCCGCTGGCGCTCCATTTCATCGAGAAGATCTGCCGGGAGGAGAATCTGGCCGCGAAACAAATCTCGCACGAGACGCTCAGCCGCCTGGCCGGGCATGACTGGCCCGGGAATGTCCGTCAACTGGAGAACGCAGTGGAAAAGGCCATCGTGCTGAGTGGCGAGCGGAGCGTGCTCTTGCCGGGCGATTTTCCGCTTCCACCTCGCCGCCATCCCATCGCCTTCCAGGGCGGCGCGCAGGGCATGATCGCTGTTCCCGATCAAGGGCTTGATTTCGAACGCACCGTGGGTAGCATCGAGCGGAACATCCTGGAGCAGGCCTTGCGCAAAACTCGCGGCAATAAGAAACTCGCCGCGGAAATGCTGGGCCTGAAGCGAACCACGCTGACCGCTAAGCTCAGGAGTTTGGCGGCCGCTGGCGCCGCGGGCTAAGCGTTACTTTCGGAGCGTCTCTGAGAAGTGCCGCATGCACAATAAATCGCTTGGGCGCCGATCCCACATAGTAGAACGGATAACACGTCACCAGCGTCAGCGTTTCGCCGCCCGACGCCTCGAGTACGCTGACATCGCGCGGCGTCACGATGCGAGTGGATTTCACCACATAGCGATACGTCCCCGCCGTGGTCTGCATCTCGATGGTGTCGTCGGCACGGATGTTCCGCAGCGCGCGGAAGAACGTATCGCGATGCCCTGCCAGTCCCACGTTGCCGACGTTCCCGGGTAGCGCTGTCCCCGGGATGTGTCCCACCGCCCGGCTTAGCGTGCTTTCATCGGCGCCTTCGCGAACCATGACCGCCAGGTTCAGCCTCGGGATCTCCAGCCGCCCAATCACCGATTGCGGGCCCGGCGGCGCAGCCACTTGTGGCTGGCTGGTGGGGGGCGCTGGCTTGGGCGCTTCCGCGCTCTCACTATTGACGCGTCCGCCGCTCAACCAGTGCGCTTCGTCGCGAACGAAACCGGTCAAGCTGGGCGTCAATCCCCGCAGCGTCTGATCGAAAGACCAATCCTCATAGGCCTGGTAGAGGACGCTGCTGGTATTGACCCATACGAAACAATCCACGGCCAGCAGGCCAACCAGCAGGAAAGTCCACTCCAGAGCGCGCAAGCCCACTCGTCCCGACCTCGCATTCCGCGCCGGCCCCTCATGCCAAGTCAATCGCGCTCTCATCGGGACTCAGCCGCCTTGTCCGCAAATACGTAGTTGGTCCGCGTGCGCACCACCAACTTGGGATGATCCGTCGAGGAAGCCGTCACCTTAATGTGTCGCTCTGCCTTACCCTCCGCCAACGGTACGTATCCTACTGTGTAACGGGTGCGGATATCTTTGGCGATCTGGCGGCAGATCGGGACGATCTCATCCAGCTCCTTAGGATGATAGAAAACGCCCCCGCTCACGTGGGCCAGGTCTTTCAGCACGCCTTCGTTTTTCTCCGGATCGTCTTCGTCGTAGAGGCCCACTGTGTAGATCGTCACCAGCGACGAGAGCACATCCTTCATCACTTCCGGCAGCTTGTGCGTGCTGTGGTTATCGCCGCCATCACTGATTACGATTAGCGTTTTCTTGGCTTGCCTTCCGAACTCAAGCTGATGCAGCGACATCTCGATGGCATCATACAGCGCCGTGCGGCCCTCGGGATCGCCCTGCCACAGCGCAGCCCGCAGTTTCAGGGGGTTGTCGGAAAACAGGGTTTCATCCGGTAACCCGCGACGCGGCTTTTCATTGAAGTTGACCACGAACATTTCATCCATCGGATTGCTGGCTTGAATAAAAACCCATGCCGCGGTGATGGTTTGCGGCCGCTTGGGCCGCATGCTGCCGCTTTCATCCACCGCGATCCCCACGGCTACCGGGATGTCGGCGTCGGCAAACTGGCTGATCTCCTGCGGTTTGCCATTCTCAAAAACTTTGAAATTATCTTTCGTCAGACCGGAAACGAATCCTCCGGCCGCATCCTTCACACTCACGTCCAAAAGAACCAGCCGCGAAGTGGTCTGGAGAGTGAACTCCTTCTGCTCTCCGGTTTTGGCGTCGATGCTGGCGGTCTTGGTTTGACCCCATCCATCGGCGCCTGCCACCGTTAACAACAGAATACCCACTCCCAGACGCACTACTCGGCAGCGGATCATGAGCTCTCCGATCGTCTTGATATTACGACAAACGGAAGGCACGAACCAGCGCGAACAGACCAAGCGAAAGCAAGCCGGCCAAACCGATGAGCGGATAAGGGCTGCCAGTCTTCGGCAGTTCCTGAGGAGCGGGCACCGGAGCTGGCTCTGGAGCCGGAGCGGGCTCGGCAACTGGAGCCGGCGGCGGCGTGGCCTGCGCCACTTCTTGAGGCTCGGGCTGCGTTTGCGTTACTTCAGCCTGCGGCAACTCAGCGGCCTGCGTGGTTTCCGTGGTCGGCACCGGCTGATGCGCGACAGCGGCAATCTGCACCGCGGCGGACTTCGGATAAGCAAACTCCTGGCCGAAGTTGTCGCCGGGATAGAACCACGCCCTCAGAGCCTTCGGTTGTCCGGGAGGCGTTTCCCAGAATGTGAACACCGTCTTGCCGGTGGGTTGAATTCGATAATTGGGAATCGCGAGAATGGTGGTCTGGAGGTGGGTCTCGCTCGCGTCGAAGATCTGAACGATGTGACGGTCAGAGGGGGAATCCAGCAGTTTGATCACATAAGTGCCAGCAGGCAGCACCTTGTTGGGAACCTGGATCGGTTCGCTAACAGTCATCACGGTCTTTTTGTTCCATTCATCCGCACGGGCGCTCGACGAGAGCGCAACTCCGAGCAATCCGACGGATGCCATTGCAACAACAAAACGGGTCATAAGTAACTCCTTCTTTGGTTAATTGCCGCTTCGCGATCGCATCACGCAACCGCACGGATTAAACTAGGCCAGGCCATCGCCGTAACCTGCCACTGCCTAAGGCAGCTGGGCTGCCAAAGGAGCAAGTACTTAGGATTCAGCGATTTTCTAACGAAACAATGGATGAAACAGGGAAAGTTTTACCGCGTGGAGATCAATTCTTTCGACAGGCGTGTCTGCCCACAGACTCGTGCTATTTGGTTTCAATTATCTTTGCAGCGGATCTTCCACCCACGGCGGCGTCGCTTCCATGAGCCGTCCCAGCTCGGGCTCGAGCAAACTCATCTTTTGCTTCATTTCCCAAGCAATTTTGCGATAACTGAAGTGCCCCTTCACTCCCGATCGCAGCCGCGCCATGTACTCGGCCTCCGCAAAATCCATCTTGAACAGAAAGCGCGACCGGGTGGCGAACGGTAGCAGATAATGACCGCCGGGCGTCGGCAATGTCACAGAAAGGTTATAGGCACGTGATAACAAAGCCGCGTAGCGCTCACCCATGCCCGCCGCCTCAATCGAGTCTGGCGTCTCAAAACCCAAAGTGTTCGAATATGTTTGACGGAATTGCTGGCAGCGCCGGTGCCGGTGAAGATCGCGATAGGCGCCAATGTCCATTACAATGTCGAACGCGTAGGGCGCGCTCCTGAAACCACGCAGCAGTTCATCGCGCCCGGTTCTGGATTGTAACGCTACGTCGATTACTTCATTCCTCCGCGCCGCACTCCAGGAAGACGCCGTCTCGTACAACGCTCGATAAGGCCAATCCGTCACCGGATAAAGGAGCGTCGCCACGATATCGGCCATGGTTTCGCTCGGTTTTAGCAAATCGACGTCTTCGAGCAGTGCCTGGTGCTGGCGGACGGTCAAGTTTTGCGCTGCCCACGCGCGCAAATCTTCGCGGCTCCGTTGAGTGTGCTGGTCCGCATCCAGGTGCCGCGCCAGCGTCGGCGCCACGGCTTCACTCGTTCCGTTCACATCCCAGCGCAGGCTCGGCTCTTCCGCACAAGCTTCGGCAATCTCTACCGCCAAGCTGCGCAGCTCCTCATATTCCGAGGCTTTCAATCGCCGCACCTGACGCTCCAGCGTTCGAATGCTGGTCACTTGTCCTACGCCCGTTGGAATTCCAAAGCACAACAGGTAGCGCGCCACATCGAAGGCTCGCGCCGTGACGTTGCGCTGATACGCTTGCGGGCTCATGGCATCCGGCCGCGGATGTTTCTCCGCCAGATGATCGAAAACCTTGGCGTGAATCTCGTTGTAACCCGCCAGCATCTCGCCAGCGGCTTGCTGATAGACCGCCGCTTGCGCAGCGTCGAATTCCGGCGGAGTCACGAATCCGGATTTGGAAAAATCCTGATAGCGCGAGGAGCGCGCCTGCCCGTCCCAAAGCTGCTCGTCTTCTATTTCTGTCGCAGCCAGCTCGGATATGCCTTCCAAGCACAGCACCACGTGGCCGAGATCGGCAATGGATGCGTGCCCGTACTGAAAATAGAAGCTCTCGAGGAACTTCGTGGAATCGTGCGTGCGCACCCAGTCGAGCGAATCGCGAATCGAATCGGGCGACCGGCTATAGCGTGCCAGCGCGAACGCGCATTTCTCCGGCGGCAGCGGAGAAAGCGTCAGAACGCGACGCCTGGTAAGAGCTTCCATTAACCTTTGAACTCGCCCGCCAGGCGGCTTGCGAGCGGGCGCGTTTGGTTCGCATACTTGCTGCCGGCCTTCTTGCGATAGGGCACCGACGATGGCGTCGAGAGCTGCTCGAAGGTGAACGAGCAGATGCGCATCCCTGGATACAGCGCCACCGGCATGCGCCCCAGATTGCTCAGTTCCAGTGTCGCTTTCCCCGCCCAGCCCGGATCGAATAAACCTGCCGTGCCATGCACGATGATCCCGATGCGCCCCAGGCTGCTGCGGCCCTCGAGCCTCCCCAGAACGTCGTCGTCCAGCTCCAACGTTTCTTCGGTGATCGCCAGCACAAACTCACGAGGCTGCAGGATGAACGATTCGCCCGCCGGCACCATCACGCTCTGCATCAATCCTTCGATGCCCTTGTTCTCCCGCAAATCGATGTAGGCGTTGCGGCTGTGTTCGAAAACGTTGAACTCGTTGCCCAGTTTGAAATCCACCGAGCAACTTCCAAACTGTTCCGGCGGCAGTTCCGGCGAAATTTTGATCTTCCCCTGAGCGATGTAGCGCCGGATGTCCACGTCGGACAGAACCATAGAGATTCAAAATAACACAGGCCGGAACTGGATTCTGAATTCCAGATTCGCCGCAATTCAGTCCTGGATGGCGTGAAATGCCGCGCGTCCGCGCCTTGCGTTGATCCAGAACGGTGCGGTGCCTCGGATCTTCCTCATGCCCGCGCTCGCGATGCGCTCTCTCCAGGAGTATTTGGAGACACATTGCACCTGCTGGAATCCGCAGGCGCGCAGCATGCCTTCCACGCAAGCCACATTGGGGCCAAACCAGTTGGTGGGATCGTTGTTCAATTCCGTGGCCGGATAAAACGCCATCACCGGACTTTTCGACCACATCAAATCCACCGCCGTTTCCACGATGAGAAGTTTTTTGGTGACGCTGGCCACACGTTCCAGCGCGCCCAGCGGGTTCTTCAGATGATAGAGCACTCCCAGGAAAAGAACCACGTCGAACCTGCCGGTGGTTTCTGGAGAAATGTCGTGCACATTGATCTCTAAATCTTCCACTTTTGAATCCAGCGCTCGCCGCGCCAGCTCGAACCCCGCCTTCCCGCTTCGCCACGGGTGCGTTGTGCGCCGCCACGCCGTATAGTCGGTGGCCAGAACGCGGCTCGCGCCGCGCTTTTCGGCTTCGAAAGAATAGAACCCGTCCCACGCGCCAATGTCCAGAACCGTGAGGCCCGCCAGGCTCTCAGGAATCTGTATCCGTTGTAATTCGGAAGCCGTGTCGACCTGGCCTTCGGTCCGCACGCCGCCCAGATCCATGGTGTGATACCACGCGATCTTCTCCACCTCTGCGCGAAGTTGTTCTCGGGAAAGCCCTGGGCGCACCTGCACCATAAAATCCTATCGCAAGGCGAACCATAATAGGAGCCGGAATTTCAGAGTCAGAATCCAGAATGTCCAAAATGAGCCTTATGCTTCCGATCCTAAGTTCTGAATTCTGGCTTCTGAATTCTGAATTCTCCGTTATGAGATCACGCCTTTCCTCACCGCATAAAGTATCAACTCCGCGAAACTGTGCAGGTTCAGTTTCTCCTGCAGGTTTCTACGATGCGTTTCCACCGTGTACAAGCTGAGATTAAGACGCTGTGCAATATCTTTGTTCGACTTCAATTCCGCCAAAAGCTGAAGGATCTCCCGCTCGCGTGGGGTGAGCAGGTCATAACTATCTTCCGTTCCCCGCGTCCTTAGCTCACGCACGTAGTCCTCCATCAACATGCGCGTAATTTCTGGACTGAAGAAAGTTTTCCCTGCATGCACGGATTTAATTGCGTCAATGAGATCCCCTTCCGCGGAATCCTTCAGCAGATAGCCTTTTGCGCCCGCCTTCAGGGCCCGCAGAACATAGCTCTCGTCCGAATGCATGCTCAGGATCACGATCGCGATATGAGGCCAGGCGTTAGTGATGCGCTGCGCGGCCTCGATCCCGCCCAGGTTGGGCATTCCGATATCCAAGACCGCGACGTCCGGCTGCGTAGCTTCCCCTTGTTCCACGGCCTCGCGCCCATCCGCCGCCTCGGCAACCACGCTGAATTCCGGACGGCTTTCGAGAAGCAGCCGAAGACCGCGGCCGACGCCCGCGGCGCAGCACGGTGTGATCGTCAGCTAACAACATGCGAATCCGCTTCACGGACCCGCCCGCACCCGGTCTCTGCTGTTATCGGCAATTCCACCGACAGTTCCGGGCCGCTCCCTGGCAGGGAGCGCACCCGGCAGGTTCCACCCAGACGCGCGACCCGCTCCTGAATTCCGAGCAAGCCCAACCCTTTGGTGTGCAGCACGTCGAATCCCTGTCCATCATCCTTAATACTCAGAAGCAGCCGATCTTTTGCCTGTTCCACGCGGATCCGCACCGAACTGGCGTGAGCATGCCGTGCGCAATTGTGCAGCGCCTCTTGCACCACCCGATAGATGCAAGTCTTGTACTCGTCGGGCAGTTCATCGGAATCGAGTTCGGCCGCCACCGTTACATCCAGCATCGTGCTCTTCGACGATTCCCGCGCCTGCCACTTCAAGGCTGGAATCAAACCCAGGTCGTCCAACATCGAGGGCCGCAGCAAAAGCGCCATATTCCAAACCAGACGCACCGTGCTTTCGACCAGACCTTTGATGGTCTCCACATGCCGTTGCGATTGTTCTTCCGGCCGCGTTCGCAGCCCCACCGAAAGATTGCGCAGTTCCACCAGCACCGCCGATAAAGCTTGCCCCACTTCATCGTGCAATTCGCGCGACAGCGCCCGCCGTTCTTCCTCCTGCGCCTGCACCAGCCGTGCCGATAATTCCTTGAGCTGGCTGCGCGCTTCAGCCACTTCCGCATACTGCGATCGCGCCTGCCCCTCCAGACTCAGGATTTTGCGCATGCTGAACAACGCCAGACCCAGGCCTAGCGCCAGCGCCGCCATCAATGTCAATAGCAGACGTGTCTGGAAGCTGACCAGCAGCGCCACTACTTGCTGGTTCCCGGCATCCAACTGCTGTTCATTCAAGCCGGCGATGCGATCCGCAAGCGCCAGCATGCTCTGCCGCCGGGGGAAGACTTCGTCGCGTAGAAACGAGTATCCCGAGCGGCGTCGTTCAGCGGCATCCCAGTTGAATATCGGAGCCAGAATGGCCCAATAATCCGTCAGCTCCCGCCGCAGCGCTCGGTAGTGCTCGATGCCTGCTGGAGCCACCTGGCGTCCGTACATCTCGAGCGCGGCTTCCATATGCTTGCGAACCTGTTCGAGATTGGCGCGGTAGTCCTCGGCCCGGTCGGGTTCCGGTTCCAGCAGGGTAATCGCGAACGTAGGTGCCCGAAACGTAAACGTCGGATCGGATATCGTTCAGTACATGATTTTCCGCCAGATAGCGGCGGCGGATCTGTTCATCGCTGCCACGGAAATGCCCCAGCACCCGCAGGGCATCGATCCCGGCCAGAGCCATGATCGATAACAGTCCGCCAAAACCAATCGCCAGTGCGATGCGCGAACGGAACACTACCCTACCAGACTACTCCGCACCCGCATTGCCTGAGAACTGTCCGTCGCTCACCACCGTCTTCGGATCGACGCTACGATCGATGATTACCGCCATCGGAGCCGCCAGCATCTCCTGCCAGCTCTGATCACCCCAGTGAATGGTCGCCGTGGGATCCGGGTTCCACTTGTTGTTCGCCGAATTGTCCCAATGGGCTGTAAGTTCCAGGCGCGTGCCCTTGGGCATGTGAATGGGCTTCTGCTCGTAGTACACAATTTGCCAGTGGAAGTCGTAATGCGGCACGCTCAACAGCGTTTCCGATTCGCCCGTGGGATAGACGCTGCGGATGGTCATGTCTTTCCCGCGCAGATGCATGTGAGGCTGCATGTAAACGAAATCGACGGGCTGGGCGAACGTCAGCTTCGCCACCGCCTCGGCATTGGCATCGCCCGCCGGAATGGTCAAATTCGTTTGCGCCGCGGTGATGGAAAGGAATTGGCGCTGCGGCGGCTCCGTGGCCAGTTCCAGTCCCACCTTGGTCTGATCTTCAGTGGCCTGGCCGTTGGTGGTGTAGTGGACTTCCAGCACAAGATCCGCGCCGGCCGGAATCAGCTTGGCCGAATGGTCGATATCAAACCGCTGGGGCTGCATTCCGGGCACGTAACCAACCAGGAATTCGTTGTCGATACTGGCCTTCCCGCCGCTATCCTTGACCTGCTTGATCAAATCCTGCACGCGGTTTGGCCCCGGCGCGTACGGCTCCGCACCCAATTGCGCGGGCTTCATCCAGATGGAACCCTTGGGCCGCACCGTCGCGATCACGTGATGCACCACGGCTCGATTGGTCGGGCGTATCTCGCCCGCTACCACCCACGTGTCCTTCTCGAAAGGCTTGGAGACTACGATGTAGGTGTATTCGATGGTGCCCTGCGAAGGAACCTTGTAGGGTTGCGGCATCTGGAACACGAGATCGGGCCGGATATTCCATCCGTCGGCAAATTGCCGCGGCCCTGGTTTGTCCTTCGCGTCGCCCTCCGGCGCTCCGGCGTCGACCCAGGCAGCCAAGGTGTGGATCTCGGCATCCGACATGCGCCGATCGTCCATAAAGTGGCCGTATCGCGGGTCGGCAAACCAGGGCGGCATTTTCTTGGTGAGCACCGCCTCCTTGATCGACTTGGCCCAGGGGCGCACGCCTTCGTAGGTCAGCAGCGGCATTGGCCCAATCTCGCCCGGCCGATGGCAAGTCTGGCAGTTCTTCTCGAGGATCGGAAGAACGTCTTTGTTGAAGGTGATATCCCCAGCGGCAGCCACCGAAGCAATCAACGCGCTCAGAATCAAAGATCGAACGATCATGGTTCACCCACCCCGCTTGTGGTTTACTGAAACTCCTCTGAGTATACAGCTGCCGGGCGAAACAGTTCGATTACTTGGTGGACCGCGGGGGGATCGAACCCCCGACCTCTGCATTGCGAACGCAGCGCTCTCCCAGCTGAGCTAGCGGCCCCTTCGGTGTATGCAAAACCATTTTACTCTAATCTTTCGAATCGCCAACCGCCAATAGCCAATTGCCGCCTGCTAAAATGGAGTTCCCCCCGCGAAAATGATCAAGCGCATCACCGTGCACGGCGCCCGCCAGCACAATCTCAAAAATATCGACGTGGAGATCCCTCGCAACACCTTCACCGTGATTACCGGACTCAGCGGCTCCGGCAAATCCTCGCTGGCGTTCGACACCATCTATGCCGAAGGCCAGCGCCGTTACGTGGAAACCCTCTCTCCTTACGCGCGCCAGTTCCTGGATCAAATGGAGCGCCCGGAAGTGGATTCCATCGATGGCCTCAGCCCGGCTATTTCCATCGAACAGAAAACCACCAACCGCAGCCCGCGCTCCACCGTCGGCACCATCACCGAAATTTACGACTACCTGCGCGTCCTCTATTCTTCCATCGGCGTTCCGCATTGCCCCACTTGCGGCATCGAAATCTCGCGCCAGTCTACCGAGCAGATCCTGCAGCAGATTCTCACGGTGCCGGAAGGCGAGCGCGTCATGATCCTGGCGCCCATCGTGCGCGGCCGCAAGGGCGAATACAAGAAGGATCTCGAGAAACTCTTTCGTCAGGGATTCGTGCGCGCCCGCGTGGATGGCGTGCTTCGCTCGCTCGATGAAGAAATCCCGCTCGACAAGCGCAAGAACCACACCATCGAAATCGTCGTCGATCGTTTGCCGCTCAAGCCCGGCTCGGAAAAGCGTCTCGAAGCTTCCATCGAAACCGCCGCCAAACTCGCCAATGGACTGGTCACCGTTTCCGTCGTCAACGGCGAGGAGAAGCTTTATTCGCAAAAGCTCGCCTGCCCCAGTTGCGGCGAAAGCGTTCCGCAACTCGAGCCGCGCTCATTTTCCTTCAACAGTCCGTTCGGCGCCTGCGAAACGTGTCACGGCCTGGGTAGCACCTGGAGTTTTGATTCCGCCAAGGTCATTGTCGATTCCTCCAAGCCCTTGCTCGATGGCGGACTCGGCCCCGGCGCCAGTTCCTCCTACATGCAGCAGCAGCTGAACGATGGCGCCGCTCGCCTGCGCATCAAAATCAACAAGCCGTTCGAAGATCTACCCAAGAAGACGCAATCCCTGCTGCTTGAAGGCGGCAACGGATTCGACGGTATCATCAAGATCCTCACCGAAACGTACGAAGAAGCCGGTCCTGGATATCGCGAATGGCTCATGGACTATATGTCGCCGTCGCTCTGCCCGGATTGCCAGGGTCGCCGTCTGCGCCCCAGCAGTCTGGCGGTGCGCGTTAAGGGCGCGGGCCTCGCCGAACTCACTGAAATGTCCATCGATCGCGCGGTATCGACGGTCAAAGCCTGGAAGCTCAATGAACGCGAACAGCAGATTGCCGCGCGCGTCATCGAAGAAATTCGCAACCGGCTCGAGTTTCTCACCGCCGTCGGGCTCAATTATTTAAGCCTCGCGCGATCTGCCGCCACGCTGTCCGGTGGCGAAGCCCAGCGCATCCGTCTCGCGACACAGATTGGTTCGAAACTGCGCGGCGTGCTGTATGTTCTCGACGAACCTTCCATTGGACTTCATCCGCGCGACAATGACCGGCTGCTCGATACACTCACCCGTCTCCGCGATCTCGGCAACACCGTCCTGGTTGTCGAACACGATGCGGAAACCATCGAGCGTGCCGATTACGTCATCGATCTCGGGCCTGGCGCCGGACGTCTGGGAGGGCATCTGGTGGCGGCGGGCACTCCTCGCGAGATCCGAAGAAACCCCGCTTCACTCACCGGCCAATATCTCTCCGGAGCCGTCCGCATTGACCCTCCCGCCGGCCGCCGCCGGGGAAACGGCAAGCTGCTCACCGTGCGCGGCGCGCGGGAACACAATCTCAAGGACGTCACCGTTGAATTTCCGCTGGGCTGCTTCATCGCCATCACCGGCGTTTCCGGAAGCGGCAAATCGACGCTCATCAACGATATTCTTTATCGTGCGCTGGCCAAGGAAATTTACGGATCGCACGATGCGCCCGGTGCGCACGGTTCCATCCTTGGCCTCGAAAATATCGACAAGGTAGTTGAGATCGATCAATCGCCCATCGGCCGTACGCCGCGTTCGAATCCCGCAACCTACACCGGTCTCTTCACTCCCATCCGGGAGCTCTACGCGATGCTCCCCGAATCGCGCGAGCGCGGTTACAAGGCTGGCCGCTTCAGCTTCAACGTCAAGGGCGGACGCTGCGAAGCCTGTCAGGGCGACGGGCTCAAGCGCATCGAAATGAACTTCCTGCCGGACGTCTACGTCACCTGCGACGTCTGTCACGGCCGCCGCTACAACAGCGAAACGCTGCAGGTGAAATACAAGGGCCTCTCGGTCGCCGATCTGCTGGCTTCCACGGTAGAGGACGCCGTTCCCATCCTCGAAAACATTCCGCAGATCAACGTCAAGCTGCGCACGCTGCACGATGTCGGCCTCGGCTACATTCACCTGGGCCAATCCTCCACCACGCTCTCCGGCGGCGAGGCGCAGCGCATCAAACTCGCGCGCGAGTTGAGCAAGCGCCAAACCGGCCGGACGCTCTACATCCTGGATGAACCCACCACTGGGCTGCACTTCGAGGACGTCAAACGGCTTCTTGATGTACTCCAGCGCCTGGTCGATCTGGGCAATACTGTCATTGTGATCGAACATCAGCTAGATGTGATCAAGTCTGCCGATTGGGTGATCGACATGGGCCCGGAGGGCGGCGAAAAAGGCGGCAACGTGGTGGCGACCGGAACTCCCGAGCAGATCCTGCGATTCAAAAAGAGCTACACCGCACAGGCGCTCGAAAAAGCGCTGCACTCTGGAAAGGTCGCATGAGCAAGTATGCTCACCATCCGCTGAGCTTCCAGGGACTAAAGACCGTTCCCATTAACGCGCGCGAGGCCAAGGTTCGCGTCGAACATTTTGCAAAGCCATATTCGGGCCGCGGCGTTACTGCATTGCTCGATTCTCTCCCGCATATCCTGGCGGCCGATTCCTTTCGCTCGGTGGTGGATGCATTGGCCAGCGCCCGCGCTCGCAAGAAGATGATCCTGTGGGGACTCGGCGGCCACGTCATAAAATGCGGTCTGGCGCCCATTCTGATCGATCTGATGCGCCGTGGTTTCGCCACTGCATTTGCATTGAACGGCGCCGCTGCGATCCATGATTTCGAAATCGCCATCGCCGGACAGACCAGCGAAGATGTCGAAGCCGTGCTTCCGGACGGCAGCTTCGGAGCCGCCGAAGAAACCGGCCGTGAATTCAACGCGGCGTTGAAATGCGAAGCTGGGTTCGGAGAATCCCTCGGCAGCCATCTCGAATCCATCGCCGATCCGCGCTTCGCTTCCTGTAGCCTGCTATGCCAAACGTATCGCATCTCCACGCCGGTCACAGTGCATGTCGCCATCGGAACCGACACCCCGCACACGCACCCCACCGCTAGCGGCGACGCCATCGGCCGCGCGTCACACCACGATTTTCGCCTGCTCTGTTCCCTGGTCAAGGACATCGACGACGGTGGCGTCTATCTGAACGTTGGTTCGGCCGTGGTTTTGCCCGAGGTCTTCTTGAAAGCCGTTTCCGTCGTCCGCAATCTGGGCCATCCCCTGGCCAACTTCATCACGGTGAATTTTGATTTCCTGCAGCACTACCGGCCCAAGGTCAACGTCGTCGAGCGCCCGCACGCGCGCGCCGGCGGCCATGGCTATTCCATCACCGGCCATCACGAAATCATGATCCCCCTGCTTGCTGCCGCGTTGATCGAGCGCTCCGCATGATCCCGATCGATCCCACGCCGATCCCCAATCCCCACCCCCCAACTCGCAGACCCCCTTTTTGGGACTACTCGGATCTTCTCCTTTTCGTCTTCCTCGTGATTTCCAGCCTGGCTTTATCCGTCCTGATCGGCGTGCTAGCCCTTGCGAAACTGAGCGCCCCTTTTCGTCTCTTCCTACCTCAGATTCTTTGGTACGTGCTGGCCTTCGTGGCATTGAAGGCGCTTCTGCTGGTGCGATATCAGCAGCCATTCTGGCGATCGCTGGGCTGGCGGCCGATTTCGGTGAGCGCTGCCTCGGGCGCGCTACTGGCGGGGCCTTTGCTCGTGATCTCGATCGGCTTACTCGGCTCCGCTCTGCACATGCCGGAAATCGATCTTCCCTTCGACCAGATGCTTGGCTCTCGCGGTTCTACTTTATTGCTCGGTCTGCTGCTCGTGATTATCGGACCAGTGGCCGAAGAGCTCGCCTTCCGCGGATTCATGATGCCCCTTTTGATCCGCAGCCTGGGAGCGGTTGGCGGCATCGTGGTCACTGGCTTCATCTTCGGTTGTTCTCATGGATACGAATATCAATGGTCCTGGCAATACATGCTGCTCATATCGACAGCGGGCTGCATCTTCGGCTGGGCCAAATACAAAACTCAATCCACCGTTGCCGGCGCGCTGATGCATTGCACCTTCAATCTCACTCAATTCGCCGCGCTTCTCTGGCGGTCTAGAACCATATGATTGAAACCATTCAATGGACCTCCGCGGGCGTGGTCATGATCGATCAAACGCGCCTCCCGCGTGAAGAAGTCTACGTTACTTGTACCGACCATCTTCAGGTTGCCGACGCCATTCGCTCCATGGTCATCCGTGGCGCTCCAGCTATCGGAGTGGCCGCTGCCATGGGAATCGCACTTGGGATGCAGGAAGCCGCATCGGCCGCGCAATTTGACGAAATCTGCGGGATCATTCGCGCCACCCGGCCCACCGCCGTCAATCTTTTCTGGGCCATTGAGCGCATGCGAGGCGTGTTCACCGGGCTGGCCGGCCACAGCCTTCCAGAAATTCGCGATAGGCTGATTGCCGAAGCCATTCAGATTCGTCTCGAAGACATCGCCATCAACGAATGCATCGGAAGGAACGGCGCCTCGCTGATCCCGGATGGGAAGACCGTTCTTACGCACTGCAACGCGGGAGCCCTCGCCACCGCGGGCTACGGCACCGCGCTAGGCGTGATTCGCGCGGCCGTTGCTTCCGGCAAGAAGATCGACGTCTTCGCCGATGAAACCCGCCCGTTCCTGCAAGGCGCGCGCCTAACCATTTGGGAACTCCAGCACGACCATATCCCCGCCACGCTGATCACTGACAACATGGCCGGCCACTTCCTGCACTCGGGCCGCATCGGATGCGTGGTGGTGGGCGCGGACCGCATCGCGGCCAATGGCGACGTCGCTAACAAAATCGGCACATACTCGGTGGCCGTGCTCGCCAAGGAAAACAATGTCCCCTTCTATGTCGCCGCGCCTATCTCTACGCTCGATTTGACCTTGGCCTCCGGCGATCTAATACCCATCGAGCAACGCGCCGCCGCCGAAGTAACCCACGTGCATGGCGTGCCGGTTGCGCCGGAAGGCACCGAGGTCGAGAACCCCGCATTTGACGTTACGCCGAATCGATACGTCACCGCCATCATCACCGAACGCGGCGTGGCCCGCACTCCCTATTTAGATTCACTTCGAAAGTTGGTAGGTTAGGGCATGCTTCGCTATGCGCTCTGCCTGCTCGCCGCCGCTGGTCTCTTGGTGGGCGCATCAGGAGAACTCTCGGACCGTCGCGCGCCGGGCTTCGCTCTTCCGGATCCCTCCTATGAGCACTATTACGACTTGCAGGATTACGCGGGCAAAGTAGTGCTGATCGACATTATGTCGACCCGCTGTCCTCACTGTCTCCTCGCATCCACTACGCTCGAGCAAGTGAAAGCACGCTACGGCGATAAGGTCGCCATCTTAGAAGTGGTCCTGCCGCCCGACAACCAGCAGACCATCGCCAAGTTCATTCAGACCAACAACGTCACAGTCCCCGTGCTGTGCGATATGGGCCAAATGACCGCATCTTACTTTCAGGCGACCCCGGCCACCATGCAGAAAATCGAAGTCCCGCATCTTTTTCTTATAGATAAGCGCGGTATCATCCGCAACGATTTCGCCTACGAGGAATCCACGCGAAGCATCTTTGAGGGTGCGGGATTGTTCGCAGAAATCGACAAACTGCTGAAGTAAATACCGTCGCGGAGTTCATGGTTCGCCACGAGTGCCTGCCGCTCTCACTGTCAAGTTACTCATCTTCAAGACTTTCATCTAGGTCTTCCCAAATGGCAAAGCAATTGCTGTAAGGGACGCCGAGGTCATGCGCTAATGAAAGCTCTACAATCAATCCCGATGCAAGATGAATTTGAGAACGCCCTGCTCACCGAACTACAGGAACTGCGCAGGGCCGAGAAAGCTTTAGAGAAGATGTATACCCGTCTGAAGGGCAAACCGCAACTGCTCACGCAATTCTTGGAGCAGCTCGCGGACATGCAGCAGCGGACAGACCGGCTGGACGCAGTGTTGAATCCGGTTAGAGCGCTCGAATTCGAGCCCTCCTTCTACTCGGGGCCGCTTCCCGTGGCAAGCTGAACTCCTTTCGATGCTAAGATGTGGGTGACTCTTTTTCCATGGGCACTCACGGCGTGAAAGTGGTTATGATCTATCCACGGCCTCAGGACGAACAGGCTTTCGAAAAAACGTATTTGACGGAGCATGTTCCGCTGGCTGAGCGCAAGCTCCAGGGCCTCACGCGATTAGTTCTGACGAAGGTGACAGGCTCCCCGCAAGGCAAGATTGCTGCGTACCGTCTGGCTGAAGCCTACTTTTCTTCCATGAGCGACCTTCAGACCTGCATCGATTCCGACGCTGGGAAAGAGGTCATCGCCCATGCTCAAAGCATCTCGAGTGGCGGTCCGCCGCTGGTGCTCATTTGCGAGGAAGAGGCTTTTGTCTATTGGTAATTGGCGCTGGTGGTCACCGAGCTCTACTTGGCTAGAACTTCCTTCACCTTGTCGAGCAGCGACCCTAAGGTGAACGGCTTCTGCAGGAATGCAGTTCCCGCCGGAAGATCGCCCGAATATACGCTGGCGTCGTCGGTATAGCCGGAAACGTAGAGCACCTTCATATCGTGTCCCTGCGTCTCTAAACGTTCCACCAATTCGCGCCCGCCCATTTGCGGCATTAAGACATCGGTGATGAGAAGTTCCACGCGTTGGCCGTGTTCGCGGCACAGCGCAAGCGCGTCCTGTCCGTTGGCCGCTTCGAGCACTTCATATCCCTGCCGCCGGAGAATTTTCCTGACCAGCGCTCGAATGCCCGCTTCGTCTTCCACCACCAGAATGGTCGCGAGCGGCGCCGGCGGTTCTGGCTCGATAAGCGTTGGTTCCACTGCCATCACGGGTTCCGCGGCGGCTTCGCCCGCAGGCCACTCCAATCGCGGAAGGAAGATGCGGAACATGGTCGCGGATCTGGGTGCATTCGAAACCGAAATATCGCCGCCCCATTGCCGCACGATCCCGTAGGCGCGAGACAAGCTGGCTGCCACGTCGTCCCAGGGTTCTTTTCCAGGTAATGAGCACTCGAACATCGCGGCTCTTGCTTCAGCATCCAGCGGTTGGCCAGGCGCGGTGATCGAAATGAGCGCGTAGCTGCCAGCCTGTAGCGGAGCATTGAGACGGCGCAAGTCTTCGCTCACATCCAGCCGCGAAGTTTCCACCACGATCTTCTCGCCGGCGTGCATGGCTTGCCGCGCTCGCTCGACGATTGCGATCATCACTTGTTCCAACTGCGCGTAATCGGCGCGGATGCGGTTGGGTTCGGCAGCAGGGTGCAGCTCGAGGCCGACGTGCGTTCCAAGCAGTGCGCTTAATCGAGGGCCGAAGCGTGCCAGCGTGGAGCCGAGATCCATTTCCACTGGTGCACTCCCCTGCTTGCGCGAGAAGGACAGCAATTGGCTGGTGAGCCCGCTCATGCGCTCGGTAGCAGCCAGAATCTCTTGCACGTCGGCGCGTAGCGTGCTTCCGGCGGGCAAACTGGTGAGCAACTCCTCGCTATACCCGGTGAGGATCATGAGCATGTTATTCAGGTCGTGAGCCATGCGGCTGGCCAGGCGTGACACCGCTTCCACGCGCTCGGATTGCACCAGCTGATCTTCCAACATGCGGCGCTCGGAGACATCCACCGCGACGCCGATCATGTAGCGCGGCTGGCTTTCAGAATCGCCCTCGGCAGCAGGCAGCACACGGGCATATTCCCGCAGCCAGACGCCGCTACCATTGGCAGTGATGGCCTGGAACTCGCAGGAATGCGCTTCGCCTGTTTCGATCGCACGCTGGTAGGATTCGGCAACCCAGTCGCGATCCGAATCGCGTACCCGATCCAGCCAAAACGATGGATGGCTGGTCCA
The DNA here is from genome assembly GCA_050010415.1 of Bryobacteraceae bacterium. GTDB lineage: Bacteria > Acidobacteriota > Terriglobia > Bryobacterales > Bryobacteraceae > Palsa-89. The sequence continues at coordinate 4,622 of JBEKLB010000118.1, read as the reverse complement.
ATGTTCCGGAGCGAAGCCCAGCAGCTTCTCGGCCTGCGGGCTGGCGAAGACGAAATTCATGGACGGTAGTTCCACGGCCCAAATAATGGCGTCGACGTTCTCTAGGAACTGCTGGGCGGAAATGGCCGGCAGCGCTTCGAGGACCGATGTTTCTACGTACAGCTCGGGCGCTGGCGCGGAAACTACTTCCGGCAGCTCTGCTTCTTGTGGCGCAGTCAGACCGGTCAGATCTTCCACTGTAAGCAGCGCTTCCGGGGCGGCTTCGTCGTCCCAATTGCGAATCGCCTGAATGCCGACCCGCAGGTAGCGTTTGTCGCGGCCGTTCTCGACAAACACTCCGGTCTGCTGCACGCCGGTCTGCAAGACTTCTTCAATGCGATCGAGCAGTGGAGCGGGCAGGATGGTGTCCATGCGGCGCGGCGACTCGCCGGCATGCAGTCCGAAGATTTTGCGAGCGGCACCATTGGCCAGTAGAATGCTAAAATCCGACGAAAGCACCAAGAGACCGACCGGGACGGATGCGACAATCTCCTGGTAGTAGCGGCGTTGCGTTTCGACCAGCGCCAGCAGGCGCGCGACTTCTCTACCTCGCCACTGGTCTAGGTCGGTTCTTTCCATGCGATTCCAATTAACAGTCTCAACTCTAGAGGAGCTAATCAACAAGGTACTTTGGGGTAGGACCGTACTGTAAAGTACTACAGGTTTGCCAGCTTGTAGTTCCAGCACTAAGACGCCGATTCGGGCTCAACGGAATCACGGTCGTCTTATAGACCCGATAAAAAGAATTCGTCGCGACAATCCTAGCGCGCCCGCGGCATTGACGCGAGAATGAAGATGATGCGATCTATTACGTACCTGTGGCGCCTGGCGCCGCTGATCCTGTTCTTATCTGGTTGCTCCGACTCTCCCAAGACCGCGGAAGTGAAACCGCCTCCGAAACCGCCCGAAGCGCTGACTGGCCGGCAGGCGTTCCAGCGCATGTATCCGCAAGCGCGCGGTTGGGCGCCCGATGCACAGCCGCTGCAGATTCAAAGCCTCAATCTCGCGCAGGTCAAAACGGACCATGGTAAGGCTGGCGCGTGGACGGTGATTTTCGTCTCGCCATCACTCAGGAAGTCGAAGACCTACACCTACTCGGCGGTGGAAGATGGCAGCCTGCATGAAGGCGTGTTCGGCGGGACTCAGGAGGACTACACGCCGCGCGGCGATTCGTCCCCGTTCACCATCGCAGCCATCAAGGTGGACTCCGACGAAGCCTACGATACCGCCGCCAAAGAGAGCGCGGACTACATGAAGAAGAACCCGGACAAGCCGGTGGTGTTCCTGATGGAATTGGGCAAGCGATACGCGGATGTGACGTGGCGGGTGATCTGGGGCGATTCGGTGGGAACGAGCGACTATTCGGTTTTTGTGGACGGCACCACCGGGAAGTATTTAGAGAAGATGCATTAGGCGCTATCGCCGCCCGTTAGGGGTTACTAGTTTGCCTTGGGCCGTTTCCTCTTCGGGATTTCGATAATGGCGGGCGTGCGCATCTGCACTACGGGAATCAGCGAACGCAGGGATTCGACCGGCGATTGCCGGGCCTGGTGCGCGAACTCCTGATTCAGCGTGGCGACAAATTCCTCGATCTGATCCTGCATCGCCGCCATCTTTTCGCGCATATTCAGGATGATTTCGACGCCGGCCAGATTCACGCCCAGGTCCCGCGTCAGTTTGAGGATCACTTCCAGGCGCTCGAGATCGCCGTCGGTATAAAGACGCGTATTGCCGTCACTGCGCGAGGGCGCGAGCAAACCTTCGCGTTCGTAGAGGCGCAAGGTCTGGGGATGGATCTGGTATTGCTCGGCGACGGCCGAGATCATGTAGGCGGCTTTGTTTCGAGCTTTGGCCATATTTGTACCCTAATGACGCTCCTAGACCTTGCTCCAAATATCCTTGCGCGGGTCCTCGGTGTTGGCCTGCGACAACTCGCGAAGCAGCTCCCGGGTGCGCTCATCCTGGGCCTTGGGCGCCTGGATCACCACTTCCACAATCTCGTCGCCGCGCTGATTCTTGCGCCCGTTCATGACGCCCTTTTCGCGCAGACGGAACTTCTGCGCGTTCTGCGTGCCTTGCGGCACCTTGAGCAACGCGCGCCCGTCGATGGTAGGCACTTCGATCTTGGCGCCCAGCCCGGCTTCGGACACCGTGACCGGAACCTGGATATGAATGTCGTCGCCATCCCGCAGGAAGAAAGCGTGCGGCTCCACGCGGACGGTGATGTAGAGATCGCCCGCGCCCCCGCCCATGCGGCCGGCATTGCCTTTGCCCGCTACGCGCAGCCGCGAGCCGGATTGCGCGCCGGGCGGAATACGAACTTCCACGGCTTCGGATTTGGATAAACGTCCGTCGCCGTGGCAGGTGGGGCAGACGTTGCGCAAACGGCCCTTGCCGTCGCAGCGCGGGCAGGTAAGGCTGAATTTCATCGCGCCCGCCATTTGTGTCACGTTTCCCGTGCCATCGCACTCCGGACAAACCGTAGATGCGCCGCCCACGTTGCCGCTGCCATTGCAGGTCTCACACGTTTCCTGGCGCGCGACGTTGAGACGCACCTGCGTGCCTCGAATGGACTGCCAAAAGTCGATGTCCAATCCGTATTCCAGGTCGGAGCCCTTTTCAGGACCACCACCCGGTTGTTCGCCCCGCTTGTTGCCGAAGAACTGGCTGAAGATGTCGCGGAAGGCTCCGGTGCCGCCGGATTGCGTGTCGCCGGCGTGATTATTCACGTAATCGGAAAAATCGAAGCCACCGAAGCCCATGCCCGGCTGCCCCGCCCCGGCTCCCGGCCCACCGCCCGGTGGAATGTTGTCGGAATAGAAACCGTACTGATCGTAAACCTGCCGCTTTTTGGGATCGCTCAGGATGTCGTAGGCTTCCTGAACTTTCTTGAAGCGCTCCTCGGCCGCTTTATCGCCGGGATTCAGATCGGGATGATGCTTGCGCGCCAGCTTGCGGTAGGTCTTGCGGATCTCGTCTTCCTTGGCGGTGCGAGATACACCTAGCGTTTCGTAATAATCTTGTTTGCTTGCTGCTGGCATGGATCAATCTTCTTTTCCCCGGCCCTCAGTGGAGCCGGGGAACGAAAAACATTCGTGAAGCTGAATTACTTCTTGTCGTCGACGTCCACGAACTCGGCGTCCACCACATTGTCCTTGGGCTTGGACTCACCACCCGCGGCGCCGTTGCCGTCGGCCGGCGGGGGAGTGCCTCCGCCCGGCTGGCTGGAGGCTTTGTACATGGCTTCGGCCAGTTTGTGGCTGGCCGTCTCCAGTTTCGAAGTGGCCTGGTTGATGCGGTCGATGCCGCCCTCCTGCATCGCCTTCTTGGTCTCTGCGAGCGCTTCGTCCACCGCCTTGGCGTCGTCGGCGCTGACTTTCTCGCGATGCTCCTTCAACATCTTTTCGATGTTGTAAACCATCGCGTCGGCCCGGTTGCGGGACTCGATTTCTTCCTTCTTCTTGCGGTCATCGGAGGAGTGAGATTCGGCATCCCGCGCCATCTTCTCCACTTCGTCCTTGCTCAGGCCCGACGAAGAAGTAATGGTGATTTTCTGCTCGTTGTTGGTGGCCTTATCCTTGGCCGTGACATTGAGAATGCCGTTGGCGTCGATGTCGAACGTCACTTCCACCTGCGGAATTCCGCGTGGGGCCGGAGGGATGCCCACCAGCTGGAACACTCCGAGCATCTTGTTGTCGGCCGCCATGGCGCGTTCGCCCTGGAAGACCTTGATCTCAACCGACGTCTGGCTGTCGGAGGCGGTGGAAAATGTCTCGCTCTTGCGCGTGGGGATGGTGGTGTTGCGCTCAATCAGCCGCGTGAACACGCCGCCCAGCGTTTCGATGCCCAGCGACAGCGGAGTAACGTCGAGCAGGAGAACATCCTTCACTTCCCCGCCCAGCACCCCGCCTTGCACTGCCGCGCCCACCGCGACCACTTCATCGGGGTTGACGCTCTTGTTGGGTTCCTTGGCAAACAGGTCGCGCACTTGCTGCTGCACCTTGGGCATGCGCGTGGAACCGCCCACCAAAACCACTTCGTCGATCTGCGCGGGAGTCACGCTGGCATCGGACAGCGCCTGCCGGCAAGGACCGCTCGCGCGATCCAGGATATCGGCGACCATTTGCTCCAGCCGGGCCCGCGTCAGCTTCACATTCATGTGCTTGGGACCGCTGGCATCGGCCGTCAGGAACGGCAGATTGATCTCGGTTTCGAGCACCGTGGACAGCTCGATCTTGGCCTTTTCCGCCGCTTCTTTCAAGCGCTGCAAGGCCATCTGATCCTTGGAGACATCCACGCCGGTCTCCTTCTTGAACTCCTGCACCAGCCAGTCAATAATGCGCTGGTCGATGTTATCGCCGCCCAAATGGGTGTCGCCGTTGGTGGACTTCACTTCCACCACGCCATCGCCCACTTCGAGGATCGAAATATCGAATGTGCCACCGCCGAAGTCATACACCGCGATGGTTTCGTTCTTCTTCTTATCCAAACCGTAGGCGAGCGCCGCGGCCGTAGGTTCGTTGATGATGCGCATCACCTCCAGGCCCGCGATCTGCCCGGCGTCCTTGGTGGCCTGGCGCTGC
>JBEKLB010000117.1:0-25641 GCA_050010415.1 Bryobacteraceae bacterium | reverse complement strand
GCCAGTATGTTCGGTTCCACGCACATTTCGTGCGAGGAACTGCTGCTCGGTATTTTGCGCGAAGACAAAACCCTGGCCATGCGGGTGGGCGTTGGAGCATTTGAATCGGTCCGAAAAGAGATAACGGTACTTACTCCACCGAAGGAAAAGATTTCGACCTCGGTGGATTTGCCGCTCAGCCACGATGCTAAGCGCGCGCTGGCCGCCGGAGCCGAGGAGGCCGACGCAATGGGACACAAGATCGACGCATCGCATCTGATGCTGGGGATAATGCGCAATAAAGACGGCCTCGCGACTCAGATCTTGCAGAGACACGGTGTGGAATATGATCAATTTCGCGAATTTGTGGCCCGAGGGGAACGAACGGAGCCCGCAGGAACTGGAGCGGTGGCAGCCGTTCTGATGGGGCGGCCTAGCCCAGCGCCGATTGCGCCTCTGGCCGCGCATCTGGAACCGGTAATTTCGAATTTGCAACAACTGGTGGATAATACGTCGAGCCGCTTGCTCGCTTACGCAGAATCGTATGGCGATCAACGGCTCAAGCGCATACCCCAGCCGGATAGACCATGGACGCGAAAGGAAGCGCTGGGGCATCTGATCGATTGGGCCATCGTGCACCAGCAGTGGTTCACCGAAGCGCTGATGGAGCCGAAGGTAAAGGGTGCCCGGTATCCGGACCAGGCGGCGGTGGAAGCACAACAATTTGCCCAGTTCCCCTGGGCGGAGACCGTGAATTTATGGGCGTCGCTGAACCGCCTGCTGATCCACTTGCTCCTCCGGATTCCGGAAGCCAAGCTGGACCTGCCGTGCCGCATCGGGATCGCCGAACCGGTTACGCTCGCCAAGCTGATCGACGCTTATTTCGAGCATTGCCAGGACATCGCGGGACAGGTTCTCGCACGGCTGGACTGACAGGAGGGTCGGCCTTCCAAGGCAAAGCAACCCGGTTTGTGCGAACTTTATCTAATGCGAGCCTACCTTCTGTTGCTAACGTTGTCGTCGATCGCCGGCGCTCAAACCTCCAACGTGATCAAATATCACGCAACCATCAACGATGTGAAATACGTTTACGGTCAATCCGCGCCAGTGGCGCATTTGAAGTCCGGGGACATCCTCGAAACCAATACCCTGGATGCTTTTGGCAACGTTTTGAAGAAGCCGGGCGACACGCAGAGCATGTCGAAGGGCGACAATCCCCTCACTGGTCCGTTTTACGTGGATGGCGCGCAGCCGGGGGACACGCTGGCGGTGAAGATCCTCGATCTGCAGGTCGACGGTAATCAGGGCGTGGGCGCTCTCGCGCCCGATTTTGGCGCGTTGAACGAAACCAAATACACGCCCATGGTGCATGCGCCGTTGCCCGAAAAGATTTGGTTCTATCCCATCGACAAAGCGAGCAACACGGCGACGTTCAGCGCCCTCGACTCAAAGTTTTCCGTCAAGATTCCGTTGCATCCTTTCTTCGGCTGTATCGGCGTGGCGCCGGCCGGCGGCGAGGCGCGCAGCTCCACGGTGCCAGCCGAATTCGGCGGCAATATGGATGCGCCGGAAGTCAGCGTGGGCAATACGTTGTACCTTCCAGTGAACGTGCCGGGCGCGCTGCTCTTTATGGGCGATGGGCACGCCGCAATGGGTGACGGTGAAGTGGCTGGCACTGCGATTGAAGTTTCGCTGCTGGCGCGAATCCAGGTGAGCGTGGTCAAGGGAAGGAAGATCAGTTGGCCGCGCTTTGAGAACAACGATTCCATCATGGCGGTAGGCGCGTACCGGCCACTGGACGACGCATTGCGGATCGCGTTCACCGAGCTGGTGGATTGGATCCACAAAGACTACGGGCTTTCGACTTTGGATGCCTACGAGCTGTTGTCGAAGGTAGCGAAAATCCATCTGGATGAGATGGTGGACCCGAATTACGTCGTCGTGGCGTCTATCGACAAGAAGTTCCTTCCGCCGAAAAAGAAATAGCGCTATTGGAGGGACCAGTATCCGTCGCGCGTCTTGGCGCGCAGCTCCGGCCGGCCGTTTACCGTGACTCTGATGGTGTGAAACGTTCCCGGCTCGCCGCCTTTGGGCTGGAAGCTGAGAATGTACTGGCGATGCACCTCTTCGCTCACCAGCTGAATGGCGTGCTCCAGCGCGCTCTTTTTGAGAAACGCCAACTCGCGGCCGCCGGTGACGCTGGTAAAGAGATGAGAAAGATCCGGCTTGTGCAGGCGGATCAACTCACCGATTCCATATAAAGAACCGCCGGGTCCCAGATCGGGCGGAACCGGAGTATCGTCGGGGGCGGGGCAGAGAGCGCACTTCTGCACTTTGTTACGTTCGTCTTCGGGTTTCAGATCTTCGGCGGTCTTGGATTTCACCGTGAACGGTTCCAGAAACGGCGAGTAGGTGAGCCAATAGACGGCGGCATTGAGCCGCTCCACTTGTTCCATCACTTCCGGCAGCTTCACTTTGCTGGCGCGGTCCCGCCGCTCGGCAATCATCAGGATGATGCGGCGGCGCCCCGCTGGCCGGTGCTCCAGCATCAGAAGAGCCTGATGCATCGCGTCCAATATGTGGGCGTTATCGCCTTCCTTGCGCAGCATGCGCAGTGAGTGCATCACAAGGTCGGGATTATCGGTGAAATCCTGGTGGACCTCGACCTCATCGCTGAACGAAATCACCGCGGTCTCTCCCGCTTCGGCTGCCAGCAATTGCGAGAACAGAATGCCGCTGCCGCCCAGCTTGTCGATAACGGCGCCGGAATTTGCGCTGGTTTGAACCGCTACCACCAGGTCGATGGGATATGCCATCCAATCCATCTGTATCTTCTGCGGTACATTGTTGTCGTAGAGCGCCAGGTCGTCAGACGTTAGACCATCCACGAAATGCCCCTTGGAATCGGTAACCGTGGTGGGCGCCAATACCAGCGGAACCGTGCTTTTGAACTGCGCGCAGCAGGGCCACCCGAGCACCATGATCACGGCGGCAAAACGCATGAGTAATCACGCCGGCAAGTTTCGGGCCATGCGTTCAGCGAGCGAATTCCGCTTGGATGAATTGCTTTACGCCTTCGTTACCGGTGAGGCGAAGCCACAGCCCCCTGGCGTTATACACCTCGATCTGGAGGAAGGAGCAGCATAGCCGTTCGTTCGTAGCCCACTCCGACAGCAGCTCCAGCGTGGATGCATCGGATGGAAATTCGAACTCGAAGCCATCGGGTAACTCGCGGATGCTTTTCCGCGTGGCTAGAAGTGCGGGACCAAGTTCTTCGAAGTGACGCTTGCGTACCTGTTCAGAGAGAGCGGAGACATTGCAAGCGAGTTCCAATGTGGGCCTGCTTATTCGGTGGGATGGTGCGGTTCCGCCAGATCCTCGCCCAAATCTTCGTCCAGATTTTCGCCCCGATCTTCGCCCCGATCTTCGCCCAGATCTTCGCCCAGATCTTCAATGACAGGTTCCGTAAAGACGCTCCCTTCGACAAATACGCTCGATTCGGCGGCCGTTAGATAAACCGGTATTCCGAATTCTATCGCCCGTGCGGGCGGCGCGGTGGGAAGCGGCTCCGGAACAAGATCCGGCGCGATCTCGGGCTCGGGCGCGGACTCTAGCTCGGGCTGGGACTCCATGACCGCCTCCATTGCCAAGGGCTCCTCGGCCGAAAGCGGAAACTCGCACTCGCAACAGTCGCTACAACGCTTGCAGCGTTCGCAACGGTGATTCGCGCAAGCGTCCTTGGTGCAATAGGAGCAAATGTTGCTGGATGCTTCGCCACAGATGCTGCAAGTGAAAATGGCTGCGTTCACGATCATCGGTGTTTGACCCTCAGGGCTGAGAAACCTTCTTCGTCTTGGGCGCGGGCTGGCGCAGCAGGGCAGCGCGGCAACGTTGCGCCTCACGGTCAGCCACTTGGAATTCTTGTTCCTTTTGCGTCGCCAGATCTTGCAGATATTGCCGCAGGCGGTCACGATTGGTGCTGTTTTCGGCGATCACGGACTGCATCAGCGATGCCAGAGCGGGATTCTGATACTTGCGAACGCCTTCGGTGAGCGAGCCCAGCGTCGATTCCACGGACTGCATCCGAAAGTAAGCCTCCAGGCCGAGCGCCAGGCGGTCCGGTTGCCGCGAAAACGCGTCGCTGGTCGAGATCAGATAGGAAAGCTGAGCCTGCGCCGTGTTCCACTGGGCGATGTAGGTTGCCGACGCCCCTTGCGACACCCAGTCGGCGGGCTGTATCTGGTCGACAATCGGCTTCAGGTGCTGAGCTTGCAGGTTGAGCGCGTCAATCATCTTCCGGGCATCCCATTCCGACGCGACACCTGCATCGGGAGCGGGTGCGTCATTTGGTTGCCCCAGGGCCAAGGGGGTTTGCCCGAGGGCCAAGGTGCCGGAAGCCAGGAACAGATAGAAACCTAGGGTATACCTCATAGAGTGACTTTCCCTAAGGGTAGTTTGGCACAGTTCGCACGCAGCGCTGCACTCCCCGTTGGATCTGCCGAGGAGTGATGAGCCGGTTCTTCGAACCTAGTTGGGAGGTGCGCCTGACGGCCCCGAACTTCCGGCAGGAGGTCCGGCGGACGGCGGTCCCGGAGGCCCCTTCTCGCCAGTCCCACAGCCCCCGCAGCCGGGTACGGAGATTCCGCCCACGCGGCCCGGGCTGATGGCCATCCGATAAGCGGCGTCGCCCAGGGCACGCACGATGCGATGGGCTAATTCGTTCTTGTCGATGGCGCCCTTCGCCAGCGGCTCGTCCTTGTACACATGCAGGGTTTCGCCGGCATTCACAATTTTGGCGGCGCCGGGCTTCAGGGCGTGGCGAACTTCCACCGACCCTTCTTCCACTGAAACTACCGTGGTCTCGTCGTCGTCGTTGATGCTGACATCGAAAATGGTGCCGCGCACCGAAATTACGGCGGTGGGAGTCATCACGCGGTTGGGATTCGGCTGCCCGCCCCAGCGTTGGATATGGATTTTAACCCGGCCGACAAAGAGGTCTAAAAGATCATGCAGACTACCGGGATTTTTTCGGAATATGACGTTGGAACTGGGATAAACCTCGAAAGTGCTCCCGTCGGACGTTTGAAACTTCGCGTATCCGTCGGGGCCGGTGAGGATCACCTGCTGCATCTGCACCTGATCGCCGACGTTCAGCGCCCAGGGCTGAGAATCCTTGAGGACCGAAACGTCTCCGGTCATGCTGATCACTTTGGCTGCGGCGTCCGGCTGTGCCGGGAACAACTGGGCAAACGAGGACGGAACCGTGGCCGCGATAAGCAACGCGCCGATCAACCCGTGGATGCCACTTAGCCTCATGCCGCTCAGCCTCATAAAGTTAACGCGAACCCTGGCCGATTTCACGTTAAGGTACTATGTTTCTTATTACTAACCCCACTCTTAACAACACAGTCTACCATCAAAAGTGCTTAGCAAGAAGATATCCTATCGGGTTTTTTGTTACGAACCTGTATAGATTCAACCCCTTCCAGCGAAGGGAAGGGCATGAAAGGATACAATAGGACTCGGCTGATGTGTCGGAGGGCCACAGTCCGGCTGGTAATGATTGCCGGTTTGGCAATGGGCTCGTGGTGTGCCTGGGGACAAGGTCCTGGGGCCGCAACAGGCGTGGGCTGGCGGCACATTGGAAACTCGGCCATGGAGTTGGCGCTGCCGTCGCTGGCCACGGGCGCGGTGGATCGCGTTTGGTATTCCCCGGACGGCGCTAGCTTGTACGCCAAGACGGCTTCCGGCCGCGTTTTTGAGACCAGGGATTTTGAACAGTGGCAGTTTATTGCCGATCCGAAGATCGGCGAACAGACCCCGTCCGCTGCTTCCATTCCCGAAGCTGTCTTTCAGCTCGCGAGCGGTGCGGCTGCGGGACGCCTTTACGGGGTGGGGCGGGATGCCTATCGTTCCGATGATGGCGGGGAATCCTGGGTCAATTTGACTGCTTATAAAGGCGGCTCTATTCTGGGCACGGGTCTCACCTCGGTGGCCGCGTCGCCGAGCGATCCCGACGATGTCACGGTCGCGTCGGCCACTGGCGTATGGCGGTCGGTGGATGCAGGCCTGTCCTGGACCGGGCTGAACGATTTTCTTCCCAACTTGCCTTCCAGCCGGATTCTCGGTCTGCCCAGCGGTACGCGCGGCGTTCGTTTGTCGGTGGGTAATAGCGGCGCGGAGATCGAATGGGCGCCGGGTGAGAAGACGGCCTGGAAGCCGGTGGACGCTACCGAAGCCGAGCGCGATCGGAATCTGAAGAACGCATTATCGCAAGAGCTCAAACATTCGGTCAGCGCTATCGCCAGCGCGAAGGATTACATCTACGCAGGCGACACGGAGGGACGGTTGATGGTTTCCGCCGACGCGGGGAAGACCTGGGGGGCGGCATCCAAGCCAGGTGAATTGGGCCGAGTGGAAGCCATTTGGGTGGACCCGGGCGACCCGCGCGTAGCCATTGCTGCGTTGAGCGCGCGCAACAGCACAGCCGCGAATCCGAGCAGGCCTTCTTACGTTCTTCGCACCATGAACGGCGGCGCTTTTTGGGACGACGTCACGGCCAACCTTCCCGATACCGCGTCGACGCACGGCGTGACGGCGGACCGGGCGAGCGGCGCGATTTATGTAGCTACTGACGCCGGGATTTTTTTCACCACCACCGATCTTGCATCGGCCGGCCGTCCGACGAATTGGACGTCGCTCGGCGAGAGCCTGCCATCGGCCACTGCCAGCGACGTGAAATTGGACGCAGGCGGAAACCAGATCTATGCGGCACTGGATGGATACGGAGTGTACACGGCCATCGCTCCGCATCGGCTGCGCGACGCCCGGGTGGTAAGCGCGGCGGATTACAGCGCCAAGCCGGCTGCGCCTGGAGCGCTGCTCAGCGTGCTGGGAGCGCGCGTGGAATCGGCATCGAGCGGCGACGTGCTGGCTCCGGTGCTGCATGCGTCCGAGACCGCCTCGCAAATTCAGGTACCGTTTTCGGCCAAAGGAAATACCGTGTCGTTGTCCTTGGATGCGGCGGCTGGGCCGCTGACCTTCGAAGTTCCGTTGCGCAGCGTTTCGCCCGCCATTTTTATCGATCCCGAAGGAACGCCATTGATCATGGACGCGGCCAGCGGCTTGTTGCTCGATTCGAGCAAGCCGGCGCGCGCCAGTTCGCGAATTCAAGTGCTCGCAACCGGCCTGGGACAAGTGAAGCCGGATTGGCCCACCGGATTGCAAGCGCCGTTGAACGACCCGCCACGCGTGGCTGCGGCAGTGCGCGCCTATCTCGATGGATCGCCCGTGGAAGTGACGCAAGCGTCGCTCGCGCCAGGCTACATCGGTTTTTACCTGATCGAAATCCAAGTCCCGCGGATTACCAACACGGGTGCGTCGGAGCTGTATCTGGAAGCGGAAGGGCAGCAGAGTAATCGTGTACGTTTGTATGTGGAGCAATAGAGTAAGCGGCGCTCCGTTTGCTCACGCGCTCGGTTCCCTCAGAGATTCCTTTCGAACCATGGCCGTGAGGGAGCGGCGGCCCTAATGCTTCCGACATCCTGGCGGCGGCTGCTCAGTCTCATTCGCATTCTGCTGGCGATGAGCTGTCTTTCCACGCAGCTCATTTCTTCGAGCCTGGTGTTGACCGACACCGCCATCCTGTTCGCCGTTTACTTCGTGTACTCCTGCGTGGCGCTGTTCTGGAGGAGCCTGGAGGATTCCGGCTATCCGACCATCGCCCTGATCGTCGACTTCGTCTTCTTTTTCGTCGCGGCCACCAGCGGCGCGACGTATGGATATTGGGTCAGCTCGGTATTCTACGCCTATGTCCTGCTGGTGGCCGTGATGCTGCACCCCTGGTGGAAGACGGTAGCGGTGGCGGTAGCGGCCATCGCGCTCTTGTACGCGGTGCCGACGCTGCATTCGGCGGAGATGCTGCGCCCGGCGTTTATCGCCGCGGGAATCTTGGGCAGCGTGTTGGCCATCCAGCGCGAGTATCTGGAAGAGCGCCTGTCGAACAGCTCGCGGCAGACCGTGCTGTATCGCTACGACGCCGAGAAGGCGCGCGAATCGGAGCGGCAGCGCATCGCGGCCGATTTTCACGATGGTCCCCTCCAGAGCTTCATTAGCTTCCAGATGCGCCTGGAAATCATTCGCAAGCTGCTGACTCGCGATTTGACCGCCGCTACGGAGGAGTTGCTGCAACTGCAAGATTTGTGCAAGGGGCAAGTGAACGAGCTCAGAGCGTTTGTGCGCAGCATGCGGCCGGTGGACGTGGAGGGCAGCTTGAACGCCACGCTGCGCCGCGTGGTGGAGCAATTCCAAAAGGACAGCGGCATTCCAGCCACGTTTGTGAGCGCCGAGTTTCTGGAGCCGGCCGAACCCGAGGTGTCGCTCGAGCTATTGCAGATTGTTCGCGAGGCGCTCTACAACATCCAGAAGCATTCCGCTGCTACCCGCGTGGCCGTGAGCATCGCGAAATCGGATACCGTGCTTGAGATCCTGGTGGAAGACAATGGCAACGGCTTTCCGTTTAGCGGCCGCTACACGCTGGATGAATTGGAGCTGCTGCGCCTGGGACCGATGAGCATCAAACGGCGGGTGCGGACGCTCGGCGGCGACATGGTTCTGGATTCAAAGCCCGGGCAAGGGGCCGGGCTCAAGATACGGTTAGCGACGTGACGCCCTGCGCGCGTCTCGTCGCGCTGTTGGGCGGATTGCTGGGAACAGCCCTGCTAGGTGCGTGCGGAAAGTATCGGGATTTTACGTTACCTGAACAGGCCGGGGGGCCTTCGGTAAACTGGCGGTGGCAGGCGCGCACGGAGCCCGTGATGACGCGCGGCGCCCCTGGCGATTGGGACGCGGTCGACGTCTTGAATCCCTCCGTCATCCGGCAGGGCGACGCCTACTACAATTTCTTCTCCGGTTACGACGGCAAGACCTGGCACACGGGACTGGCAGTCTCCGCCGACGGAATCACCTGGCACAAAGAGGGTAGGATTCTCTCGGACGCCGGTAACGGTTCCGCAATCTCCGATGACAGCGGAATCTTGTATTACTACCAGGCGGGCGATCCGGTCGAGATCGGGCTGGCTCGATCCAGAAACTCGCACCAGTGGACGCGCAATGAGACGCCGGTGCTCACGGTAGGTCCGTACGGAAGCTGGGATGAGCGAGGCGTGGCCGACCCATACCTGATCCGCGCTGGGCAAAATTATTACATGTTCTACTTGGGGATGGATCGCGCGGCGCGGCAGAGGTTGGGAGTCGCGATCTCCCGCGATGGCGTCTCCTGGTACAAACTGCGCTCCAATCCGATTCTCGAATTGGGCGAATACGGCGCATTCGACTCGAACGGTTTGGGCGAGCCGGCGGTGTGGACGGCGCGCGGATATTACTGGATGCTCTACACCGGACGCGATCGCGACGAGCTGCGGCGGCTCGGCCTGGCGCGGTCGCGCGACGGAGTGCGCTGGGAGAAACTTTGGACCACAATCGGGGGCGGCGAAGACTGGGATTCACTGGTTATGTGTGATGCGAGCGTGATCGCGAAGGGCGATCGCGTTACTGTATGGTTCGGCGGCGGCGACGTGGCCCACCCGGATCAGAACATTCATGGCCAAATCGGCATGGGAACGTTGACCGCGCAATGAAGATCGGCGTTACTTGCTATCCCACCTACGGCGGCAGCGGCATCGTCGCCACGGAGCTGGGTCTGGAACTGGCCACGCGCGGCCACGAAATCCATTTCATCACCTACGCCAACCCCATCCGGCTCGACCCAGGCACCCCGCGCATCCACTATCACGAAGTGGAAGTATCGAACTATCCGTTGTCGCCGTCTGCCGTTCATCACCACGCTGCATGGCACTGACATCACGATCGTCGGTATGGACCGCTCCTATTTTCCGATCACTAAGTTCTCCATCGAAAAATCGGATGGAATCACCAGCGTCAGCCAGGATGTGCGCCGCGACACGTACGAGGTGTTCGGCGTCCCGAATGACATTCGCGTAATCTACAATTTTGTGAACACCGAGATCTACCAGCCGATGGCGAACCGGCCGAATGGCGAAAAGCTGTTGATGCATATTTCAAACTTCCGGCCCGTGAAGCGCGTGGCGGATTGCATCCGCATCCTGGCGGAAGTTGTGAAGCAGACGCCGGCGCATTTGCACATGGTGGGTGACGGTCCGGACCGTCCCGAAGCCCATCGGCTGGCGCGCGAATTGGGCGTGGAGCCGCATGTGACCTTCCTTGGGAAACAGGATCACGTGGAGCGGCTGTTTCCGCGCATGCACGTGTTGCTGATGCCGAGCGAAATGGAATCGTTCGGGCTGGGCGCGCTGGAAGGGATGGCCTGCGGAGTTCCGCCGGTGGCGACGCGCGTGGGCGGTTTACCGGAGTTGGTGACCGACGGTGTCGACGGGTTCCTGGAACCGGTAGGCGATATCGCGGCGCAGGCCCGGCGAGTGGTGGAGTTGCTGACCAACGAGGATCTGCACGCGAAGATGGCGGAAGCCGCGCGCCGCACGGCGATCGAGCGGTTCGCGAGTGCGATGATTATCCCGCAATACGAGCGCTATTATGAGGAAGTTCTCGGCCGTGCTTAAGAACCGGAAGCGCGATGATGGTGGAGCTGAAGTAGAAACGGGAGGCTGGCTAGGGGTTGCGCCGCGTTTTGTAGCGTTTCACCGCCACGAGTCCCAGGGCGCCCAGGCTGAGAATCGCGTAGGAGGCGGGCTCGGGAACCGAATTCTGTGGGGTACTGAGAACCTGTAAGTAGAAATCATTCCCCGGCTGTCCCTGTGGCGGGCCAGCGGAATACGGACTGCCCCAATAGGCTTCTCCACCCGAGTAGTCCGAGGCTCCCTCGTACACCATGGCCCCGCCCCCGCCCATGGGAGGAGGATCCGGAGTGATTTGGGAAATTACCGCCGTATAGCTATCTCCGTCAATCAGACTTGTGCCTGCAAAATCGAAGTAAAGGAAACCGTAAAGTCCCCAAGGCGCTATGGCCGTCTCGGTGGCGACGATCGATCCAGACATTCCCGAACCGTTGAGCAAGTCCATCTGAAACTCAACCGGCGTATAGCCTTGGCCTTCACAGCCGCAAATTGACGTGAACATTCCAATCCACGTAATGTCGGAGACATTGGCGGTAAAACTCTGGCCCATGGGCCCGTAGAGTCCGCTATTGAGTCCGGAACTGGAAGAGTTGTTGGGTTCTAAATATATGTCGGCGTTACAGGTTGTGGCCAATCCCAATAACCCTATGCCCCACCATGCGAGAAATGTAAGCCGATAAGATTTCGTAAGTCTCTCCGATTCTCAACGAGCGCCGGGTTGGGTCGCCCAACTAGCCTAGCGCTTTGGTGTCGTCGTACAAACTTTAGCCGCAAGTGCTGGCGTCGTCAACGGGTGGGCGTTTTGCTTTGTACTAGGGGTACTTATGAGGAAAATATGTGAAGATTTCTAAACCAGACGTGGAATTCTCTAAGCTGCCAATCTTGACACTATACGGCAAACTGCCGTATAGTAGGCTCATGAAGGAACCAACCATAACTTCCGCCCGCTTGGAGGCTCGCCTTCCGATTGAGGTTATGGTGCGGCTCAAGCGCGCCTCGGAAATTCAAGGGCGCACGCTCACCGATTTCGTCGTAGCTGCGGCCGATGAAGCCGCCTGCCGGGCCATCGAGCAGACCGAAATCATTCGTCTTTCGATGGAAGGCCAGCGCCAAATCGCCGCTGCGATCCTCCATCCGCCGGCGCCCACCAAGGCTCTCAAGAAAGCCGCCAAGCGTCATCGTGAGCTGTTCGGCGAGGCCGGGTGAAACCCGCCTTCACAAAGGATGACGGATTTCCCTTTTCGCCTTGCGCCGCTCGGCGCCGAACACCAGCGTGGCTCGTTTCACTGCGGAGAGGAAACGCTGGACCGATATCTTCAAACCCAGGCGACGCAGGACATCCGCCGTCGCATTGCGAATTGCTTCGTCGCCGTTGAATCCGCCACCGGTTCGTTAGCTGCGTATTACACTATCGCCGCAGCAAGCATCCCGCTCATTGATTTGCCGCCTGAGGAGGCGAAGCGTTTGCCACGCTATCCGACTTTACCTGCCGTTAGGATTGGACGTTTAGCCGTCGATCAGAACTTCCTGGGACGTGGACTAGGTGGGGCGTTGCTGATGGACGCCGCGCGACGCAGCATACACTCGCCGCCCGCCGTCTACGCGCTTCTGGTGGACGCCATGAACGACCAAGCCGTGGCGTTCTATGAGAAATTCGGTTTCCGAACCTTTGCCGGTCAGCCGCGGACGTTGTTCTTGCCGCTGGCGACGGCAGAGAAGGCCGTCCTTGGCAAAGCCGCGGTTCAAGATAGGATCTGAGAGACCACCATGCCGAAGGTCTATTTGGAAACAACCATTGCCAGTTACTTGACTGCACGCACCAGCAGGGACCTTATCGTGGCGGCGCACCAGACAGGGGCGCTGGCGAAGCGGGGCTAATAACTACTAAGGAGGAGATCGTTCGGGGACTGCTGAAATTGTGTGCAGAGGCCGGCTACGAACTACCAACGCTTTGCACGCCTGAGCAGTTGATGGGACACTGAGTATATGGAGGATCCCATCGTCGAGGAAGTCCGAAGGCTGCGAGAAGAGCGCTCCGCACGCCTTAATTTCGACCTGGATGCGATCTTTGACGAGCTGAAGACCCTTGAGCGAGAGCGCGGTTGGACGGTCATCTCCCTAGCGACGAAGCGGACACCCTTCGCTACGTCCTAAAAGGCGCTGCTTTGAGAGCGCGAGCCACTCAGCTGGCTTGTATTAGGTCCATGGCACCGCGAAACCCACGTTACTTACCAGTGCGCCGCTGGGCGTGACCACTTCAACCTGGCCCGTGGTCGCCCCCGTTGGTACGGTTGTCGAGATTTCACGTGCCGAGACGACCGCGAAAACGGCCTGCACGCCGTTGAATGTGACGCTGGTCGCGCCAGTCAGATCAGACCCCAATATTTTCACCGGCGATCCCACCAGTCCGACGGTGGGCAGAGTTTTTCACAAAGGGAGCGAGGCCCAGAGGAAAGCTTGGAAA
The DNA here is from genome assembly GCA_050010415.1 of Bryobacteraceae bacterium. Classification (GTDB taxonomy): domain Bacteria; phylum Acidobacteriota; class Terriglobia; order Bryobacterales; family Bryobacteraceae; genus Palsa-89. Next base: position 12,585 of record JBEKLB010000117.1, on the reverse strand, counting down.
CTGTTCCATAGCCGTTCGATCCCAGGAATTGGCGTCCCGTAGAGGCCTCCATTCGTGTCCTGAACTGGGCTGCTCAAGATATACGATCCGTCAGTGTAGTCGAAGCTGTGCAGCGTGGTCAGCCCGTAGGCTGGAGCGATTTTTGAAAATCGTGCCATTGTTGCTGCCATCGCCCTCAGCTCGCCTCCCTCCGCGAGCCCTAAGGCATCTTGCCGGGAACTTTCCCCCCTCCGCCGGGGTCTATCCCTACAATGGAGCTCGAAGTACAACGGAGCTCAAAGTACAACGGGACCCGAACTTTGGGTAAACTTTGAGTAGACGAACGTGGCCGATACTGCTGTTGGCTTACATATTGAGGGGTGCTTATTCTCCTACGCGGAGGAAGACGCACTGGTCACTGCGCTCGGCCAGGGGGCCGAAGACGCCTACGAGATTCTTATTCAGCGCTACCAGCAGCCGGTTTATAGCTTGGTGTGCCGGTTGATGAACGATCCGGGCGACGCGCCGGACATCGTCCAAGAGGTTTTCTTGAAAGTGTTCCGCAGTATCGGTGCATTCCGCGGCAACAGCAGTTTGAAAACCTGGATTTACAGGATCGCAGTGAACGAAGCCTATAATCACCGGCGCTGGTTCTGCCGGCATCAGAGGCAGGAAGTGGCGCTCGGCTTCGAGGAGGGTACGCCGAATTACGCCGGAGGCATGACGGACCACGGCCGGTCGCCTTTCGAGCAGGTGGCGGATCACGAAACACGCGCCCTGGTGGAACAGGCGCTCGAGAAACTGAATCCGAAGTTTCGCGCGGCGGTGGTGTTGCGCGATATCGAAGACCTGAGTTATGAAGACATCGCCACGGTTCTTGACGTATCGCTCGGAACCGTGAAATCGCGCATTATGCGCGGGCGCGAAGCATTGCGCAAGATTCTGGAAGGGAGGCTGGACCTGGAGACGAACATGCGTTGGTCTTCCCAGCCGATAACGGAATAGTATGGAGTGCTCAAGCGTTAAAGAACGAGTATCGGAGTACCTGGACGACGCCGTGACGGCGGACGAGCGGCGCGCGCTGAAACGCCATTTCAGCGTCTGCCGTGAGTGCAAGCTCGAATCGGAACGTTACTCCGAGTTGCGCGAGAACTTGCGGTCGCTCCCCATGCGTATGCCGCCGGTGGATTTAACTACTCGGTTGCGGGTGGTCGCTTCCAAGGTGCGGATGGAATCGTTCGGCGGAGCCAGCCCGTGGACGCGTTGGCGGGATCGCGCGGAATTGTGGCTGCACAATCTGATGCGGCCCCTGGCAGTGCCGGCGGTGGGCGGCTTGTGCTCGGCCGTGTTCCTGTTTAGCACCCTGGTCCCGACGTTTAAGTCGGCCTACGCATTAAGCGCATCGGGCGACTTTCCCACCATGCTGAGCACTGAGCCCATGTTGAAGTGCACCGCTCCCGTCGCTTTCTCCGACCGGGATTCGGTGGTGGATTTGCAGCTCGACGAGCAAGGCCAGATCGTCGGTTTTAGCATCGTGAGCGCGCCCGGCCAGCAGAACGACAAACTGCGCCGGGAGATCCAGAACCACCTGTTGTTCACCGAATTCTGGCCAGCGACGACGTTCGGCCGCGGCGTAGCCGGAACCATTCGCATCTCCTTCCGCAACAATCGTATCGACGTTCGCGGATAGAGCGACGTGCGATCCGGCCTGATTCTGATTCTGGCCTGCGCAGCCCTTGCGCGAGCCCAGACCATGAACATGCAGGAGATCGGCCAGGCGCTGGGCGTACGCTGCGACTATTGCCATTCCGCGCCGCGTGGCAGCGGCCAGCCTGAGCCTAAAAAAGACATCGCCCTCGCCATGATGGCCATGACTCGCGATCTCAACGCAAAAGTTCAGCAAGCAACCGGCAAGCCAGCCAATGAGACCACGCGAGTGGAATGCGCCACGTGCCATCGCGGCGTCCCGATTCCCCAGCCTCTTTCCGCCATCATCCTGGGAACTGTCCGCGAAAAAGGCGGCGCTGCGGCGGTAGAGCAATATCGCGATCTGCGCAAACAGTATTACGCTCGTGCCACTTACGATTTCAGCGAAGACGCGTTGCTCGACATGGTCCAGCGCGTGGTGCAGGGCAAGCCTGATGACGCCATGGCGCTGCTCCGCATGAATCTGGAATTCAACCCGCAGTCTGCCAGGACTTACGCATTGCTCGGGTTCGCCTACACCCGCAAGGTGGATGACACCTCAGCCATCGCAAACCTCGAAAAATCACTCGAGCTCGATCCGACTAACGCCATGGTGCGCGGTCAACTCGAACAGTTAAAGGAATACCAGCGTCGCAGACAGCGGCAGTAAGTTAACCGGCTGCTTCGGAGCCGCCGTTACCGGTCTGGGCCTCCGCCAGCTTGGTCCAGAGCGGAAGACAAATATAAAAACGCCGGTGGCATCGTAAGCAGCGTTGCGGTGTCATCCCGAGCTTCAAAAGGAAAGTGTCTCGCAACAACCATCTGGTGGAACGGCGGAACGCCTTGGAACCGCAGCGCGAGCATCGGAAGACAATCCGAATCGTCATATAAAGAAGCTGACAGAAGATGATAGAAGCTAATGCTACAACTACTTACCTTAGTAATGCTCAGCTTCTACCTAAGCTGCCAGGAATGCCATCGTACAAATCCCTGTGCAACGGAGCGGAGCTGAGGTCTAATAATAGCAGGTGGCTCCTCAATCGCGAGTTACAGCCGTGTCGCAGACTAATTTCGATCCCCTGGTAGCGGAATGGTTCAGCACCCGGTTCGGCACTCCCACCGAGCCGCAGATTCTGGGATGGCCCGAGATTCGTGCCGGGCACAACGTGCTGATCTCCGCGCCCACCGGCTCTGGCAAGACGTTGGCTGCGTTCCTCATCTGCATTGATCGCCTGGTGCGCGCCGCTCGCGCCGGCGAACTCCCCAATGAAACCGAAGTCGTTTATATCTCTCCGCTCAAGGCTTTGAGCAACGATGTTCACAAAAACCTTGAAGTGCCGCTGGCCGAGATTGCGGAGCTGGCCGCGCGCCGCGGAATCCCTTTTTCGCCGATTCGAACCGCCGTCCGGACCGGGGACACCCCGGCTTCCGAGCGCCAGCAGATGAGCAAACAGCGGCCACATATCTTAGTGACCACGCCGGAATCGCTCTACATCTTGCTGACTGCCGAAAAATCGCGCGCGATGCTGGCCACCACGCGCACCGTGATCGTCGACGAAATCCACGCAGTTGCCGACGACAAGCGCGGCTCGCACCTGGCGCTCTCCTTGGCGCGACTCGATGCTCTGTGTACAGGTGACGCTTTGGCAGTGAACAAGCCGCAGCGCATCGGCCTATCAGCTACCGTCAAGCCGATTGAACAGGTTGCGGACTTTCTCTCACCAAACGCTCGAATCGTCAACATCGGCCATCGCCGTGAAATGGGGTTGGCGGTGGAAGTGCCTCGGGACGAATTGGGAGCGGTGGCCAGCAACGAAATGTGGGCCGAGATCTATGACCGCCTGGCCGCGCTGATCCTCACTCATCGAACCACGCTGGTTTTCGTAAACACGCGCCGGTTGTCCGAGCGCGTGACGAGAGCGCTTGCGGAGCGCCTGGGTGAGAACGTCGTGCTCCCGCATCATGGCAGTCTTTCGCGAGCCTTGCGCCTGAACGCCGAGGCGCGCCTCAAGAGCGGCGAACTGCGCGCCGTGGTGGCGACCGCGTCGCTCGAATTGGGCATCGATATCGGTTCCGTGGACCTGGTGTGTCAGATCGGATCGCCCAGGTCGATCGCCGTCGCGCTGCAGCGCGTGGGACGGTCGGGACATTGGGTGGGCGCAAAGCCCCAGGGCCATTTCTTCAGCACCACGCGCGATGAACTGATCGAGTGCGCCGCACTGGTTCGATCCATTCGCTCCGGCCTTCTGGACCGGCTGGAGATTCCTCAAGCTCCACTGGATATTCTGGCTCAACAAATCGTTGCCGAATGCGCCGCCCGCGATTGGCGGGAAGAAGATCTCTACGCTTTGGTGCGAAGCACTTATTCGTACCGGGATCTGGATAGAAAACATTTCGATGCGATCATCGAAATGCTGTCCGACGGCATCACCACACAGCGCGGACGGAGCGGCGCGTACCTGCATCGCGATCAGGTGAATGGCCGCGTCAGGGGTCGTAGGGGCGCGCGGTTGGCGGCCATCACTTCAGGCGGCGCCATCCCCGATACCGCGAATTATTCGGTGGTTGCCGAGCCCGATGGCAAGCAGGTGGGAACGGTGGACGAAGATTTCGCCGTGGAGAGCCTGGCCGGCGACGTTTTTCTGCTCGGCACGGGATCGTGGCGCATCAAGCGCGTTGAGCCGGGCCGGGTGCGCGTCGAGGATGCGCATGGCGCACCGCCGTCTGTTCCTTTCTGGAATGGAGAAGCGCCGGGGCGAACGCTTGAGCTTTCCGAAGCCGTCGGCAATGTTCGCGAGCGGATCGCGGAGCAACCCGATAGCGCTCTCGAATTCCTGATCGAAGAGTGCGGTTTGGACGAAGGAGGCGCCAAGCAGGCCGTGGCCTACGTCCTGGCAGGCCAGGCTTCGCTCAACGCGTTGCCGACCCAGAAGACGGTGGTCGCCGAGCGCTTTTTCGATGAAGGCGGCGGGATGCAGCTGGTGATCCACGCCCCGTTCGGATCGCGCATCAACCGGGCCTGGGGGCTGGCGCTGCGGAAACGCTTCTGCCGATCGTTCAATTTCGAACTGCAAGCCGCGGCCACCGACAACGGAATCAACATCTCGCTCACCGAGCAGCACGCCTTCCCGCTCGAACTGGTGTTCGAATTCCTGAAGCCGCAGACTGTGGCGCACGTACTTACGCAGGCCATGCTCGACGCGCCGATGTTCGCCGCGCGCTGGCGTTGGAACGCCTCGCGTGCACTCGCCATCCCGCGCTTCCGTGGCGGCCGCAGAGTTCCGCCACCCATCCAGCGCATGCGCGCCGAGGATTTACTCGCGTCCGTATTTCCGGATCAAGTGGCGTGCGCGGAAAACCTCACTGGCGAGATCCGCATTCCCGATCATCCGCTGGTGGAAGAGACCATCCACAATTGCCTGCATGAAGCCATGGATTTGGACGGGCTCACGCGTCTTCTCGAAAATCTCGAATCCGGGGCCATTCGCAAAGTTGCGATCGATAACGCGGAGCCATCGCCTTTTTCGCATGAGATTCTGAACGCCAATCCCTATGCTTATCTGGATGACGCGCCCTTGGAAGAGCGGCGCGCACGGGCCGTCCAGTTGCGCCGGACTCTGCGCACGGATGTTTCGGGTGGCGCGGGAATCCTGGATGCGGCAGCCATAGCGACGGTAGCCGCCGAATCCTGGCCCGATGTTCGCGATGCCGATGAGTTCCACGACGCGCTGCTCAGCTTGATTACTTTGCCGGCCTCGGGGACCTGGGGTGACGAGTGGGCCGATTATTTCATGCAGTTGAGCATGACGGGCCGCGCCAGCGTCGTGGAGAGAGGCGGCAAGCGCTTCTGGATCGCGACGGAACGCCTGCACTTGTTGAGCGACGTGTTGGCCACCGTGCGTGGCTGGATGGAGTCACTGGGTCCGGTGACCGTGGCGTCCATGTCCGGCACGCTCGCGTTTCCATGCAACGAAATCGAAGCTGCGTTGTTGCGGCTTGAATCCGAGGGCCAGGTGCTGCGCGGCCGCTTCTCGCCCGATCTTGCGGAAGGCGAGACCGAATGGTGCAACCGCCGCGTCTTGGCTCGGATTCATCGCCTCACGCTTGGCCAACTGCGCCGCGAAATCGAGCCGGTGACCGCCGCACAATTTGAGCGCTTTCTGTTTCAATGGCAGCACCTGAATCCAGGTAGCCGCCTGCACGGCGTGGACGGCACGCTGCAGATCGTCAAGCAATTGCAAGGCTACGAAATCTCCGCGGCCGCATGGGAAGCCGAAGTGTTGTCGCGGCGCGTGGCCCACTATGAGCCCGAGTTTCTGGATGAGCTGTGCCTTTCGGGCGAAGTGATGTGGGCACGTCTATCACCCCATCCGGCCTTTGAAGCCGCCGAGCCGCGCCGCGTCCGGCCTACGCGCACCGCACCCATCGCCATCTTCCTGCGCGAGAGCGCGGATTGGATAGCCGGTTACTCAAGAGCGGCGCCCGACCTGGATGCAAAGTCGGCCACGCTCTCTCATGCCGCCCGCGAAGTACTGACCCAGATCGAGCAACGCGGCGCTTCCTTCTTTGCCGACCTGGTCCGGGCCACCGGCCGCCTGGCAAGCGAAGTGGAGGATGGACTCTGGGAATTGGTGGCCGCGGGCCTGGTGACTGCCGATGGATTCGAAAATCTCAGATCGCTGGTCGATCCCAAGCGCCGGCGCGGAGAAGGGCGGGGAAGGCTGGCTCGTCCCCGTCACGCCGCCGGCCGCTGGGCTCTTGTGAGGCATGTTGCGACCGCAGCGACCAGCGACGCGCGAGCGGTCGCTTTCGCCGATCAACTGCTCGCTCGTTGGGGCGTGCTCTTTCGCGATCTGCTCGCCCGCGAAAGTCTCGCTCCGCCCTGGCGCGATCTGCTGCCGGTGCTCCGACGCAAGGAAGCGCAAGGCGAGATCCGCGGCGGCCGCTTCGTCTCCGGATTCAGCGGCGAACAATTCGCGCGCCCTGAAGCTTTGGATCTGCTGCGAGCCATCCGTCGCTCGGCCTCCGAAACAGATGAGCATCTGGATGTCGCCAACTCCGATCCATTGAACCTGGCCGGCATCATCCTCCCAGGACCGCGCGTGAGCACGCTCGCGCGTAGCTCTAGTCCCGTCAATAGTGTTATCATAGGCGCGTGAGGTGATAACATGATCCGTACGCAAGTGAGCCTCCAGGAAAAGGAGTACGAGCTCGCCAAGAAGGAAGCAAAAGCGCTCGGCATCTCGGTCGCCGAATTCGTGCGGCGGGCCGTGCGCGAGAGGCTGCCAATCTCGGAAGGGCCATCCTGGATGCGTTACGCGGGCATGGTGGCCTCTGGCGATCCTAATGCCAGCCTGTCGATCGACGAAATTGTCTATGGCTCAAAGGACTGAAAGCTACGTCGACACATCAGCCCTCATCGCGTTTCTGGACTCCACGGATAGCTATCATTCCTTATTCAAACGTCTCTTCTCCGATCCACCCGCTCTCGTCACATCGGCGTTGGTTGTCGCGGAGGGACACGGCTGGTTCCTGCGACGCTACGATCGACGCAAGGCCATCTCGTTCCTGAATTTCATTCGGGAACTGCCTCTGCGAATCGCTGCCTTCGACGAACCCGAACTTGAGAAAGCGAAGGTCTTAGTCCAGAAATTCGCGGACCAAAATCTAACGTTGGCCGACGCGCACGGGCTAGCCCTCATGAAAGCGCGGCGCATCGCGACTTGCTGGTCCACTGATCGACACCTTGCCTTAACGGGGGCGACGCTGGTTGGTTAGAGTCACAACAACGTCAGTGGATCCACATCGATCACCAGCGCGGTCGCCGGCCATTTTTGCTCCCTTCCGAAGCATTGCAAATCACGCAGGGTCTCATTCAGGATCCTTCGATCGGCCGCCTTCAACAGCAATTGATACCGGAATTCGCTCTTCAGCTTCGGCACTGGAGCCTCCGCCGGACCCAGCACCTTGATTCCTTCGGGCGCCGGATCGAGCATGCGCCCCAACTCAGCGCTCATCGCGAGCGCATCCTCCTGATTCTGGCTTCGTACCAGCACATTCGCCAGCGCGGCGAACGGCGGATAGCGCATCAGTTTGCGGAATTGAATCTCCTTGGCGTAAAACCCATCGTAATTCTGCTCCGAAGCCAGCCGCACCGCGTAATGCTCGGGATTGATGGTTTGGATCAGCACGATTCCAGGCAGGTTGCCGCGCCCGGCGCGCCCCGCAGCCTGCGTCAATAACTGAAAGGTCCGTTCAGCCGCGCGAAAATCCGGCAACCCGAGGCCGATGTCGGCCGAGACAATCCCCACCAGCGTCACGTTGGGAATATCGTGCCCTTTTGCGATCATCTGCGTTCCAACCAGAATGTCGAAAGCGCCGTCGCGAAATCCATGCAGGATGCTTTCGAAATGCCGCTTGCCGCTCACCGTATCGCGATCCATGCGCGCGATCCGCGCCTGGGGAAAATCGCGATGCAGCTCCTCCTCAACCTTCTCCGAACCCGTCCCGATAAAATTCAAGTACTCGCTGCCGCACTTGGGACAAGCCGAGGGGACCTTGGCGGCATAATTGCAGTAGTGGCACAGCATGCGTCGATCGCGGCGATGATAAGTCAGCGTGACCGCGCAATTGACGCACTCCAGGCGTTCGCCACACGCCCGGCAAGCCACGAAGCTCGAAAATCCCCGCCGGTTGAGAAGCAGCATGGTCTGCTCTCGACTCTTCAGGCGTTCGTCGATGGTCTCCACCAGCCGCCGCGAGAAGGTCGCCAGCTTGCGCGTTTCTAAAAACTCCTGCCGCATGTCGATCACTTCCACGTCCGGCATCGGCCTCTGCTCGATGCGTTCGGGGAGTTTGATTAGCGTATACTTGCCCCGCTCCGCGTTGTAGCGGCTCTCGAGGCTCGGGGTGGCCGAGCCCAGCACTGCCACGGCCCCGGCTTCGCGCGCCCGCACGATCGCGACGTCACGGCCGTTATAGCGCGGCGTCTCTTGCTGCTTGTAGCTCGCGTCGTGTTCCTCGTCAATTACCACCAGCCCCAGGTTTTGCACTGGTGCGAACACGCCGGAGCGCGTCCCAACCACCACGGTGGCCAGGCCGCTCCGAATGCGGCGCCATTGTTCGGCGCGTTCGGCGTCATGGAAAGCGGAGTGCAATATTGCGACGCGGTCACCAAAGCGATGGAAGAACTGTCCGGCCACCGCCGGTGTCAGCGCGATCTCTGGCACCAGCAGCAGCGCGCTTCGGCCCAGCGCGATGGTGGCGTCAATCGATTTGAGATACACCTCGGTTTTTCCCGAGCCGGTGACGCCTTCCAGCAAAAAGCTGTGAAACTTACCCGCGCGCAACGCTGTTTCGATTTGCTGATAGGCTTCCAGCTGATGTGGGTTGAGCGTGCGCGGTGGAACGTCGGTGGCGAAGACTCCGGTGGGAGCCTCCGGTTCCAGAGTGATCAGGTTCCGGCGAGCCAGCGAACGCGCGGCTTGGCTTGCGCCCTTCACCGATGCCTCCAACTGCTCCAGGTTATGCGTGCCGGGGTGCAGCTCCAGGAACGCGTGCAGCTCGCGTTCGCGCTTGGTCAGCTTCAGGCCCTGGGGTGCAGATGCAATAAATGACGCCCGCAGCCTGGTCGCCGATGCCCGCAGTGGATCGCGCTGCGCTTCCAGATCCTCCATCGCGACGAAGCCTTTCTTCTCCAATGAGCGAATCACGCTCAAGGCATTTGGCAGCTTCTTTTGCAGATAAGATGCCGATAACGGCCGGGCTTCGAGCAATCCGAGAATTTGTAGCGTCGGATCTTCGTCATCGGCGCCCAGCAGGAGTTGCCGCGCTGTATCGCGGCCAGCGTCGGTGAGCGAATAAAGTTTGGTTTTGCGAACCTCACCACCGAGCGGCGTCATGCTGCGCAGCACTTCGCCCAGCGGAGCGCAATAATACTGTGCGATCCAGCGCCCTAGCGATAGCAGCTCCGCGTCCAGGACCGGTTCCTCGTCCACCAGGCGCAAGGCCTCTCGCACCGCGCCCGTCCCCTCCGGCTCATCCGCTCGCAGCGCGAGTACCATGCCGGTGAGTTTACGCGGCCCAAACGGAACCAGCAGCCGGCAGCCAGGCTGCACCCGGTGCCGCATGGTCTCGGGCAGCCGGTAGGTAAAAGCCTGATCGAGCGGTACCGGCAGGCTAACATCACAATAAGTCATGAACATCCATCACGAAGCCGAATTGTAGCGCAGGGAGTGCGACTTAAGTACCCCTTTACAAGTGGCAACAAATCTTGCAGAATTGTTCTTACTTCTGGTGCTGGTCGGTTCGCCGGGCCCCACGTAACGGGCAAGTCACAAACGGCGTCCATATAAGTGAAAGTCCGCGACCTGGTTGTCGATAAGGAGATTAGGTCGTCACCATGGATATTGTTGGAGACCGAAAGTTCGTAGAAGTCCCGGGGGAAAAAACCCACGAACTGCCCCCGCTCTTGGTGCGCACCAGCCCCAACGTCAGACGCTTGGATCGCGTGGTTGGCATGGCCAACAACCTGATTGACGCAGAAGACATGATGGCGCCGCCGGCATTTGACGGCCCTGCGGCTGGTTTCGAGATGGATCGCCGCAAGATGGACTTGGCCATCAACCTGGCCGATCAGTATCTGCGCTTCGTCACGCAATGGCAGTGGGGCGACAGCATCCTCGAGTGGATCCGGCAATGCGAAACTACCTTCGACATGCGGCTGGAACTGCGCAACCTGTTACGGCCCGATGTTTGGCCTCACGCCGGCCGCTCCAGTTTCGTGATGCTGCTCGAAGACAAGGCCGTGCCGAGCGAAGGCGTGGAGTTCGAAAAGGCCGTCGGAATGCGGCTCACCTTTCGCCAGCCGCCGCCCATTTCCTGCTTCTCTAACCAGTTCCTGTTCTATCTGAACTCAAGCGTGGCCACGACCGCCTTTGAGACCTGGGCCCACCTGAGCCCAGCGCCGCTCTCCTGTCTGCCCCCCGAGCGCTTCACCTTCGACATTATCGATATGTCGTAAAGTGATATGTCCTAGAGTGACATGTCGTAACCGCTCCCTTTGGTCACGGCTCAGAAACCATTCACTGCGCGTGGTCTGCGCGTTAGCAAATCAATCTGCTCGGGCGCTTCCGGCTCTGCCCCGCTCGCCACCCCTAGCTCGCGCATCTTCCGTAATGCGGGCACCAGACGCGAATCCCACGATCCAACCGAACTGTTGTACGCCGCAACGGTCTTTTCGAGCAGCCTTCCCGTAGCGGAATAATGCTCTTGCACCGATTGCACGCGCTCGTACATCTCCGACGCTACGCGCCGAATCTCCTCGGCGTTCTCGGCGAGCTGTTCCTGATTCCAGCCGTAAGCGATGCCCTTGAGCACCGAGATCAGGGTCACCGGCGTCGCGATCACAACTTTCTTCGATAGCGCTTCTTCGATCAGATCCGGCCGGATTTCGAGCGCCGCGCTGAAGAAATGATCGCCCGGCAGGAACAACACCACTAACTCGGGGGCGGGTTGAAACTGGCTCCAATACTGTTTGCTCGATAGCTGCCGGACGTGCTCGGATACCTGCTGCCCATGCCGGATCAGCGCAGCTTTGCGCGACGCTTCATCCTTGGCACTCACAGCGTCCAGATACGCGGTCAATGGAACTTTCGCATCCACAATCAGCGATCGGTCTCCAGGCAACCGCACGATCATATCCGGACGAATTCGAACGCCGTCGCCTTCGCGCGTCTCCTGCTCGGAAAAATCGCAGTTGTGAACCATTCCCGCCAACTCTGCCACGCGCCGCAGCGTTACTTCTCCCCAGCGGCCGCGAGTCTGCGGCGATCGCAGTGCGGTGGACAGCGTGGACGTCTCGCGCGCCAGCGTCTGCAGCTGCTCGCCCAGGCTGCCATAAGCTTTCTCCCGAGCGCGCTCCAACTCGCGGACGTGAACTTCCAACCGGCCCAGCGAATCGGCCAGCGGCTGAACCATGCCCCCGACAGCGCCTTCCATCGCGGTCTGTTTCTGCGCCAGGTCTCCCGTCATTTGCGCACGTGTGGTTTCGAGCGTGGTTCGCGCGGCATCCAGGAATGCGCTTTGATTGGATCTGAGCGCTGCGTCGGCCAGCGCCTGGAACGTCTCCTGCATCTTCGCTGCGCCCGATTCGGCGAAGTGCTTGGCCGCTTCCACCCGAGCCAGCTTGGCCCGCATCCACAGTCCGGCAACCAGGCCGCCGGCGAGCACTCCAGCTATAAACGCAAACCAGGACATCACGCCCACCAGGATAGATCATTTCCGTGGGTAAATGTTTGTGTAAACTGGGGCAGTGTAAACCGGGGCAGTTATAAACTGGAGCGATGCGCCACGTCGTCTGTCTCGTTTCGTGTCTCTCTTTGGCCGCAACGCTTTCCGCGGATGATCTGGTGATCACCGAAAAGAGCTTCGGTTGCGTGCTCAACCTGCCGAAGGTGAGAAACACGCGGATTCAGAACCCCGATCCCGAAAAGCTCCAGGAAGCTACCCGGATCTTCAGGGAAAGCGTGCCCAACAAGGACTATCCCACGGGAACGATTCTGCAGTTGATCCCGACCGAGGCCATGGTGAAGCACGATCGATCGGCTTTTCCCAACACCAACGGATGGGAGTTTTTTGCTTTAAAGGTCTCAGCCGAGGGCACTGTGATTCAGGACCGCGGAGATAAAGTGATCAACGCTTCATTGAAGAAGCCATGTTTGGGATGCCACTCACCCGCGGCGAAGTTCGATTTCGTATGTGAAAAGGGACATGGCTGCGCCCCCATTCCGGTCACCGATCAGCAGATTGCCGCGATGCAAGCCGCCGACCCGCGTTGCAAAAAGTAAGGCCCGGCCGCGACCGATTTCGCGCGGATGATTTCAATATCGCCACGCGATCCAGGCTGCGCCCAACAGCATG
>JBEKLB010000116.1:0-18250 GCA_050010415.1 Bryobacteraceae bacterium | reverse complement strand
CGCGGAGCGATTGCAGGGGATCGGAACCGCGTAGCTTCTAGGGTGAAAGCCCTATCCATGCGGATAGAGTGGCTATCCGAGTAGATAGGCTAATTTAATGCAAAGCCTTAGAGCGCTGCTGTTTGGTAAACGGCGCTTTGAAGCGTTTTTCCTTTCTGTTCAGTTGCTTACCTTTGCTTAGTACCTCGAACATTCCGATCCTGGTACTGTTGGCATCCTAGTTGCAACCTAAGGGGGTGTAAGTAAGCAAAGTCGGATCTCGAAATCAGACTAAAAAGAAGGAGGCAGCGCCAATGAGGACCAAGACGAAAATTAAAGCGGGCAGCGCGATCTGGGGAACCTAGGAATAAAGGCTCCAAACTTTAGAAGAGGCCGCGGCCGGGAACCACACCCGGTCGCGATTTCTGTTTTTAGAGCTCCCTCCATCGGCATCCGTCCCTCCCAGCAAGCAACCCTTCTCCGGCGTTACAATGCAGAGTCTGGGCAATGAGCGCGCTTTCGCAAGACCTGCGGTACGCCCTACGTACGCTCCGAAACAGCCCCGGAGCGACGGCGGTTGCCATTGTTGTTCTTAGCTTAGGAATCGGCGCCAACGCCGCAATCTTCAGCGTCACCAGTGCGGTGCTGTTTCGTTCGCTCCCTTACAAGGATTCCGGAAGCCTGGTATTTCTGTGGGAGAGCAACGCGGCCAAGGCGGTTGGTTTATGGCGGCTTTCGGCGGCGGATTACAGGGAGTATCGGACCCAGAATCAGGCCTTGGAACAGATGGGGGCCATGCGCTTCCAATCTTCCGATCTGACGGTCGGCGAGACGCCGGAACGGATCGAAACGGCTGCGGTTTCTCCCGCTGTTTTCGGCCTCCTGGGAATGAAGCCGGCGCTCGGACGATCCTTGGCGCCAGACGAAGATCAGCCGGACAAGAACCATGTCGTCATTCTGAGTGCGGGTTTGTGGCAGCGTCGCTTCGGACGCAATCCGAATGTGCTAGGCAGGAAGCTGTCGCTCGATGGGAACGTATATACCATCATCGGCGTGGCCCCTCCCGATTTTCGGCTTCCAGCCAGCCAGTCCGAACTTTGGATTCCCTACACGCCCGAACCGAAGGATTTCCTGACTACCAATCGAGGCTTGCATCTATTGCACGTCGTGGCGCGATTGAGGCCGGGGATCTCGCGCGAACGGGCGCAAAGCGAGCTGCGTATCATCGCCGACCGGCTGGCTCGGCAATACCCCAACTTCAATGCGGGTTTCAGCGTCGATCTGGTGCCGCTGCGCGAGCAGCTCATCGGCGATGTGCGTCCCACGCTGTGGATGCTGATCGCCGCCGTGGTTGCGGTTTTGCTGATTGCCTGCGTGAACGTAGCGCATCTGCTTTTGGCGCGCGCCGGCGCCAGGGAAAGAGAGATCGCGGTGAGAACGGCGCTCGGGGCGAACACCGGCCGGCTGGTGCGGCAGCTTCTCACCGAGAGCGTTCTGTTGGCGGTGATCGCCGGACTGTTCGGACTACTGCTCGCTTACTGGGGCACCTGGATGCTGGCGAAGATTTCTCCGGCGGGACTGCCGCAAGGCCAGGAAATCAGCATGGATTGGCGCGTCCTGGCGTTCACTCTGGGGGTATCCATCCTCACCGGACTCGCATTCGGTCTGGTGCCGGCTTTGTTCAGCGCGCGATCGAATTTGAACCTGGTGCTGCGCAGCGCAGGCCGCGGCGGAACCGGAGGCCGGGCCCGCACCCGCGTGCGGGATGTGTTGATGGTGTTCGAAGTGGCGTCCAGCGCGGCGCTGCTGATGGGCGCCGGATTGTTCATCCGCAGCCTGCTGCATTTGCAGGAAGTGGATCCGGGCTTTCGGACCGATCACGTACTCACCATGCAGATTTCGCTTCCGCCAGCCCGTTATTCCGGACTGAGAGTGGGACTGTTCTACGACCAGCTGCTGCGCCGCGTGGCGGCGCTTCCGGGAGTGCAAACCACCGGAATGAGCCGGTTTCTGCCGCTGAGCGGGCATGACATCGGTTTGAATTTCCAGGTGGAAGGACAGCCGCGCCTGCGCGACGTGGATCAGCCGCAAGCTTATTTTCGAACGGCCAGTGGAGGATATTTCTCGGCACTCGGCATTCCGTTGGTCCGCGGACGGGTTTTTGACGAGCGCGACAGCCAGCAGACGCCCAAGGTGGCGATCATCAACGAAATAGCGGCGCGCCGCTACTGGCCAGGGGATAATCCCATCGGCAAGCGGATACTTTCAGGCTTGGACGAATCGGATTGGTCGACCATCATCGGGGTGGTGGGCGACGTGAAGCATATAGGTCTGGATGCCGGCACGGATCCCGAAATGTACTTTCACTATCTGCAAGTGCCACCCGAGGCGATGACCCTGGCCGAGGGCACGGCTGCGCTCGTGATCCGGACTAATGCGGATCCAACCGGGATGACTGCGTCGGTGCGGCGGGAACTTCGCGCGCTCGATCCCAGTCTGCCGGTTTTCAATGTCCAGACCATGCAGGATGTTTTGTACGGATCGGTGGCGCAGCCGCGTTTTCGTACCCTGCTGATCGGCATGTTTGCGGCACTGGCGCTGGTGCTGGCCGCGCTCGGACTTTATGGCGTGCTGGCTTATTCGGTATCGCAGCGAACCGCGGAGTTGGGAATTCGCGTGGCGCTGGGCGCTCAACCGGGGAGTATTTTGAGGCTGGTGGTCTTCCAGGCTACGGGCCTTGCGGCGATCGGTCTTGTAATGGGAATTGCGGTCGCTCTGGTCGGGAGCCGGTTGATGTCCAGATTCCTGTTTGGCGTCCGACCCACGGACCCACTGACGCTCGGAGCCACTTGTTTCCTTATCCTGGCGGTGGCTGTTACCGCCAGCCTGGTTCCGGCGCTGCGTGCAGCCAGGGTGGATCCGGCCGTCGCCCTGCATGCTGAGTAAGAAATGAAGCCCGGGCAGCGTGGGTTTTCATTGATTGTTTTGATCGCCTAACCCCTTTCCCTCGATAAAGTTCCCCATCCACCGTGCCGATCTCAGGGGTATGAGAATTGTCGGGTTGGACTTTGAAATATAAGTACCGCCTGGCGCCTGTAAGCAAAACGTCTTATTTTTCTTGAATTTGAGAGCCAGGCTGGGGTCGAGCTCCAGGCTGGATTTATTAGGGCGAGGCCCTAGGAACTGGAAAGTGGAACAAGGGCGGTCTGAAGGAATACCGGTTGCGGCGAGGATATTTATCGCTGCGGTTGGGCTCGCCGGTCTGGCGGGAATGGCCTTCACGTTCCATGGCTGGACTCCGACAGCCGATCCACGATTCATCGTTTATCTGGTTTTGGCGTTGCTTTCCTCCGGCATGAAGGTCCGGTTTCCGGGAGTGCAAGGGGCTTTCTCGGTGCACCTGGTATTCACCATGCTGGGGGTGTTGGAGCTGCAGCCGGCGGAAACCATGTTTCTGGCAGTTGCGAGCGCGGCGGCGCAAACCTTTTGGCACTCCAAGGGCGAGATCAAGCTGGTGCGGTTGTTCTTCAACACCACCTGCATCGCGCTGGCGGTTTTCGCCGGCACGTGGGTTTTTCGCAAGCCGTGGTTGACCGACGGACCACCCGTGGAACTGCTGCAACTGATGCTGGCGGGCGTGGCCTATTTCGCCGCCAACAACATCCCTTTGGGAATTGTGATTGCGCTCACCGAGGGCCAAAGCATTCGCGCCATGGTTCGCAGCTTGTGCGACTGGTCGTTCGTTTATTACGTGGTGGGGGTGTCGCTCGCCGACATCGTACACCGCGCTTCGGCGCGGCTGGGCTGGACGTTCACCCTCGCGCTGCTGCCGCCGCTCTATCTGGTCTATCGCTCGGTGCGGATGTATTTCGGCAAGATGGAGCAAGAGAAAGCGCATGCCGAGACCATGGCATCGCTGCATCTGCGCACCATTGAAGCGCTGGCCACCGCCATCGAAGCCAAGGACGAATGCACGGGCGACCATTTACGGCGCGTGCAGGTTTATTCGCTCGAAGTAGCCAAGCACCTGGGCCTGTCGTCCGATGAGGTGAACGCGCTGCAGGCCGCGTCTATCCTGCATGACATCGGCAAACTGGCGGTGCCGGACTACATCATCTCGAAGCCTGGCAAGCTGACTCCCGACGAATTCGACAAGATGAAAATCCACACCGTGGTGGGCGCCGAGATTCTGGAACAAGTGGCGTTTCCTTATCCGGTGGCTCCGATTGTCCGTTCGCATCATGAAAAATGGGATGGCAGTGGCTATCCGGATGGCCTGAAGGCCGAAGATATTCCGATTGGCGCACGCATTTTATCCGCGGTGGATTGTCTGGATGCGCTGGCTAGCGACCGCCAGTATCGTCGCGCGCTGCCTCTGGATGAAGCCATGAGCTATGTGGCCGGGCTTTCCGCGCGTAGCTTCGATCCGCAGGTGGTGGAGATCCTGAAAGCCAACTATCGGGAGTTCGAGCACCTGGCTCAAAGCACGCCGCTGCGCAATAGCAAACTGAGCAAGGATCTGATCGTGAGCCGGGGTGAGGCTCCCGACGCCGGATTCGAGAAGAGCGCGGCCAGAGGGTCCGGATTTTCGAGAGACGGCAGCCCCAGCCAGGCGAATTCCATCGCCGCAGCGCGGCAGGAAATGCGGGTCATCGTGGATCTGGCGCTGGACCTGAGCAAATCATTGCGGATGGAAGACATCCTTTCCATCCTGGCCGCAAGATTGAAACAACTGGTGCCGTACGATTGCCTGGCGATCTATGTGCGGGAAAAAACCATCCTGAAAGCTCGCTTCACCAGCGGAATTACCAGTCAGATTTTTGCGTCGCTGGAGATTCCGGTGGGACAGGGGCTTTCCGGCTGGGTGGTGGAAAACGGAAAAGCGATCGTCAACGGCAACCCGGCCGTAGAGCCAGGCTATACCGAAGCGGCCGGCCAACCGTGCGTCTTCACCTCCGCTCTGGCCATTCCGCTGGGCGACGGAGTGGATCAATTCAGCGGAGCGCTCACGTTGTATCACACCGACAAGGACGCCTATAGCGCGGACCACTTACGGGTATTGCTTGCGATCAAGGGCGACATTGCGAGAGCCGTGGATGGGGCGCTCCGCTTCCAGAAAGCGCAGGAGGGAACTGGCTCCGACCAACTCACCGGCTTACCGACCAGGGCTGCGCTGCTGAAGTACCTGGAAGACGGATTCGCGGCGCAACGCAAGCAGGTGACGGTTCTGCTGGGCGATATCGACGGATTCAGCCGGGTGAACGATTTATTTGGCCGTTCCACCGGGGACGAATTGCTGAAGCTGGTTACCAACATCTTGCGCAGTAACTCGCGCAGCGTCGACTATGTAGCGCGGGTGGGCGACGACGAGTTTGCGCTGCTGCTGGCGGCGGCGCGTCCCGAAGATCTGGCGGGCAAAATAGAAGCGCTGGATCGCTTGGTGGCGAATGCCTGCCGCGGTTTGTGCGGGGAAGAGCGTTCGGGGCTGGCCGTGGGCGTGGCCTGTTTCCCGGAAAACGGCTCGGACGCCAATAGCCTGCTGGCATACGCCGAGCAAGCACTGCTTCACGCCAAGGAAGCGCGCCGGGCCACGCGCAGCGTGATCCTCCAACTGGAGCATTCGCTGCGGCGGCCTACGTAAAGGCGCAAGCCAAGAGCACGCATCCGCTCCACACGACATCCGCTAGCGGCCGGCAGCGGCCTTCCAGGCTTTTACTTCCACTCCGCCATGAATCATGCCTTGAATCATGCCGCCGAAGAATACGTAGGGGTGCACCTGTTCGAGCGCGGTGCCGTCGTCCAGACGTTTGCGAATAGTGTCGGGAATGGTGAATTCGAGCGAGGCGAGGTTGTCATTGAGCTGCGCCAGGCTGCTGGCTCCTAGGATAGTGGACGTGATGCCGGGTTGCGTGACCGCCCACTGAATGGCCACTTGCGCAGCCGGTTTTCCAAGCTCCTCGCTCGCGTCCAGCAGGATTTCCAGGATGCGCCAGTTGTTCTCGGTAAATTTGTTGAAGGGGCTTCCCTTGGTGAGGCGTCCGTCGCCGCTGGCGCTGTCGCCTTGCCGTTTGTACTTGCCGGTGAGGAAGCCGCCGCCGAGCGGGCTCCAGGGACAAATCCCGATGCCGAGTTCTTGCGCGGCTGGGATGTGTTCACGCTCGATGTTGCGTTCGATGAGGGAGTATTCGAGCTGCAGCGCCGTGACGCCTTCCTTGCCTTGCTGCTCGGCCAGCGTATGCGCGCGCGCCACGTACCAGGCGGGAGTGTCGGAGAAGCCGTAGTGCAGGATTTTGCCGGCGCGCACCAGATCGGTGAGCGTCGAGACCACTTCCTCCACCGGCGTTACCGTGTCCCAGGCGTGCAGCCAATACAGATCGACAAAATCGGTATTGAGGCGTTTGAGAGACGCGTCGATGGCGCGGTAGATGTTCTTACGTCCGTTGCCGCCGGAATTGGGATTGCCGGGTGATCCGTTGAAGGTGAACTTGGTGGCCAGCACGATCTGGTCGCGCAGCTTGCGATCGTTGATGAACTTTCCGCACAGCTGCTCGCTCTGACCTTTTTGATAGCCGTCGGCGGTGTCGATGAAGTTGCCTCCGGCATCGACATAGCGGTCGAAAATGGAGCGCGAGACGGCTTCGTCGGCGCCCCAGCCCCACTCGCTTCCAAAGGTCATCGCGCCGAGGCAGAGCGGGCTGACGCGGAGGCCGGTGCGGCCTAATGTGATGTAGCTTTTCAGGTCCATGGTTCGATGATAGCCCGCGCGCTGGCCCTCGCATGTGCTCGCGGCCGGGAGTGGCGCTCGCATGCGCTCGCGCGGGGTTGGGGATTGGCGGCGCGTGGCTCAGCGTAGCTTTTCCAGGAGCTTTTGCGTGTTTACCAGCAGCGCGTAGTGGCCCTCGGTGAGTTTATCGATTTTTTCGTGCAGGTAAGCGATTTTGGTTTCCGTATTGATGCTGGATTCGAACTCGATGTCGGAGCGGATGCGGTCGCGCGTGCGTTGGCGGTTCTGGCTGGTGAGCACGAAGAGGGTCAGGAAAATGGCTTCGAGCGAGACCATTACCGAGAGGAATTCGAAGGGATAAGGATCGAAGGCTTTTATGTTTCGGAGCACGCTGAGATTGATGGCGATCCATCCCCCCAGGAAAATGGCGTGCAAGGCGAGCGACGCGATGCTCCCGGTGAAGGACGGGACGGCGTCGGCCAGGCGGGTGAGAATGGTCCCTTGCTCGGCAGCGACGTCGTTTACGTTGCGCGTGACGGTGCGGCGGATCACCTCATCGCTCTTGCGGAGCCTTCGCGCGGCGACGCTCAACAGATTCAATGCCGCCGGAGTGCATTGACGGACGTAGGCTTCAAAGTGTTCCCGGTCCAGGCGAAGCAGCTCGACATCGCCCAAGGCTGATACCCAGGCCGTGCGGGCGCCCCCGTCGAGCAGAGCCACTTCGCCGAAGATGTCGCCGGGTTGCGAGGTTTCGAGCACGATTTTCTCGCCCTGGTCGTTCTTGACGTAGATTTCTACCTCGCCCGAACGGACAATATAGAGCGCATGCCCAGGGTCGCCGTAGTTGAAGATTGATTGTCCGGTTGAGTAGCGAAGAAGGTCGATCTTATCGGCCAAGGCCGCCTTCTCCTCCGGGTTCAGTTCGCGCAAGTGCTCGATTTCATTCAGGATCGATGCATCGATGGGCATAGTTGTTTCAGGCTATCACTGCCTACTACTACCCCTTCTAAGACCGGAGGTATAGCGTATTTGTACCGGAGCGAGTATGCTTCAAATCGAGACATTTTGGGGATAACGGTATCCGTTCGCGCGCTGGATACTTGTCGTGGGGTATCTTTCGTGAAATCGACATGCTTTCTGCTGATTTTTGCGGCCGTCGCGGCGGCCAATCCGATTTATACCGTGGCTGATCTGGGCGGGCTGGGCGCCGGGCCGGCCAGCGGCTACGCCCTCAATAGCTCGGGGACGGTGGCCGGTTGGGCGCTGAATGGCGCGGGCTATCAGCAGGCATTTGTCTCGACGCCGAACGGATTATCGGCTCTGTCGTCGCCGAATTCCGACTCATACGGATACGGGATCAATAACGCGGGAACGGTGGTGGGCACGACGTACGTCAACGGGACGGTGCACGGGACGGTCTGGAGCGGAACAGGCGCCACCGACCTGGGCGCGAATTCGTACGCGATGGCGATCAATAATTCCGGCGAAGTGGTGGGCGGCAATGGCGAGGCTTTCCGAGTGGTGAACGGCCAGCTCGAAAGCCTGGGAAACCCGCAAGGTGTGAATTGGAGCGCGGCCTATGGGATTAACGACGCCGGAACCGTGGTCGGAGATGGCCAATTGGCTAACGGAACGTTTCGCGGGATCATCTGGAGTCCCGGTGGCAGCATGATTTTGCTGGGCACCTTAGGAGGAAGCAGCAGCCAGGCGACGGATATCAACGACGGCGGAGAAGTAGTGGGATTCGCCAGCGTGGCGAGCGGCTACCAGCATGCTTTTTCGATGCTGGACGCGATGATGATCGACCTGGGGACGTTGGGTGGAGGGAACAGTTACGCCTACGGTGTGAACGACAGCGGCGAGGTGGTGGGCTACAGCTACCTGGCCAACGGCGCCCAGAATGCGTTTCTCTATGATGACGGCACGATGCTCGATTTGAACGCTCTGATTCCGGCCAACTCAGGTTGGGATCTTCTCCAAGCCTATGGAATCAACGATTCAGGCCAAATTACCGGGGAGGGGCTTTATGACGGGCAACTGAGCGCGTTCTTGCTGACCGATCCGCCGGCGGGTCCTTTCGGCATAGCGGCTGTGCCCGAGCCTGGCCAGCTTCTGATTGCAGGCGCAGCTCTCGCGCTGATTGCGATGGTTCGGCCGCGGCGGAGGCTCCTCTAAACGAGCGGGTCTTTACGCGGATTGGGAACCGGGAGCCGGGGCGGGCCAACGGGGCGCTGAGCCTGGCGGCGGAAGAGGCGAAGCACGGACCAGACGGGGGGGCTTGCCATTTGGCGAGAGGCCGGCGCGGGGCTGCCACCTGGAACAACACCCCACACGGCGGAGATCACAGACCGTCCTTGAAACATCATGTTCCCACCTACATTCTAAAGATCGACGGGAAATTGCTGTAAGTTTAGACGAATGGGCCGAAATCGTTGTTACTGGGATTCGGTGGCGTCCGTCAGATGAACGTACTAGCCCATGCGATACCGGAAGATCAGCAGGGGAGTGGGGCGGAAGGTCCGCGAGTCGCGGATGTTTGCGCGTGCCATGCAATCGGCTGCGCACCCAATCCTGGCCCAGGTGGTGCCTATACGACGGTGCAACCTGGATTGCGGTTATTGCAACGAATACGACAAAACATCCGATCCGGTGCCGCTTGCAACCATGCTCGGGCGGATCGACCGGTTGGCTGATCTCGGAACCACTATCATCACGCTGAGCGGCGGCGAGCCTACGTTGCATCCCGATCTGGACGCGATCATCGCGCGGATTCGCGAGCGAGGCGCCATCGCGACGCTGATCACCAACGGGCTTCTTTTGACGCCGGAGCGGATCGAAAGGCTGAATCGCGCAGGGCTGGATTATTTACAGATCAGCATCGATAACGCGCGGCCGGATGAGATTTCGAAAAAGAGCCTGCAGGTGCTGGATCGCAAACTGGAATGGCTGGCCGAGCATGCTGAATTTGGGGTGACGATCAACTCGGTGCTTGGCGCGGGCATTCGGAATCCGAAGGATGCGCTGGCGGTTTCCTGGCGCGCGCGGTCGCTCGGGTTCACCAGCACGGTGGGCATTCTGCACGATCATTCCGGGCAATTGCAGCCGCTGGGCGGGACTCACCAGAAGGTTTACGAGAAATTTCTCGAGCATAAAGACTCGCTGTTTTCGTTCGCGCATTTCGACAGCTTTCAGCAAAATATCAGCCGGGGATTGCCCAATGCCTGGCACTGCCGGGCGGGCGGAAGATTCCTCTACATTTGCGAAGACGGGTTGGTGCATTATTGCTCACAGCAACGGGGGAAGCCGGGGATTCCCCTCGCCGACTACACGGTCGAAGACCTGCGACGTGAGGCTGCCACTCCCAAAGGCTGCGCGCCGTTTTGCACCATTTCGTGCGTGCATCAAACCGCGATGCTGGACGATTTTCGCGAGAAGCCCAGTGAGACGCTGGCCGGAATTTTAGAGCGGCGGCGGGAATCCGACCCGAGTTTTCGCGCTCCGGCGGCGGTACGGGCGCTCGCGTGGATGTTTCTCGACAAACGCCGGCGAGACTTCTTCGGAAAGCTGGCGCTGGGCGCGCTAGGCATCAAGAAAAAACACAAGCACGCGGGCTAGCATGCCGCACGACTACTGCGATTTCTGACGCTGGACCATCATTCGGTGCCGGCGCACGTGAGGCCGCTGGAGCGATTTGGCCTTATCCGCCGGTTTAGCCGAGCTGGTTGAGGTGGTAAATGGAATCAAGGCCTCTACGGTGTCGGAGTCCACGCCGCTGAATATCTCGATAGAGGCGTTAGGGCCGGTAACAAGACCGGTGGGCATCGTAAAGTTGATCTGATATAGTCCGGCGAGTCCGGGAGCAAGTCCGGAGTAGGCGGGAGAGGCGGCTTGCTCTAGATTGCCGTCGCTGTCCGTGAGGTAGATGTCCGGCGTGTTGGTCGTGGTGCTCAGATTGGTGCTGGACGCAGCGGTGCCATCGGCGGGCTGATTGTTCACCGGACCCATTCCCGCTACAAAGATCGCAATGGTCTCGCCAATTTGCGCAGGGCTCGACGGGGACACGATGGAGTAATCGGGGTGCAGAGCGGCCACGTAGCCGATGCCGCCCTCCGGAGTGTTCGTAAAGGCGCCGACCGAAGTCTCACCTGTGAATTGCGTGACGACGTTGGAATTGGAGCCGTTGTTGATCACCTGAATCTGCGCGACTGATAACGGGTTGATGATATAGGGAACCACCACCGAGATTTGGGTCGGGCTGACGTAGTAGATGGGCGCGGCAACGTCGTTGATCATCACCTGCACCCCCGCCAGGTTGTCGGGGAAGGGCACGCCGGAGCTGGTGGTGGTTGGGGCCAGGCCCGATCCGTATAACGTAAGAAATTCTCCGGGAGAAATGAAGGCCGTGAACGGCGCGGAGCTGGCTGCGTTCACAACGCCCACCGGGCTCAGATATACGCCCGATCCAGTAAGTGAGGGGGCCATCAGGGCGACGTTGAGCGAGAGGTAGGGGCCGATGCCGTATCCGATACGAATGGACCCATCTGAGCTGCTCAGGTAATACTGACTAAAGTCAAGGTCCGTGGAACTGCCATCCCCGTTGAGCGTGTAAGCGTCGTAGTAGGTGAAATCGCTCGAACCCTCATAGTACGGAAGTGAGAATTCCCGCTGGTGTCCAATTATATTTCCAGTGAAGGCTTGGAGCGATCCGAAATAGCTATCCAGTGCCGAACCGCTGGACGTTTCGTCGAGATCCAATCCAGCCTGGTAGTACAGGCCATCGTAGCTTGAAGGATTGCTGGTTGCCGCGCGGACTCCAACGAATATGTCGAACAGGTTGTAGGAGCCGCCGAAAATGAAATTACCGTCGGGCGAGATGTAGAGCAGCTCCGTGCCGCCGATCAAGGTGGTGTCGCTGGCGGTGCCGCCGAAGTTCAGCTGCGCGGCGCCATTGGAAAACGAATAAGTCACGTTGTTGAGGGTTTGGGTACTCGCGCCGGTGTTCGTGCTCACGTAGCCGGTAACGTTGACGGTTCCGATATTGCCTTGGCCGTTGGCGGTCAGGGTCAGGAGCGCGTCCGCTCCCGTGGGGGCCGTTGTTCCAAAGGTAGGATCAAAATATGCAATCGCATAGCTGCCATTGAACGTCGCGTTGGTAGCCGGCGTCGAGCTGACCGGCGTGGCGATGAACAGATCGTTATATCCGGTGCTGTTCTCGGTGGTGCTGCCGATGAAGATGCCGTGCGATACCAGCCCGATAATCTGATCGGTCGCGTAGGTAGGGTTCACCCCGCTGATATAGCCTTCGCCGCTGGCGGAGACGACATAGCTTCCGCTGGTGGTGAAGGTGACTGGAGTGGATGAGCTGGCGGCGGTGTCGAGTATGGACCCGCTGAAGCTAT
The DNA here is from genome assembly GCA_050010415.1 of Bryobacteraceae bacterium. Taxonomy (GTDB): domain Bacteria; phylum Acidobacteriota; class Terriglobia; order Bryobacterales; family Bryobacteraceae; genus Palsa-89. Next base: position 6,148 of record JBEKLB010000116.1, on the reverse strand, counting down.
AGGCGCCGCTGCCATTGAAGGTGATGGTGCCCTGGATGTTGACTGCTTCGCCCAAGTCGCCGGCCTGGTCGGATACGAAATAGAAGACCTGCCGCATGTAGTATGCGCCGTTCAATTGGCCGTCGCCGCTCGAATCGAAAGCGGGCTGCGCGAAAGATTTCCAGGCGCACGCGCTAAGAAGTAGCACAACAAGAAGAGTAGTTTTTGTTTTCATTGATCCCATACTAGGCCGCACTCGGCGTCTCTTGAAAAGGTTGACGCGCGAAACCGCAACAAGGTTAACGCGCTCGTCAGTTAAAATCGGAAGGGCAGCCTCGTCTTCTCTGATTACAACACGGAATCTAGCGGCGCGACGCTCCGGATGGCCGTAAAAATTTGTCTACGCACTTGGCGTGCGCGCTTGGACCAGAACAGCCTGGACGATCTTTCCCACTTCCAGAAGCTCATCCAGATCTGACGATTTCTGCAGATACAGGTTCGCTCCGAGCTCGATGGCGGCGGCACGATCGGCGGGTGACGCCGAAGATGTCAACATGATGACGGGCACCGTTTTGAGCCACGGCTGGCGGCGAACGTGGCGCAGCACGGCATCCCCATTATGTTTGGGAAGGTTTACGTCGAGTACGATCAGGTGGGGTTGCCAGGTTGGCCCGTGAGCCGGGGTGCCGGTTGCTTCGTCGCCCAGGAGCGCGATGGCCTTTTGACCATCGGCAGCCACCACCACGTTGCACGGCAACTGGCAACTGTTCAAGGCTTCGCGGAACAGCAACACGTCTCCGGGATTGTCTTCAGCCAGCAGGATTTCAAACACGCTTAGTAACTTACTAGCACAGTTAACCTTGCGAAAGTACACGGTTGTGTCGAAAATTGTTGTAACGGGGATAGCATGGTCGAGTCATATAAAAAGATTGCCAGGGCCATCCGCATACAGTAAGAAAGCTTACGCTCAAGAGGTGAAAGGGACATGAAGGGTGTAACCGAGGACGGCGCTAAGACGCGCCCGTCGAAACTGAAGTTGAATGGGTCATCGAAGCTAAATGGATCTTCCAGATCGAGCACGAAGCTGAATGGAAGCAGGGCCAATGGTACTAAGGCCCCTGTGGGTACGCCCGCTACAGCGGCAGCCAACAGCGCGAAGGCTCGCCGCGACGCCAACGTGCTGCTGAACACGCTGATCGCTTTCAAACGAGGAAATTTCTCGGTCCGCATGCCGGTGGACCAGACCGACCTGGAAGGCAAGATCGCGGATGCGCTGAACGATGTTCTGGAGATCAACCAGAAGATGGTCAGCGAATTCGAGCGGATCAGCCGGGCGGTGGGCAAGGACGGCAAGATTACCCAGCGCGCGTCTATTGGATCGGTCACCGGAGCGTGGGCGGATTGCGTGGAGAGCGTAAACAGCCTGATCGGCGATCTGGTGCAGCCGTCGACGGAAGTGGCGCGCGTGATCGGCGCGGTGGCCAAGGGCGATCTGTCGCAGAACATGTCGCTCGAAGTGGATGGGCGTCCGCTGCGCGGCGAATTTTTGCATACGGCGCGCGTCGTCAACACCATGGTGCAGCAGTTGAATTCGTTCGCGAGCGAAGTGACGCGCGTGGCGCGCGAAGTGGGTACCGAGGGCAAGCTGGGTGGTCAGGCCGTGGTGCCCGCGGTTGCCGGAACATGGCGCGATTTGACGGAGAGCGTCAACTCGATGGCCAGCAATCTGACCAATCAGGTGCGCAACATCGCGGGCGTGACCACGGCCGTGGCCAAGGGCGATTTGACGACGCGCATCACCGTCGACGCGCGCGGGGAAATTTTGCAGTTGAAGAACACCATCAACACCATGGTGGATCAATTGTCTTCGTTCGCTGCTGAGGTCACGCGCGTGGCGCGCGAAGTGGGAACCGAAGGCCGCCTCGGTGGACAGGCGGACGTGCGCGGCGTGGCCGGAACGTGGAAGGACCTGACGGATTCGGTCAATTCCATGGCGAGCAACCTGACCAATCAGGTGCGCAACATCGCGGAAGTGACCACGGCCGTAGCCAAAGGCGATTTGTCGACGCGCATTACCGTGGATGCACGCGGTGAAATTCTGCAATTGAAGAACACCATCAACACAATGGTGGATCAACTCTCTTCGTTCGCGGCCGAAGTTACGCGTGTGGCGCGCGAAGTGGGAACCGAGGGCAAGCTGGGCGGCCAGGCGGATGTGCCGGGAGTGGGCGGAACCTGGAAGGATCTTACCGATTCGGTCAATTCGATGGCCGGAAACCTGACGGCGCAAGTTCGAAATATTGCCGAGGTGACGACGGCGGTTGCCAAGGGTGATCTTTCGCGCAAGATCACGGTGCAGGTGCGTGGCGAGATTTTGGAATTGAAGAACACCATCAACACGATGGTCGATCAGTTGAGCAGCTTCGCTTCCGAAGTGACGCGCGTGGCGCGCGAAGTGGGTACCGAAGGCCGGCTGGGCGGCCAGGCGGAAGTGGAAGGCGTGGCGGGAACCTGGCGCGATTTGACGGAGAGCGTCAATTCGATGGCCGGCAATTTGACCAACCAGGTCCGCAATATCGCTGGCGTGACGACGGCCGTTGCCAAAGGCGACCTTTCGACCAAAATCACAGTGGATGCACGCGGCGAGATTCTGGAATTGAAGAACACCATCAATACGATGGTCGATCAGCTCAATTCGTTTGCTTCCGAAGTAACGCGCGTGGCGCGTGAAGTGGGAACCGAGGGCAAGCTGGGCGGCCAGGCGCAGGTGAAGGGCGTGGGCGGCGTGTGGAAGGATCTTACCGAGAGCGTGAACTCGATGGCGGGCAACCTGACCAATCAGGTGCGCAACATCGCGGGAGTCACGACGGCCGTGGCGCGCGGCGATTTGTCGACCAAGATCACGGTGGACGCGCGCGGGGAAATTTTGGAATTGAAGAACACCATCAATACGATGGTGGATCAGTTGAATTCGTTCGCTTCCGAAGTGACGCGCGTGGCGCGCGAAGTGGGAACGGACGGAAAGCTGGGCGGACAGGCACAGGTGAAGGGCGTGGGCGGCGTGTGGAAGGATCTGACGGACTCTGTCAATTCCATGGCCGGCAACCTGACGGCCCAGGTAAGAAATATCGCGGAAGTGACCACTGCCGTTGCCAATGGCGACTTGTCGCGCAAGATCACGGTGGATGTACGCGGCGAAATTTTGGAGCTGAAGAACACCATCAACATCATGGTGGATCAGCTCAATGGATTTGCGAGCGAAGTGACGCGCGTGGCGCGCGAAGTTGGCACGGAAGGCAAGCTGGGCGGCCAGGCGGTGGTGAAGGGCGTGGCGGGAACCTGGAAGGATTTGACGGATTCCGTTAATTCCATGGCCAGCAACTTGACCAATCAGGTGCGCAACATCGCGGAAGTGACCACGGCAGTCGCCACTGGCGATCTATCGCGCAAGATCACGGTGGACGTGCGCGGCGAAATTTTGGAGCTCAAGAACACCATCAATACGATGGTCGATCAGTTGAGCAGCTTCGCGAGTGAAGTGACGCGCGTGGCACGCGAGGTGGGAACGGAAGGCAAGCTGGGCGGGCAGGCGGACGTGCACGGCGTGGCGGGAACGTGGAAGGATTTGACCGATTCCGTCAATTCCATGGCGAGCAATTTGATTGACATCCCAGGTTCGAAATATCGCCGAAGTAACCACGGCCGTCGCGAAGGGCGATTTGTCGCGCAAAATTACGGTGGAAGTGCGCGGCGAAATTCTGGAGCTGAAGAACACCATCAATACGATGGTCGATCAGCTCAACGCGTTTGCGAGCGAAGTGACGCGCGTGGCGCGCGAAGTGGGTACGGAAGGCAAGCTGGGCGGCCAGGCGGAAGTGACCGGCGTGGGCGGCGTGTGGAAAGATCTGACGGATTCGGTCAATTTCATGGCCGGAAACTTAACTTCGCAGGTCCGCAATATCGCGCAGGTGACCACGGGCGTGGCCAAGGGCGATTTGTCGACCAAGATTACGGTGGACGCGCGCGGCGAAATTCTGGAGCTGAAGAACACCATCAATACGATGGTCGATCAGTTGAACGCGTTCGCGAGCGAAGTGACGCGCGTGGCGCGCGAAGTGGGAACCGAAGGCAGGCTCGGTGGACAGGCCGATGTGCGCGGTGTGGCGGGCACGTGGAAGGATTTGACGGATAGCGTCAACTACATGGCCAGCAACCTGACGAACCAGGTCCGCAACATCGCGGGCGTGACCACGGCCGTGGCGCGCGGCGACTTAACTACGAAGATCACGGTGGATGCGCGCGGCGAAATTCTGGAGTTGAAGAACACCATCAACACGATGGTCGATCAATTGAGCAGCTTCGCTAGCGAAGTGACGCGCGTGGCGCGCGAGGTGGGTACGGAAGGCAACCTGGGCGGCCAGGCGGAAGTGAAGGGCGTGGCGGGCACCTGGAAAGATCTGACGGAGAGCGTCAACTCCATGGCCGGCAACCTGACCAATCAGGTCCGCAACATTGCGCAGGTGACCACGGCGGTTGCTAAGGGCGATTTGTCGCGCAAAATCACGGTGGACGTGCGCGGCGAGATTCTGGAGCTGAAGAACACCATCAATACGATGGTGGATCAGTTGAACGCGTTTGCGAGCGAAGTGACGCGCGTGGCGCGCGAAGTGGGCACGGAAGGCAAGCTCGGCGGGCAAGCCAATGTGCGCGGGGTCGGCGGAACGTGGAAGGATTTAACGGACAGCGTGAACTCGATGGCCGGGAACCTGACGGCACAGGTCCGCAACATCGCGCAGGTGACGACGGCGGTGGCCAATGGCGACTTGTCGCGCAAAATCACGGTGGACGTGCAGGGCGAGATTCTGGAGCTGAAGAACACCATCAATCGCATGGTGGATCAGCTCAATTCTTTCGCCAGCGAAGTGACGCGCGTGGCCCGCGAGGTGGGAACCGACGGCAAGCTGGGCGGGCAGGCGGAAGTGAAAGGCGTCGCCGGAACGTGGAAGGATCTGACCGACAACGTCAACTTCATGGCCGCGAATCTGACCACTCAGGTGCGCGGTATCGCAAAAGTGGTGACGGCGGTGGCGAACGGCGATCTGAAGCGCAAGCTGGTGCTCGAAACGAAGGGCGAGATCGCGGAGCTGGCCGACACGATTAACGGAATGATCGATACCCTGGCAACGTTCGCCGATCAGGTGACCACCGTGGCACGCGAGGTGGGTATCGAAGGGAAGCTGGGCGGCCAGGCACGCGTGCCGGGCGCCGCTGGAATCTGGCGCGATTTGACGGACAACGTCAATCAGTTGGCGGCGAATCTAACCACGCAGGTGCGCGCCATCGCTGAAGTGGCGACGGCTGTCACCAAGGGCGACTTGACGCGCTCCATCGCGGTGGAAGCGCTGGGCGAAGTAGCGGCGCTCAAAGACAACATCAACGAGATGATCGTGAATCTTGCGGCCACCACGCGCAAGAACAACGAGCAGGACTTCTTGAAGACCAATATCGCGAAGTTTACCGGCATGATGCAGGGCCAGCGCGATTTGCTGACGTTGTCGCAGTTGCTGCTTTCCGAGCTGACGCCGCTGGTGGGCGCGCAGCATGGAACGTTCTACATTGCGGAAACGCATGACAGCAAGACCCTGCTGAAGTTAGTTGCCGGTTACGCGATTCACGATCGCGATGGCGTTCCCATGCAGTTCGAAGTTGGCCAGGGACTGGTGGGACAGTGCGCCAAGGAGAAAGAGCGCATCTTAGTAACGAACCTTCCTGGCGGGTATATCCGAATTAATTCGAGCCTCGGCAGCACGGCGCCGGTGAGCATCGTGGTATTGCCGGTGCTGTTTGAAGGTGACGTGAAGGCGGCCATCGAGCTGGCGTCGTTCGGCCAGTTTAGCGATATTCACCTGGCGTTTCTGGATCAATTAACGCAATCCATCGGCATCGTGCTGAATACCATTCGCGCCACCATGCGGACCGAGCAACTGCTGACGCAAAGCCAGGCGCTGGCCGAAGAGCTACAGAGCCAGCAGCTCCAGTTGCAGAAGACCAACGCCGAGCTGCAGGAGAAAGCGCAGTTGCTGGCCGAGCAGAAGACGGAAGTGGAAACCAAGAATCAGGAAGTGGAGCAGGCCAAAAAGGCGCTGGAAGAAAAGGCCGAGCAGTTGGC
>JBEKLB010000115.1:0-19787 GCA_050010415.1 Bryobacteraceae bacterium | reverse complement strand
AAGCCACTCGCGAGGAAGAGGAGATGGTCTTACGGGCGCGGTTAGATCTTTCAGATGAAGACGGTAAAGAAATGCTGAATCGGATGCTCAGCAGTCATCAAGAAGTTGCCGATGAGTTGGCGCGACGCGGGCGACCAATACCCGGTAACGATTCCACTCTGCCGCAATAGCCAGAATCGCATTGGCGACAACGTTAAGCACGTTCGTCGCACCAGCTAAGGGGTTCGCCCAATTGAAGAGAGAAATGGGGAGGGCTAGGCTCTATCTATCTATCTATCTATCTATCTATCTATCTACCGCTTTACGGTGGCCGTGCGCTGGCTTGAATAAGGGAAAGATGACCAAAAATACTCTCAAACGGATCGCATTGCTGCTGGCGCTGGCCAGCGCGCTGTTCGCATTTAACGTGGACTGCCCTATCGACGGAGGGTCTGCCATGTGGACCGGGAAGACTATGATAGATCAAGCAACCGCGAAGATGCTCTATCAACACAAGTGCCTTCGCGGGCACGTGTTTTGGGCTTTGACTCCATAACTCCAGCAATCCGCTTAATCAACGCCTTTAGGACATCTCTGCACCGGCCCGCGCCTCATGCACTAAATCTTAGCGGACTACCCGGAACTCTACAGGGTTAGATACTGCCAGCCTGTCAATGACTGTGAGCGCTCGCTCCATCGGCACGCATAGCGACGGCGACGTGAGCGCCCGAATGAGTGCCCCCGGACCCTTAAAGGTGAACCGTTTCGCTGGCCCTTCAGCCGCGCAATGCCGAACGACAAGAAACTCGTCGTCAAATTTGCTGACTTGGATGATCGTGAGTAAGCCTGACACTCTTTTTCCTCTTTCCGCACTGTTGGCGTTTAAGTTCCTTCTCAGTTCGGGAGCCTCGCACTTAGCTCGAATCCCTTGCCGGTGACTTCATTCCAGGTAAAGCGCTTGCCAACGATCTGCGATGCGGCCAGCTTGAAGCGGTCGAAATCGTCCATCTCTTTCCGATTGTTAAAGCGATATGCTTGCTCATCCAAATAGCGGAAGAGATGGTACGGCTCAACGCTCACGTAGGTTCCCGAAATGGACCGCTTCAAAAGCGACCAGAAGTTTTCCAACGAATTGGTATGGACGCTGCCGTCCACATACTGCACGGCGTGATCGATCACCTGATGGGCATACTCGCCTTCAAGACCCTCGTATGATCTCAGCGCATCGCTGTAGAGTGCCGAGCCGGCTTCGACATGCTTACGGACTTCGCTTTGAATCGCGTGCTTCTTGCGGTTCCCTACAACGGTTGTACGACCGTGCTGCTCTTTCCGTCCTTGCCGCGCTCAAGGATTCCCATGACCGGAACTTTGTCCTTACCACCCGTGCCAGTGATGCGGCGGGCGCGTTTTGAAGCATGCATGTTGCGTGCTTTGCCGCCGATGAAAGTTTCATCGGCTTCGACGTGGCCGGAGAACTTTTCAAAGGAACCGTGATGCAACGCAAACCGAAGCCGATGCGCCAAGTGCCATGCGGACTTTTGCGAGATTCCAAGATCGCGCCCGATTTCATAACTGCTGATGCCGGTCTTACAGTTGACGAGCAGCCAGAGCCCAGCGAGCCACTTATCGAGACCGATGGGGGAATCCTCGAAGATAGTTCCGATCTTTAGTGAAAACTTGGGCTTTGGATGATCGCCGTAGCACTTGTAGAGCTTTGCATTTGACAAATACGTCACCTTGTCAGAGCCGCACTGGGGGCAGAGCACCTTACCATCCGCCCAGCGAAGTTCAATCATGAACCGACGGCAGTTTTCGTAATCGGCGAAGTAGAGGATTGCTTCTTGAAGGGTCTTAGGTGAGGCACTCATGAAGTAAGTATGAGCTCAAAAGTGTGGTCAGTCAAGTTAATTATTACCCTATAAAAAAAGGAGTCATCCCGCCGATTTCCTCCCAACAATTCACCTTGCAATTTCTCTCGACTGGAGTGATGGATTGTCACGACCGCAGCCCGGTCCAGGAGAAATTGAATGAGTACCAACACAATCGAAACGCAGGAAACCGCACAAACAGAAGCCTCGCGGCCTAAGCGCAAGCGTCCCGCCGCCAAGACGGCCAAGTCCGCAAAGAAATCGCCGCGAGGCAAAAAACCGGCCAGCAAAGCCCAAAAGACGGAGAGCAGTAACAAGAAAGCCGAGGTGATCGCCCTGATGAAACGCGCCAAAGGCGCGACGCTGGCAGAGATCGTGGCCGCAACCGGCTGGCAGGCGCACACCGTGCGCGGCTTTGTTAGCATCCTCGGCAGCAAGGGCAGGGAGAAGATTGAGTCCGCGAAGAACGAGGCGGGCGAGCGAACGTACCGTGTCGCGAAGTAGCCGTCGCGGCAGTTCCCCAAACGCCGCTTCCTGGTTCGCAACACGGGCGGCGTTGCTCATTGTGTAGGCCACATTGCTCAACAAGTGACGTCACGGACCGGTCACATCACTAATCCTCCAGCGGCCCAAAACGAGCCCGGTAGCGGGCGATCTTGTAAAGAACAACGTAGCTGTTTGCGAAGCCTTGATCGTTTCAGCGTACTGCGTCGTCAGCGCCCAAGTGGATCTTTGAGCCGACAAAGCCGACAAAGTAGAGGTTATCGAAGACCCTAGCCGGTTCGGCGAACCATGTATTCCGATGGGGCGCCGGGCCAGGCGCCACATCCCGCAATGTACTCGGAACGAACGGCCACTGGCGCAAGGCACAAACAGGCCAGGGTTCCGGTAAAGTCGAATCCAGCGGCGGTTCTGGCAGCGATCAGATGGGCGTCGATGACGTCCGGGGTGTTCTGTGCAAAGGCGTTCGTACCGCACAGGTTCCACAAAATGACAAGCGCGATGACGACGTTCGTCCAACGATCCTTGATCGGTATCCTTTTCACGGCTGTCAGGCTCACGGAGTCATTTATTTTACCCCCGCAGGCGTTCTCACATCCTGGATAACGCGCTATGCTCCAATTGAGAATCCGGTCCCGGTTGAGATTCTCACATTCCGTATCGGGGACAAACCAGGCAGTGGCCGGAAATTGATAAACGCTACGCAGCTAATCGCGGGTGATCCCGTTCGATTTTTTCCACTTTCTCCACTCTGGTTGCTAGACTTGACTCAATCACGTGCCGCTCACCAGTTCCACCCGCCTGGGTCCGTATCAGATCATCGGACCGATTGGCGCCGGAGGGATGGGCGAGGTTTACCGCGCCCGCGATACTCGTCTCAACCGCGATGTCGCCGTGAAGGTGCTGCCTTCCGACGTCGCGCACGACCCCGCGCGCCGCCATCGTTTCGAAGAAGAAGCCCGCGCGGTGGCCGCTCTGAATCATCCCAACATCCTGAGTGTCTTCGACGTCGGCGACGACTACATGGTGACCGAGATCGTGGAAGGTGAATCACTGCGCGACGCCCATCTCACGCAGCGCAAGACGGTGGAAACGGTGGCGCAGATCGCCGATGGCCTAGCAGCGGCCCACGATGCCGGCATCACGCATCGCGATCTCAAACCGGATAATGTTTTGCTGACACGCGACGGCCGGGTCAAGATCCTGGATTTCGGTCTCGCCGGAGTGAACGCTTCTTCGGCTGGGCAGGAGACTCGCACCATCACGGACCCTGGAACGGTGATGGGGACGCCGGGCTACATGTCGCCCGAGCAGGTTCGCGGGCAGGTGGTGGATCACCGTTCGGACATTTTCAGCTTGGGCATCATCCTGTACGAGCTGTTGTCGGGAAAACGGGCATTCCAAGGCGAATCGTCCGCCGATATAATGACCGCGATCCTGCGCGAAGATCCGCCAGATTTGCCGGACAACGTCCCTCTGGGGCTGAGACAGATTGTGCACCGCTGTCTCGAAAAGAAGCCGCAGGAGCGCTTCCAATCGGCGCGCGATCTGGCGTTTGCGCGCACCCGGTGGTGGCTATTCGCAGCAATCGCGATCTCATCGGGGCTGGCGGTTGTCTTCGCGTTCCTGTGGTTCGCGCGGCCGCCCGCGTTGGACCTGTCAGGCTATCGTTACACGCCGTTCGCCACCGACGCCGAACCAGAGGTTAACCCTGCCTGGTCGCCGGATGGCAAGAGCATCGCGTATTTGAAACGCGTTGGCGGGCAGTATCAATTGATGCTGCGCGCGCTGGATGCGCCCGTGCGGGTGCAATTGACGAAAATGGCGGACGGGCTCTATGACGATTCTGGTACCCGCCCATCTGGTCGCCGGAAGGAAACCGGATCTTCTTCCTGGGGGGCCAACCGACTGGACTATGGTCCGTTGGCGTGGCGGGCGGTGAGCCGCAAAAAGTGTTTCCTGGTTTGTCGGTCGTGGCGGCGGACCTCTCCAAGGACGGCAAGGCCTTCGCGATGTGGAGATTCACCCGGCAGGAGAAAAAAACCAGCGCATCGCTCTGGATCTCCTCACCCGCGGGCGCTCCGCCACGCCTTTACCAACCGGCGCCATTCGAAGTCGCTGGAACGTATACCGGTACCTCGATAAGATTCTCTCCGGACGGCGCTCATATCGGTCTTTCGATCTTCACCGCGGCCGATTCCAGCTTCTGGCTTCTTCCCTGGCCGGAAGGGCATTCCGCTCCGCGGCGGCTGTTCTCAAAAAGCACTCTACCTAATGCGCCCGAATTCGATTGGATGCCCAATTCCAGGCATCTTCTCATGGCAATGGATGGAAGTCTTTGGCTTGGCGATATCCGCAAAGACACGCTTGAGCGGGTAACGGCCTCAGCCACCGAAGGGGACCATACTCCCGCGGTCTCTCCCGACGGGCAGCGCATCGCATTCAGCACCGGCACTCCGGACTACGATATCGTTTCAATTCCCTTGGATGGTTCACCCCTTCGGCCGATCCTGGCGACGGCCAGGATCGAATCCTCGCCCTCCTGATCACTTTCGGGCCGCATGGCCTTTATTACGGACCGTTCCGGGCAGGACGAGATTTGGCTCAGAGACGCCCAAGGAGATTTAGAGCGCCCGATCGTCACCCAGAGCGATTTTCCGGACGACAAAACGCTCTCAATCTTCAATGTAGCGCTTTCGCCCGACGGCAGACGCATTGCGTACGATCGGCAAACCAGCAAAGTACTGGATGCTCTTTGGATTTCTCCAGCCAGCGGCGGCCGGCCGGCATCCGTCCCCGCACCGGGAAGCGATCCCGCCGGCTTAGCTTGGTCGCCGGATGGGAATTCACTCGCGTTCGTCGGCGGGGCTGATGGAAGACAACTCGCCATTGTACAAATCGGCAGTGAGAGCGGACCGAAATTCATTGGTGCGGCTTGCGGCTCTGCTCCGGCTTGGTCTGAGGACGGGCACTGGATCGAGTGCGGGGTTCCAAGCGAGTCCACCATCCTTCTGACCACTCCGGATGGAAAGGTGTCGCGCAAATTGCCCAGCCCGGTGCGAACTAGCGGCCAGCAATTCATCACTGCCTGGTCGCGCGACTCTTCAACGATCTATATCGCTTCGTCCTTGAGCGATCCCGCTCGCCTGGACGCGATTGACATAAAGACTGGCGCGGCCCGAAAGATAGCCGATCTAGGATCCGGCATAAATTTCGAAATGTCGGTGAATTACATGCTGAGCGGCAGCCTGGCCCCGGACGGAAAGAGCCTGGCGACGACGGCCGCTAAGACGACATCCGATATCTGGATTTTGGATGGCTTCGGGCCCGCGAAACGCGGCTGGTTTGGGCGCTAATACTTCGCACGAAAACGTCCCCTGGCCTAGTATTGGTTGGCAAACTTTAAGCTGTACCAAACGGCCTCTCGTCAAAAATCAGGCCTGCCTTGTTGGCTAGCGTTTGCCGATTCGTCGCGTGCGTTTCGAGGTCCAGTCGGCGACATGCAATTTACCCAATCCCAGTGCAAAGGAAACCTCAGATTCTGGGTAACGCGCGATACGGACATTGAGAATCGGGTCCCGGCTAGGGGGTTTCGCTAATGGGAAACCGGCCGCTGGTTGTCGGAGCGAGATACAAAAGCTCAACTTGGAAGTCGGGCGCGAGGCATTTCAGACGAACGATCTGGCTGATTCGCTCCCGGCACAGGCAGGTCAAACGTGCGAGGTCCACGTAGCCTTTGGCCTCACCTCGCCGGATCATGTCTTCCAGATGGATCGCCAGGGCGAGCACTTGCGTAATCCGTGGCAGTCGACCGATGGTACGTGCCGGGGCCGGTTCGGCCCTTTCGCCAGCGGGACGTAATTTCGTGCGCAGACTAAATCGAACCTCGAGTGGTGGCGAGCCGGCAATCGTTCGCTTGACTCCAACATCGGGCTGCAAAGCTGCCGGATGCCCTCATTGTGAAAGCCGATCGTTACTTCACCGGACGTCCCGTCGTATTTCACGTGTTGGACCAGGGTTCGAATGAAAGTTTCCTGCTCCGATGTCGTGAGGTGTTCCCACAAAGGATCGAACCTCAGCAACGCCGCCTGAACTTCGCCGGGATCAGTCATCGCCTCGTTGGGTTGTCGGCCTTCTGCGATCTGTTGTAGTACTTCAGACAAGACGGCTGGATAGCGGGCGAAGTGGCGAAGCTGATTGATTACCGCTCCTTCGAGCTCCGGCGCCGACACCGAGCGCGTTTCACATTGGCTCCAGCCACGCTGGTGGGCAATCGCGCAGACATAATAGCGGTAACGCGTAGTCTTCTTCTGGACGTAGGTGTGAATCTTCGCGCCGCCGCAACTCGCGCATTCGACTAACCCCTTGAGAAGTGCGCTGTGATTGTTGCGCACTGTGTGTTCGCCTTTGCTGCCATTGCGGTGCAGGCGCTCCTGCACTCGATCGAATAGGTTGTCGTCGATGATCCGCTCGTGTTCGCCGCCGAAGAGCTTTCCTTTGAACTACACGCGGCCGCTGTAAGCCACATTGGTCAGCAGCGCATGGAGCTTTGTCTTGCTGAACCGTGACCCGCCCCGCAGGACGCCGTCGCGCGTGGTCCAGGCTTTCATACGCCACTCGCGTCGGTCCAGTTCTTCCAAAACGGGAATGAGGGCACCAAGCCGGATGTAAAGCCGGAAGATCTTGCGAACGCGCTCGGCTTCCGCTGGATTCACGAGCAGCGCTCCGCCTTTCGGCGCGACGTCGTAGCCCAGGATCGGGTAACCCCCGATCCACTTCCCTTTCCGCCGCGCGGCTCGCACCTTGTCTTTGATGCGCTCGGCGATCATCTCGCGCTCAAACTGGGCGAAATTGAGCAGCATGTGACCATGAACCGCCCCGCCGAGGTCCGAGTATCGAACGGCTGCGTCACCGCGACAAAACGTGATGCCGGTCCAGGATCTGGACTACTGGGGCCGCCTGCGTCGCAGATCCCACAGCCCGCGCGCCGAGAGGATCAAGGTGAAGCCCCCTAGCCCGCCGAGCGCCCAGAGTGTCCAGACGAAGAAAAAACCGCCGGGGGATTTGGCGATCTCGCCGTAATGTGCCCCCCTCATGTGGATGACGGGCATGGCTGCTGCGATCAATCCGATGAGCAGCATGATGACGTGCCCCGATCGCCGTTCGGGGAGCACGAGTGTCCCGTACAGGAAGACCGCGAGGACGAGCAGCGCAGTGTTTGAGCTCTCTGCCTTCGATATCCCACGAACGATGTCGTCCGTAATGTGAAGCGTCAGGAAGAGGAGCGAGAGCAGAGATGCGACGGTCAACATGGTGTTGTGTTTCATTGGAAAGTCTCCTTATTGGATTTTATGTGTGCCTCATTGCCCTGCTGCCTTTGCCTACTCCGTCCAGCGCTGCTCATTCACACCAAACACCAGGAGCGACAGCGTATTTGAGAACCCGACGACAACGGCGAAACTCACGATTTAGCCAGCAATTCGGTTATGCCAGCGGCTCGTACAAGTAGGTCAGCCAACCCATCCCCACTGCCGACAAGACGCACCGGATGCGAGGAAAAAGGTGGATCTGGAGACCCGATCGCCTTGAAAGACGGTAAATACCTTCTCGTTGTTCAATATATTCGGCAGAGCCCGTTCCGGCCTTCGATGTGCGGCGCACTAAAATGGCAGCAGTCCCAACAGCGAGCGACGGGGAACAACGGCGGCATCGAACGTTCGCCGCGAGATAGGTAACGATCAGTCGTTAGCGTTTACGAATTGCGAAAGGGCGAAATCACTCGGACGGAAAATGCCTAGTCGCTGATCTGGCGGATCGGGCAAGTGTTTCGAATGCCCGGCTATCTTGCGGTCCGCCTTGGCGTCGATCTTTTCCTTGGTTCCCGATGTCTGCCATCGATCCGCAATCCCGGCGAACGGCTGGCGTCACTACCTCCGTGTTGGTGTCTCCACCATCGCTATTGTTGGAAAAGGCTGCTTAGCGAGGTCTATAGATTTTTGTCGACCGGGCAGGCAAGCGCTAATCGGTGAGCATCGAAACATCGCGTGCGTGGATAAGAGGCGGTAGTGCCACGAAAGTTTCAAAAGATCCCAACGTCGAACTCTAGGAATACGACGCTTGGAACTGAATGTGAGCGGACTCCTCATGCGTGACGATCTCAAACTTCTTGAGACAGGACGATCCGAAAGAAGTGGTGATCGCCACGTCTGCGGCGTCGCGACCGGTCGCAATGAGAACCCGCCCGATCCTTGGCGCGTTGTGCCGTGCGTCAAAGGTCCACCAACGATCTTCCAGGTAGGCTTCGAACCAGGCGCTGAAGTCCATCGGAGACGGCGAAACAGGCACGCCAATATCGCCGAGATATCCGGTGGCATAGCGCGCCGGAATATTTAAGCAACGGCACATCGTTACGGCGAGATGCTGAAAATCGCGGCAGACGCCCACGCCTTCGTTGAAGACCTCGAGAGCTGTTCGGGTCGAGCGCGCGTAGCCATATCCGAATGTGACATGCGCATGTACCCAGTCACAGACCGCTTGGACCCGTTGCCAACCGCGCGGATATCCGCCGAACATTTGCGTCACCGTGTCCGACAACAGATCTACCTCGCAATAACGGCTGCCTAAAAGGTAGGTCAGCGTTTCTTCGGAAGGTGTTCCAGAGGCAATTCGCGAGCCGACCAGTTCACGGGATCGGGCTCTCCGGAGTCTTCAATCAGCGTGGAGTTGTAGAGCCGGAGGTTCCCACTCCGTGCCAGAAACCTAGTGCCGTGACCGCTTAAAGAGTTGGAGCTGGGGATGGAAGACATTGGCGGCGTCGAGACGGGAGAAGGTCCAGTTGATTTTGAGGCGCCGACGATTCACGGTGCGATTCCAGTTGGTGCATTCGGCGCGAAGGCATTGGCGGGCGAAGATACTGATTTCGATCTCTGCCTGGTTCAGCCAACTGGCATGTTTGGGCGTATGGTGAATCGTGAATCGGCTCCAGAGTTGATCGGCTTGGTCGGGGTCGAGAAGACGCGCCAGAGAACTGCGAGCGTGCGTACTCAGATTGTCCAGGACCAAGTGAATCGTTCGTGCGCTGGGATAAGCCTTGGCAACGCGCTGAAGCATTCGGGCGAACTGTTCGCCCGAACGGTTGGGCGTGGGCCACGTAAAGTGGCGACCGGCAAGCGGTTCGACTGCGCAGAAGACATTAGCCGTTCCACAGCGTTCGTGTTCGTAATCGCGTTTGGCCGGTTGGCGAGGCTGCGCCTGCATGGCGGGGCGTAAATCACGGTGCAGGACGACTGGCTTTTCATCGAGACAGACCACTGGTTCCTGCGGATTATAGGGCCTTTCATAGACGTCCAGGACGTCTTCCATCCGCTCCAGATACGCCTCATTGACTTCGGCCACGCACCACATTTTTTCCCCGCCACGGTTTGAGGTCGTGGTGTTGCAGTGCGATTCGGATGGCTTCCCGGCCAATGCCGGTCACGATTTTGCGCTTCTTGGCTTCGGCGGCCAATACCCGCACCGTCCATCGCGCTTGTCCGGGCGGCGGCGGGCCGCATGCCAGGGCTACCACTTTCTGCTGCTGCGTTTTATCCAGCACCGGTTGCTTGCCGGGCCGCGCTCCTTCATAGACCGCAGCCTCCAGTCCACCTTCTCGAAAACGCAAGGCGATCTTGCGGACTCCTTCGTCGGACAGCTCAAACATTGCCCCCGCCTGCGGCGTCGAAACGCATTCATCCAGTCTCAGTAGTACTAGCGCCCGAATAACCGTCCGCACCGGCAGAACGCCATTCTTCAGCAACCCTCGTAAATCATTGCGCTCCCCTTCCGTCAGGCTTACTGCAGACTTGGATCGTGGCATACCCCAGTATGCCAGAGTCTTCACATACCTCCAACTATTTATGCGGTCACAGCACTAGTCCATGATGCTCGCCAGTCTTTTGTATGCCCGAATCGCCGTGTTTTGAAACTCCCACGCTTGTTGACCGGGTGGTGGTGCTCCCTTCCACTCAAGTTGCCAGGCGAATCCTGTCGAAAGCGGTCGTGCAATGACGCGCAAGGCGTGCTCGGCGAACTCGGGATACTGTTGGGCGGCTTCCGCGAGAGCAAGGCGGTTCAGCTCGGGGTCGATCTCAATCGACTGCATGCGACCATCATACCGTCACGAGTGGAAGCGCCATCGCTGCCCGACACAGTCCGCGACGTTACGTCGTGGCCAGACGACGGAAGCCGACTGTCGGGCCCGATTTCCCACAGCGCCGCTTCCGGGGCGGTTGGCTGCTGAGTTGTTCTACCAAGTTCCGAACTGGGAGTCGTGGATGGTGATTCCCCGCGCTGACAGTTCTTCCAGCAACCTTGTCACGGCGGGAGACATCTCACCGTCTCCCGGTACGACGACCGCCCATTCTAAGTTCTCTCGGAACTCGCGAGACACGATGCGCCATCGATTAAGAGAGGGCGGCGTTGTCGCCCCGACTTGAATGAGGGACCAATGCCGAACGAGCGCGAGTGCTCCTTCGCGGTCCGGCAATGGACCGCGTACGATGAAATGATTGTCGCCATGTACTAGGATGCCCACCATGGCGATGTCATGCGTCATATTTTTAATGCCGCGGCTTTATGCACCAAGGCGATAATCAGGAACCGGATAACCGATCGCGAAGTGGTACACCACCCGTCCTTGCTCGGGCGCCAGATTCAGATGGCGATACACCTCTTCATCGTAGAAGGCACCAATACCCGTCGCCCCTAGCCCGAGCGCTTCCGCAGCTAGATACAGCCGGTGGCCTATGGCTCCCGCCTCGAAATGCACATAACGATAACCGCGGTCACCATGAGCGCGGGCGGCGCGATCCAGATCGCCGATCATCGAAAACGCCACGCATGCGTTACCGGCGAGATCCTGCCCCAGGCTGAGACCCGCGGCCGCAACGCGCTGGTCGCCACTCTTCATCTGCTCCAACTCGGCCCGCTTAGGCCAAAGTCTGTATGAGCCAGACTCCAGCCCGCGAACGCGATGCGCGTACAAATAAAGCTGGATGAAACGCGCGGCGGCAAAATCGGCAAGCAGAGGCTGGCTCGCGGCGGCAAGAATGGCCGAGAGTTGCCTCAACGACATCGATTGCACTCCACCTACGAAGTCGAGCGCCGAACGCCGCATTCTGACGACTTCGCCAAATGTTCGGGTGGATGAATCTGGGGGAGGCAGCTTGGTCGTACCAGCGCCCATGGGAGCCGGCTCAGCGACGGAGATGTGGCTTGCCGACCCGTTGCTGCTGAGTTTCGTGGCTTCATGAATGTCCTCAATCTGTGTGTAGGCAGTCTTTTCTTTCGACAGCTGATTCGCTTCGCCGCCGTACCAAACAATCTCGCGGCAATTTGGTTCGCGCACGGGAGCTGTTTCACATAAGGGGATAGACTCGCCCCGGAGTTCCACAATCAGCATGGGCCACTCATCTTCGTGAAAGCGGCACAAATGCGCGACGTCGTCGTCAGCGAATTGACCGACTGCAAAGGCGTCGCATCCTATGGCTCGGGCGGCGAGCGCCAATGCTTGCCAGGCGTGCCCTATGTCGTGCAAGCAGTATCGATATGCCCGGTCACGGTATTTCCATGCCTCGCGCCAGGCGATGCTGGTCAAAATGAACGTGATGGGCGCAGAGCTACCGGCCAATTTCATTTCAAGATCGCCCAAGGCGCGTTGTTCAGACATGTGTGACGAGGGACGATAGTGATACAGCCCATCGGGCCACTCCTTTAGGCCCCGAGTAACGAAGTGGAACTCAGTCGGGTGCAGATTCCCGGAGGAGGGATTCACGCGCAAAGCGTAACTGTGTCCGGTGGATGGAACCAGCTTGGACGCGCTAATCGATGCGCAATAGAACAGCAATTGCGAAAGGAATGTCGGACCATCGTGGGCAGGTGTGGTGCCACAGAACCCTTGAAGCACATCGAGCGCCGGTGTTTCCGGGCTGGGTGGATCTGCCGGCAGGTCGAGCACCGGCACGCCCTCATAGTGACGGAAGGGGTCGGGCATGTTCACCCAGTCCAGGACGTGCGGCGATCGCCTCAAGGATTCGACGCTGTGCGCCGTAGATTGGTGATACTCTCGCCAAGTCATGGTCGGTAAGTAAACGAGCGTCGCTGATTCCGAGGACGATGCGAAGCGGCTGCTCGATCTTAACATCGAAACTCATCGCGCTTCCGTAACCGGATTAAAGACCGTCGCGATACTGGCGACGCCTCTTCAGTGTCCCGCGACGTCTCGTTCTGGGAAGCTTGCCGCGAGCGAGGCACACGACTGTTATCCACCATTGCACTAACGGTAGCTATTCGAGCACGCAACCCGGGACGTCACCGGTTTTGTAACGGCTGGCGGTGGGTAAGTGCTTCTCCAAGGTCGCCATCAGATCTTCCAGTTTGACGGGCTTCGCGACGAAATCGTCCATCCCGGCGTTGATGCATTTCTCCCGGCAACCTACAATGGCCTCGGCCGTCAATGCAACGATCGGGACTCGCCGGTTGGGACCTTCCAGACGCCGCAACTCTGCGGCGGCTTCATACCCGTTCATTTCCGGCATCTGGCAGTCCATGAAGATGATGTCGTAGGGAATGGTTTTGAACATTTCGACGGCTTCACGTCCGTTGCCCGCGACATCCGCACGAATCCCCACTTTTTCCAGCATCCGCAGCGCTACCCGCTGATTGACGGCGTTGTCTTCCGCTACCAGGGCCCGAGCGCGCGCCTCCGTAAATCGGCCTGCGACACTCTCCCGGAGCGTCCCTAGCGACCCGTTCACAGGCGTCATTTTCCGCTTGGTCGACCACGTGGACGCGAGCGTGTCCATCAGCTTCGAGTGCCGAACTGGCTTCACCAGGTAGGCGTCGACGTTCTCGCCCGCCAGCCCTTTCAAGCCTTTCCAGTGGCCGATGGACGAGAGCATTATGAATACGACGTTCCTCAACTTCGGATCGGCTTTGATGCTGGCAGCCAGCGTAGCTCCATCAATCAGAGGCATCTGAAAATCGGAAATCACGATCTGATAAGGATCTCCGCTGTCGTGAGCCGAGCGAAGCGCATCCAACGCCTCAGCGGCCGTGGCAAAGACGCCGGTGCGCATTTCCCAGCCCGAGACTTGCTCATGGACCAAACGGCGATTCACCTGGTTGTCATCGACAATCAACACCCGTAGGCCTCTCAGATCGGTGAAGGAATCTGGGCTCGGTAAGGGCTGCGCATGGAGCGGAAGCCGCAGGGAGAACCAAAATGTGGAGCCTTCCCCCGGCCTACTGTCGGCATAAATGGAGCCCTGCATGAGCTCGATGAGTTGTTTCGAGATGGCCAGCCCTAGTCCTGTGCCCCCGTATTTCCGTGTGGTGGAGGCGTCGGCCTGCGTGAACTTTTCGAATAGGAGGGCGACTTTCTGAGGAGCGATGCCAATGCCGGTGTCCGTTACCGAGACCTTGATATGAGCGTTTTCGCCGTTTTGCTCCAAACACGCAGCCGAAATCATCACGTGGCCGCGCTCGGTGAACTTCACCGCGTTACCGGCCAGGTTGGTGATCACTTGCCGCAGTCTTCCGGCATCGCCCCGGAAATGCCGTGGGGCGTCAGACGGATAGCGTACGAAAAGATCCAACCCTTTACTCTCAGCACTTGGAGCGAGCATTTCCGCCACGTCTTCGAGCAGCGTAGGAAGATCGAAGGACAACGATTCGAGCTCCAACTTGCCGGCCTCTATCTTAGAGAAATCGAGGATGTCGTTGATCACCGTGAGCAGCGCTTCGCCCGACCGGCGAACGGTCTCGGCGTAGTCTCGCTGCTCGGGTGTAAGATCGGTGTCGAGCAGCAGACCCGTCATGCCGATCACTCCGTTCATGGGTGTACGGATCTCGTGACTCATGTTGGCCAGAAATTCACTCTTGGCATTAGCCGCCGCTTCCGCCGCGGCGATCATTTCCTTCTCCGCTGTTATATCCATGAGTGCGCCGATCACTCGCGTGGGCTTGCCATCCACGAATTCAGCCCGCCCCCGGCTGCGCTGCCAACGGACAGAGCCATCCAGAAGAATCATGCGGAATTCGGACTGGGAGTCCGGGTCACCTGCCACCGTACGTTGCCCCTCGGCAAGTATGCGCTCCCGATGCTCAGGATCGATCTGGTTTAGGAATTCTTCCATGCTCATCCGCACCGATCCGCCGGACTCAGCTTGTGCGCCCCACGTCAGCGCCGCCGAACCTTGAGAGATCGTGATCATGCTGGTGGCGTAATCCACTTCCCAGGTTCCGAATCCTCCGGCCTTCTCGGCCAGTTCCATGTGGATGGCGTTCTCGCGCCAACGCTGTTCCGTGGTCAGCCGTTCGATGGCGGTGCCAGCCAGGCTCGCCATGCGCTCAATAGAATCAGGTTTTCGCCGCTCGTGCCCCGTAATCGTGCCGACGACCTGATTGTGGGAATTTTGAATCGGAATCATCCAACCTTGCTCTGTGCGAGCCTGCTCCGTCGGGATGGCTTGGGCGATTAGGCAAGAACAGCCGGGCGCCAGTGCTTCCACCGCCGACTTCAATTCATCCAGCGAAGCGGTGTGAGCGATCGTTTCGAGCCTATGCTCTCGCATAGCCGAACGGCGTCGCGTGCGATGCCAGCCAGCGGCGCAGACTGCAGTGGATAGTGCAAATCCGACAGCAATCAGTGCTAGCGCCACACTTCATCTATCGGCGGGGTAGCTCTTTTTAGTTAACTCCACAGGGCTAGGCGAAGGCCTCAAAATATATGAATTTAAAAGAACAAAGCCAAGGCCGCGCGGCGCACTCCTGCGATCTTATGGCCGGGATAGACGGTACTTTCCGGGGCCTTAGGCTCCCAGTGATGTGTTATGCGGAACGTGGCTCGATTCGTTTCGCGGAGTGCAACACGCATTCTGTGCGGATTACGAGCAAACGGACATTGGGTTTTGCACGGAGCCACAAGTCCGTTCTGGGAAGTTGATCGGAGCGAGACTCACGCCCGTTAAGAACAATTGAACTGAGCCTCCGGCAGGTCGAGCGGTGTTTGTGGTGTGGTCACAAGGAAAGGAGTTTTTCTTGTGACCACACTTCGACAACGGATGCTGACGCTGGTCGACAACGGCACATGGGTAAAGCGGTTCAGACCGGGCGCGAAAAAATGAGATTGTAGACGAATCGATGAAACCCGCCGGACACGGCTGCATCGAACGGAAAGATGATGCTTCGCCATTTAGGGGTAAGCGCCTGTATTCTCTTTCTTTTCTTCACGGCAGTCCATGGGGAAAATTTAAAAGACATTGAATATGGGCGTGCGGGGAAGTATAGTCTTCGGCTCGATGCCCATATTCCCGATGGCACGGGTCCTTTCGCGGCAATGATCCTGGTTCATGGCGGCGCTTGGGTCGCCGGGGACAGAACCAACAGCGTTCAACCACTCTTTCAGCCGTTGTCCGATGCCGGGTTTGCGTGGTTCTCCATCGGCTACCGGCTCGCGGGCGATGTCGTGCGTAATCCGATCGGAGCAGCGTTGCAACTCGGAACCGCCGAGAATGACGTTCGCCGGGCGGTCGCGTTCGTGAAGGAACACGCGTCTGAGTACCGTGTGAATCCGGGCAAAATCGTGCTGATCGGCGAGTCTGCGGGAGGGCAGCTCGCATCCATGGCCGCTCTTCGACCCGATCCCGGAGGAGCCGTACAAGGCGTCGTCGCATTTTATACGCCGAGCGATTTAGCAAACTTGGCGCGCACCTCCGACCTAATTCCCGAGAGCGTCCGGGAAGCGGTGAAGGGAACCTTGTTCGACGATCTATTGATTGCGGGACTAACGGAGTTCTCGCCGGTCAACCATGTGAGCGCAACGTCGCCGCCTTTTCTACTGATTCACGGCACCGACGATAGTGTCGTGCCTTTTGCTCAATCGGAAAGATTTTGCGACAAGTTACGCACGGCAGGTGTAGACTGCGAGCTTTATCGGGTCCAAGGCGGGCGGCATGGCATGCGGGCATGGCAATCTCTCCGACTCACCGATTACAAAGCGCCCATGGTTCGGTGGCTCCAGCAAGTTGTCACGCACCCGTGAACAAATCCACGATGGAAGGCAGATCGGTGGTCAGCTCCGAAACCGTTAGGGGCGCGCTAGTGCATGCAATGAGGCCTCGCCGACCCATTCGCCACCGCCAAGAGCGAGGCCGCCACTTGTTATGGGTCATGTCGGCAGCCTATTTCGGAGCTCTGCGCGCCAGGCGCCTCAGGCTTTGGCGAGCGCTGCCTCCCGGCCGGCGATGCGTCCGAAGACCGTGACTCTCGGCAGGCCGTGCAGGGCAAATCCACCAGCCGATTCTCCGCAGCAATAGAGTCCGGGTATGACTTGGCCCTTCAAGTCGATGACCTGGCACTTGCGGTTGATCCTGAGGCCCGCCAGGCAGTCGTGAAGTATGGGCGTGGACCAGGCGGCGTAAAACGGAGGCTTCTGGATTTTGTGTTTTGGGGCAGGCTTGCCGAAGTCGGCGTCCTTGCCCGCATCGACAAACGAGTTGTACCGAGCCACGGCTTCTTCCAGGGCGCGGGACGGAACAGGTTGGAACTGGTATGGATTGGAGATTTTGTCGGCCAACTGGGTGAGGGTGTCCGCTTCAAAGAAATAGCCGTTGTGATCGACGTTGGGCGGCTTGGGATTCCATTCCTCCCGCTGGGCAGCGTCCGCATCGAAGATGGCCCAGATGGGCCCGCCGCCATCGACTTTATCGCCTTTTCCCAAATTCCCGTTGGTGCCCAGGCAGGCGTTGAGAAAATCGTAGGTGTTGTCCATCTCGTCCCAGAAACGCTGACCGATCTGGTTCACCATGATCAGGTCTTGAAAATCCTTCACGGTCAGGCCCGACGCGCCGGCGCGGTCGAACATAGGGCTTTTCGGGTTCCACCGCAAATTCTGATAGCCGTACTTGCACCCGATATGTCTTGTCTTTGTGACCGTGCGGCCAATCTCGTTAGCGGTGTTTGAGGTGGCCCATAGTGATGCGCCGATGGCCATTGCCGACATCTCTCCTTCGGCGTTCTGCTTGGTCCAAGGTTCGCCGGCGACCTGGTATTCCTCAGTGAGGCGCGGGTCGAATATTCTACGGAACTCCACGTTACCGGAATGTCCGCCAGTGGCGATGATGACGCCACGGCGCGCTTGGATATTGACTTCCTTGCCGTCGAAGCTCGCGGTAATTCCTTGCACTCTTCCCGAGGTATGGCTCTCGCGATTGATGTTGGTCATCTTGTGGCGCAGGAGGAAAGTCACGCCTTTCGCACGGGCGCTGGCTTCGAGGTGGCGGACGAGACCTGAGCCGGGACTTCCGTTGATGGTTTCATTGAGATTGTCCGAATAGGGCTTGGTGACAAAGAGCCTTGGAACGGTGCCGCCATTCTCGATAGTGGGCGGCCTTTCGTCGAAGATCACACCGTTATCGAGCAGAAAGTCGAAAGTGGCGGCGTTCTCGTCAGCCCAGACGCGGATGAGTTCACGGTCGCCGAAGCGATATTCCTTGTTTCTATGGTTGGTGTGATCCAGGTAGACTTGGTCGGAGGAATCGGTGATGCCGTACTTTTTTTGCAGCCTAGTGCCGCCACCGAGAGGGATTCTTCCGCCGCTTAGCATGGCGTGCCCGCCGATATCGTGGTTGGAATCGATCACGATCACCGACGCGCCCTGCTCGCGCGCCATGATCGCGGCCGGCAAGCCCGAGGCTCCTGCCCCGACGACGACCACATCGACGACCTGGTCAAAATGAATCTGGCCGCCTCGGCCTTGTGCGGCGGCTTGTCCGGCTAGGATGGTTGCACCGGCGCCAACGGCTGCGCCCTGCTTGAAGAAATTTCTGCGGCTAACAGAACCCGGCTTTTTGTTAGGCATCTGCTTTGTGACTCTCCTAGTCAGTTCAGCGATTGTGCGCGGCACCGTCCGCGAAGCGCTATTTGTTCATCACCGACATCGATCCTATCATCGAGCACGACTATCGCAACGCCTCCGGCATATCATTGCCGAGAGACTCCTCAGAGTGGTGGCTACGCGCCAGTCGGACATTGGGCTCGAACGGACCTCCAGTCCAGCAAGCAATTGGATTATTTCGGTAGAAGTGCCGCCGAGAAACCGTGAAACATTTCTTTCACAATTTTCAGTGCTGCTGTTCCGCTTTTTGTTGCTCGGCCAGAATCGCTTTGAACATCGCTTCTTCCATGTCGGCTTCGAGGCGGCAACCGGAGGGATCGACGAAGGGATTCAGCGTGCCGGGTTTGATTTTGGCGTACTTCTCCACCATGCCGTATGCGGATGGGTGGTCGCCGAGCGGAACGTCACAGGGGAGCGTGTGGACGACTGCGAACGAGTGCTTGAATTCATCGATCACGGGGGGCGTCAGCACGGTCGGCGAACGCAAGCTGGAGTAGAACACGACCTGGTAAGTCTTGCCGGCTTCGATCACGGGCATCGTCCAGGTGGTAGCGCCGCGCGTGTGGCCAGCGGTGAGATGCGCGGTGAGTGTTGCGCCACCGAGCGTGACCGTGTCTCCGTCGTGGATGGTGCGGTCTACAGGGTGCTCCTTGCCACCGGGTTTCATAGCTTTAAGGGCGGGCACATCCTCAGCCATCGAAACGACTTGCGCGCCGGTGAGTTCCTTCACGAGCGCGTCGCCTTCCATGTGATCGCCGTGGGCGTGGTTGCCGAGGAGGATTCTGATGTCGGAGAACTGGAAGCCGAGTTGTTCAACTGATTTCTCGATGGTGCGCACGTTGCGCTCGTAGGTGCTGTCGATGAGGATGTTGCCCTGCACCGTAACGATGAGAAACGAGCTGAGGGTCCTTGTGCCGACGTAGTAGATGTTGCAGATGATTTTGCTGGCGCACGTCTGCCTGAAAATGAACGCTGAGTTCAGGGGCTGCGCGAATGGAGATGCTCGTGAGGGACCTTCTCGCCTATACTCAAGCGGGCCAGTTCGATCGGCCCGAAACGTGCGAGGATGCAAGCACAGCGCTGAAGGGGGCGCTCGCAAACCTCGACGGCGCGATAAAGGCTAGCGGTGCAAAGGTCATTTCGAATCCGTTGCCTTCATTGCGCGTCCATGCGACACAACTTCAGCAACTTTTCCAAAATCTGGTGGGCAACGCCATAAAATATCGTCGACCCAAAATTCCACCGGTGATCAACGTAACGGCGCGACGTGATGGCGAAAGCTGGCTATTCTCTGTCAGTGATAACGGCATCGGCATCGAGGCAGAGTACAAGGAGCGCATCTTTGGTTTGTTTAAAAGACTCCACACAGGAGATGAATATTCCGGCACAGGCATTGGACTGGCGATCTGCCAGCGAATCGTGGAGCGATATCATGGCCGCATCTGGGTCGAATCCGAGCCCGGAAAAGGTTCAACCTTCAAGTTCACGCTCCCCGTCTGACTCGA
>JBEKLB010000114.1:0-15960 GCA_050010415.1 Bryobacteraceae bacterium | reverse complement strand
TAGCCGGCGTTCAAGTACAGCAAGCGGCGGTCGGAGCGATCTTTGTTCTCCCAGTAATTGATGCCTCTCTGAGTCACGGCGCCAGTGTTGGGATGAGTCCATCGTTCTTTACCCGTCACAGCGTCGAGCGCAACAATGGAGTTCTTCTTCGCCATGACGTACATGGTGCCATCCACCACGATCGGGTTAAAAAGGTAATTACCCTTTTCGCCGACAGGATACGACCACGCCACCTCGAGCTGGTTCACGTTGCTCTTATTGATCTGCGTGAGGGAGGAGTACTGCTCCGATCCGGCGCCGCCCAGGTAAACCGGCCAGGAGGCGTCCGCAGCTGGTGCCCACTGTGCAGGCCACGCCAACAGCAAAAGGAGAGTTGCACGCATGCAGCAAAGTTATCACGTCCCGTCACATTGAAGGCGAGGAAACGCTAGGACCAGAATGGAGTCCAAGTTGACAGGAGGATGTGACATGAATCGATCTCTTACGATGGGCGTAATCTTGGCGGGGCTCGCGTTGAGTGCCGCTGCGCAGGACTGGTATAACGAGCGTGACGAGCGCTACCGGGGAGAGGAGTGGCGGCCCCACATCTTCCTGCAAGTGAGAACCGACCTGGAGCATGTTTGGAGCAACCGGGCCCACGACAGAGAACAAGAGCGTCTGGCTAAAACCGAAGGCGAATTGACGACCATGCAGGCGGATCTGGATCAAGGCCGATGGGATAACGGCAAATTGAACGATGTGATCGATTCCATCCGCAAATCGTCCAACGACGAACGTCTTGCTCCGCGCGATCGCGACGTATTAGCGGATGACCTGATCCGTCTCAAGGAGTTCCAGGACCGCCACAATCACGGGCGTTAGGCCCGTGCGCTCCACTTAGGATTGGATCCATGCTCGGCGACCGTGGTCGCGCGGGTTCTGCTGGTATGTTAGCTGGGGGTCTTATAAACTTCACTCATGCCAGTTTTCGAATACAAATGCAGGCTCTGCGGGCATCAGTTCGAATACCTGGTGCTTCACTCGTCTCCCCCGGCAGAGTGTCCGGCCTGCCATAAAGACGAATTGGACCAGCAAATCTCGTTATGCGCGGTTAGTTCAGAAGCCACGCGGCTGGCCAACCTGAGTGCCGCGCACGCCAAAGCTGCAGCCGTGCGTAGCGAGAAGCAGCGCCAGCAGCACACCCATTTGCACGAGCACTTCGAGGATACTTCCAGCGCCGCGACGAGCAATGAGGCCGCTACCGATGCAACGGGCCACCAAGATTGATAAGATAATCGCCAGGAGCTGGCGGCCCCGACGCATCCATGAACCGGATTTCAAACTGGGCAGGCGTTGCTGTTGCCTGCGCGATGGGTTGTGGGTCTTTCGAACTGAAGGCCGCGCTCACAGCCGCAGCGGAACGCGCCCTGCTCGATCAGTTCTGCGTAACCTGCCATAACGACAAAGCGAAAACCGCTAACTTCTCGCTCCAAAAAGAAGATATCAACGCCGTCGGCGATCACCCGGAAGTATGGGAAAGGGTGATCCGCAAACTGCGCGCTGGTATGATGCCTCCTCCCGGTATGCCCCGGCCGCGGCTTGAAAAGTACGAAGAACTCCGTGACGCGCTGGAAGCTCAAGTCGACCAAAAGGCCGCGGCTCACCCTAACCCTGGTTCGGTGGTACTGCATCGCCTCAACCGGACCGAATACGCGAATGCTATCCGCGACTTGCTGGACCTTCAGATCGATGTCACAACGCTTTTGCCCGCCGACGATTCAGCCCACGGTTTTGACAATGTTGCAGGTTCGCTGACCATTTCTCCAACGCTGCTCGAAGCCTACCTGACAGCGGCCACCCGAATTGCCCGCACTGCGGTTGGTTTCTGGAAGTCGCCCACCGAAGCCGCTTATATTGCGCCTGCCGATACTTCACAGAACCAGCACATCGAGGGCTTGCCTTTCGGCACACGGGGCGGAATGGCCGTGCGCCACAGCTTTCCCTCGGATGGGCAATATAAGTTTTCGGTCCAGAACTTTGGCCTCGGCAAGTTTATTCCCGGTGAAAAGCTGGAGTTTCTGATCGACAACGAAACGGTGCAGGTTCGCGACTATGTTGGCGTGGGATTGACCGCGGCTAATGCCGCCGACCACGACGGCTCCATCGACGTTACGTTGCCAGTGAAAGCCGGATCACACGTGGTGGGAGTAACTTTCATTGCCTCGAACTACCGGCCCAGTCTCGATCTGATCCGGCAATTTGAGAGAAAGTCTCTCGAAGACAATCCCATTCCGCAGCTCGAATACTATCCAGCCATCGGGGCTCTTAGGATACAGGGACCATTCGCTCCGAAGCGGCCGGAAGATTCCCGCACCATTCGCAAGGTCTATACTTGCCGCCCTTCGACGGCCGATCGGGAGGATTCCTGCGCCATGGAGATCCTAACCACTCTCATGCGGCGCGCTTACCGGCGTCCGGTCACTCCGGCGGATCAGGAGTGGGTGCTGGGTTTTTACCAGCAAGGGCGCCGGGCGGGAACTTTTCAGGACGGAATCGAACTCGCACTGCGGCGAATTCTGACCAGCCCGCAGTTCTTGGTACGGGCCGAGCGGGAGCCCGAGAACATTGCTCCGGGCCAGCGTTACCGGATTACCGATCTCGAACTAGCTTCCCGCTTATCGTTCCTGCTTTGGAGCAGCATCCCGGATGACGAATTGATCGAGGTTGCAAGCCGGAATCAGCTGCATACTTCTCCGACGCTGGAGCGGCAAGTCCGGCGCATGCTGGCCGATCCCAAAGCGGATGCCCTGGTCGACAACTTCGGCGATCAACTGCTGTACTTGCGAAATCTGCCGGCCACCTCGCCCGACGGCGTGTTCTACCCGAATTGGGACGACGAACTGCGCAGCAGCTTCCACCGCGAAACGGAACTTCTTTTCGAGAGCGTTATTAAAGAAGACCATAGCGTCGTTGACCTGTTGACTGCCGACTACACCTTTCTCAATGAACGGTTGGCAAAGCATTACGGTATTCCTAACATCTATGGGTCGCAATTTCGCCGCGTCAGTCTGGGCCCGGATCTGGCCTATCGGCGTGGATTGCTTGGACAAGGAAGCGTTCTTTCTCTCACCTGGGTGCAAAACTTCCGCACCTCGCCGGTGAAGCGAGGTGTCTGGGTGCTTGAGAATATTCTGGGAACTCCTCCACCCGAGCCGCCTCCCAACGTTCCGCCACTCGAAGACAGCAAGGGCGACAACAAAATCATGACTCTGCGTGAACAAATGACGATCCATCGAAAAATGGAGCCTTGCGCCAGTTGCCACAAGCTCATGGATCCGATCGGATTCGCGCTGGAAAACTTCGATGCCGACGGAACCTGGCGCACCAAACAGGGCGGGGACGGCGGCGTTCCATTGGATACCTCAGCAGTGCTGTGGGACGGCGCCAAAGTTAACGGCCCCATTGAGCTAAGGCAAGCCCTTCTGCGGTATTCGCCTCAGTTCGTCCGGATGATCACGGAAAAGTTGATGACGTTCGCCCTTGGGCGCGGGGTGGAGTACGAAGATATGCCGGTGATCCGCTCCATCGTAAGGGACGCGGACAAAGACGACGATCGATTTCTACCGATCCTAATGGGGATTGTAAAGAGTGTTCCGTTTCAGATGAGAACTAAAGAGGCCGAGGAACGAGCCAGTAACTGATTTGGTAGGAATCGCAAGGAGGCCGGATCGATGTTTATCTCGAAGAAGTTCATCCCCCGCCGCACGTTTCTCCGTGGCGCGGGCATCACGCTAGGATTGCCTCTGCTCGATTCGATGGTGCCCGCCCAGACGCCATTGGAGAAAACGGCCGCGGCGCCGGCACGGCGGTTCCTCGGGGTCTGGCATCCGCACGGCGCGGCGCCTGGATATTGGAGTCCGCTTCAAGAGGGCGCTGACTTCGACTTCTCCTTTATCACCAAGCCGCTGGAGCCGTTCCGGAATCGCCTGACCTTGATTACCGGTATGGACATGCCGGAGGCAATGGCTACCACAGAAGAGCCCGGCGGGGATCACGCACGCGGAGCGGTGCTTCTATCCGGCACCCGGCCGCGCAGAAACGCTGTAACTCCCTATCTGGGCGTGACCATCGATCAGTTGATTGCCAAGAAGTATGGCCAAGACACTATTCTTGAATCGCTTCAGGTTGGTGTCGAGGAAGACGGCAATTTCGGCAACTGCAACTGGGGCTATAGCTGTGCCTACACTAACTGCATCTCGTGGAGTTCGCCTACGCAGCCACTTCCAACCCAAGTGAATCCTCGCGTGGCCTTCGAGCGGCTGTTCGGCGACGGAGGGAGTCCGGAAGAACGGCGTCTGGGAAGAAAACAGAGCGCCAGCATTCTGGATTCAATCACGCAGGAAATCACTTTCTTCAAGAAGCCTCTCGGTGCGGGTGACCGCAGCCGGCTGGACACATATCTGGAGAACATCCGTGAAATTGAACGCCGCATTAACATTGCGATGGAAACCGCGGTACAAGAGCCATCCGAAGAGATTCCGTTCGGCCTGCCGACGAACAAGCACGTCCATTATCGTTTGATGTATGACCTTCTGGCGCTTGCATTCCAGGGAGATCTCACTCGCTCCGCCACTTACATGCTGGGCAAGGATCTCTCCGGCGCTAGTTTCCCGGAATCCGGTTTCAACGGCGGCTGGCACGGCAGTTCGCATCACGGCGACAAGCCCGACAACGTGGCCAACTACGCGAAGATGAACCGGTATCATGTGCAAAACCTGGCCTATTTCGCCGACAAGCTGAGCAAGACTCCCGACGGCGATGGCACGCTCCTGGATCACATTCTGATCTACAAAGGCAGCAATATGGGGAATTCCCATCGGCATGCTCACGTAAAGGTCCCGATCATCCTGCTGGGCGGGCTGGACGGGAGTCTTCGCGGCAACCGTCACATCGTATATCCGGACAACACCGAACGGACCTCCAACATGCTGCTGAGCATCCTGCATAAATACGGGATTGAACGGGAGAGTTTTGGCTCTAGCACCAGCCCGATCCCGCTCTAGTCTTTTATGAAGTGGCCGGTCGCTATTCTCATTACTGTGGCCCTCCCGCTGGCTGGCCAAGTCGGCGGAAGACCTACCCGGCCCAAGGTGCAGCGGCCCGACGGCGCTGTGTGGGAAGTGATCCGTAAGAATTGCACGGCCTGCCACGGGATAGACGATTATGCTTTCTACGCTCAGGACCGAGCCGCCTGGCAGAAGTTGATTGCGGATAAGCACAAGCCGGGAGATGCGGATCTTTCAGACGGGGACAAAAATGTTTTGCTGGATTGGCTGGCGGCAAAATTCGGCCCCGATACGAAGCCCTTTCCGAGAACGTACATTCCTCATGAAATCACCACATTTTTCTCCGATCCAGAGGCCAAAAGGCTGATGAACCGGGCGTGCACGCGCTGCCATGGAGTGGATCGCGTGCAAGGTGTCAGGAATGCCGAAGAAGGCTGGCGGGCCACGTTAGTGGATATGAGAGAGCGAGGCGCCCAATTGGCAGACGAAGAACTGGAGCGCTTGGTGGAATGGCTGGCCAGAGTGTGGGGTACGAACCAAGACAAATGAGCTTGAACTTGGTGAGAAACATGTTAGCTTGCTCAAGAATCGCGTTGCTGTCGATCGCTGCGCACGCAGCAGCCCTGGCTGGTAGCGATGTGGCCGACGCCGCAATGCATGGCGATAAGGCGCGCGTCCTGGTCCTGCTGCAGCAAAAGGCCGACGTCAACGCGCCTCAGATCGATGGCACCACGGCTCTGCATTGGGCGGTGCAGGCGAATGACCTGCAATTGATGGACATGGTGATCAGCGCCGGCGCCCGGGTGTCGGCCGCCAATCAGTCAGGCGCAACGCCTTTGCTGCTGGCCACTACCAATGGGAATTCCGCGATCATTGAGCGGCTGATTGCCGCGGGAGCCGATCCGAACGCAGCGCTGACGAAATCCGGCGACACGGCGCTTATGATGGCCGCGCGTACCGGTAACGTGGGGACGGTGAACGTCCTGCTGAATCACGGAGCGCAGGTGAACGCGAAAGAGTCCTGGGGTGGCACCACTGCGCTGATGTGGGCGGTTTCCGAGCGGCACCCTGATGTTGTGCGCCTGCTGATCGAGCGCGGCGCCGATGTAAACGCTAAATCCAACTTCGTGCCATCCGCCTCGGGCCGGGGTTTCGAAGGAACAACGCCGGTTGCGGTCAAGCCCGGCCAGAGCACAGAGGAATTCGCCAGCGGTTTGCTGACCCCGCTAATGTTTGCAGCGCGTGAGGACGACACGGAGTCCGCACGCCTTCTGGTACAGGCGGGAGCGGACGTCAACGCTGTCTGCGGCGACGGCAAAGACGCTTTGTCGCTCGCGCTTTTCAATGGAAGCTACGATGTTGCATCGTTCCTGATCGATAGCCACGCAAAAGTGAACCAGGCGGATGCGCAGCGCTTCACTCCGTTGTTCTGGGCGGTGGATCGCCGCAATATGGAAACGGCCCCGAACTTTCCATGGATGGTCACCATAGATCCTCTTCCGTTGATCCAAAAGCTTCTGGATGCCGGCGCCGATCCGAATGCGGTCATCAACTCCACCCCCAGAGCCCACATGCGAGAGGGTTCACCGAGAATCGTATTCGCAACGGCTCTGATGCGCGCCGCGTTCGCGGGCGACATCGAGCTGGTCAAGCTCCTGCTGGCTCATGGCGCTAATCCCCGCATCAAGTCTTCGGACCGGGAGACGACGCTGATGGCGGCTTGCGGTACTGGATTTATCAATGGCTATCACAGACAGCGCACTCCCGCCGAAAGGTTGGAAGTAGTGAAAGCACTGATCGATCTTGGCGAGGATGTAAACGCCGCCGACAGCTACGGAATAACGCCGCTGATGGTTGCCGCAAACCTGGGGGACATCGGAGTGGTCCGTTATCTGATCGACAGAGGTGCGGACTTGGGAGCTCACGACCTGGGCAAGAAAAACGACGGTGCCTTCGGGTCGAGCGTTGAGCCGTTGATGCCAATCGACTATGCCATCGGCGTGGGAACCTTCGTGCCGAACAATGCGGTCATTATGCACGCAGATGTGGTAAATCTCATGCGCGACGCGATGAAGCAACGCGGAATCAAGCACACTACATCGGAATGCACCTTAAGAGGGTTCACTTGCTCCGTGGCCAACGTCGATCCTAAGACCGCCACACCGGCGGAAATCGCCAAAATAAGAAAGATCCAGACGGGTTATCAAGTCGACGGAATCACCGGCGGGTTGTCTCTGAAGGATCAGGGCAAGAATCCAAAGTAGTCGTACACCAGATACCCGCGACCTGATCGCCCCGAGAGCCATGACGCCGGGCGGTAAAAATTGCCCGGCCGTCCATCGACGAGACCACGTTGCCATTCGTAAGCGATTGTGGTTTCAGCAAGTAGGTGGATGGCCGACACATTGCAAGGCTCGTCATCATCAGTCAACGAGTGGGGGCAGGTGTGATGGAAGGAAGTAGACGAAATGAGAATGAGCCTGCGGCTAATCCTTTCTCTGGTGTTGACGGTAACGCTGATCTCAGTTCTCTTTGCGCTTTACCAGGTTCGCGCGGACACCCACAATCGGCGCAGCGATTTAGAGAAACGTGCGCAGGTTCTGGCTGAGAGCCTCCAGGAAACCGTTGAACCTCTGTGGATGAAGGGGGCGCGCGGAAGCCTGCGGCGGATCGTAGAGCGCTTTGGAAATCGGGAACGGCTGGACGGCGTAGCCATCTATGACGTCCAGAGCCGGCCTATCTGGGTCACCGCCAGCTTGGCCACCCGCTTGGGTACGGAACCCCCTCCATTGGATCGGAGCGTCTTTGCAGGCAGTGGGTGGAGTCACTTTTTCGGCTCTGGCCAAACCGCGGCCCACGTCTATGCCGTGCCAATCCGCGTCGACGGATCGGTAGTGGGAGCACTGGCGGTGTTTCACGATGCCTCGTATATAGAGGCACAAAACACCAAGTTATGGCGCGACACGTTCATGCATATTCTGATGCAAATGCTGCTGATCGTGGCGATTACCGTGCTGGTGGTGCGCTGGAGCGTGGAACGTCCCATTGCGCGGCTGGCGCAATGGTTGCACGATCTCAGAGCAGGAACCGCGGCTTCCAATCCGGATCTGCCCAACGAGCAAGTCTTTAGACCCCTTGCGCACGAGGCTACGCATCTCGCAAAGAGCTTGCAGGTAGCGCGGGCGTCGGCGGAGGAAGAGGCCAGGCTACGCGAGACCGCCGACTCACTCTGGACAGCAGAACGTTTGCGGGTGTATCAACAAGTGGCGCTCGAAGGTAGCCGTCTGTTTGTGGTCTCCAATCGTGAGCCTCTCATGCACGTGCAGCGGGGAGGATCCATCGAGGCGGTTTCTCCGGCCAGCGGTCTAGTAACGGCCATGGAGCCGATTCTCAGGGCGTGCGCTGGAACCTGGATCGCGCATGGAGCCGGTAACGCCGATCGTCAAACCGTGGACGGGCACGATCGCCTGGGGGTTCCCTCGGACGCTCCTGAATATACGCTTCGCCGAGTCTGGCTAACACCGCGGTAAGAAGAACGCTATTACTACGGTTTTGCCAATGAAGGAATTTGGCCGCTCTGCCACATTGCACACACCCGCCCAGTATTTCGCGCGGAGGACTGGGAAGCCTATCGGGACGTGAACCTCAAGTTCGCTGAAGCGTTACTGGAGGAAATGGCGGATGTAGAACATCCCACGGTGCTGGTGCAGGATTATCACTTTGCATTGCTTCCGCGTCTGATCAAGCAAAGACGGCCGGATGCACGCGTCACCATCTTTTGGCACATTCCGTGGCCTAACCCGGAGGCGTTTGGCATTTGCCCTTGGCGGCGAGAATTGCTCGAAGGGCTGCTGGGCGCCGACTTGATCGGTTTTCACGTGCAGAGCCACTGCAACAATTTTTTAGAGACCATTGACCGGACACTGGAATCCAGGATCGAATGGGAACGCTTTTCAGTAATGAAGGGTGGTCACGTTACTTCCGTTCGTCCCTTCCCCATCAGTGTCGATTTCAAGGAATCCAGGCCCCGTGATTCCCACGGCTACCTGAGTGTGCGCTCTGAGCGCGCCGGGATTGCAACCGGGTTCGATTGTCAGGCGGACTATTTGGGGATCGGCGTCGACCGGCTGGACTACACCAAAGGGATCCCCGAGCGTTTTCGAGGCATTGAGCGCTTTCTGGAGAAGCATCCGTCCTATGAAGGCCGCTTCACACACATCCAGATCGGTGCTCCCAGCCGTACCCATATCCATCGCTATCAGGACTTGATCGCCGATGTCGAGGCTGAAGCGGAGCGTATCAACCAGCGGTTCCAGACCAGGCAATGGAAGCCGATCGTCTTTCTGAAAGAGCACCACAATCACGATCAGATCGAGCCATACTATCGAATAGCCGATGTGTGTCTCGTGACTTCGTTGCATGACGGCATGAACCTGGTGGCCAAAGAATTCGTGGCCACTAGAAACGACGAAGAGGGCGTCCTCATTTTGAGCCTGTTCGCCGGCGCCAGTCTGGAGCTCGAAGATGCGCTCATTGTGAATCCCTACGATACCGATCAGGTTGCAGACGCCATCCACTATGCCCTCGAGATGGACCCGCATGAGAAAAGGGAAAGGATGAGGCGCATGCGACGCGTGGTGAGGCATTACAATATCTACCGTTGGGCGGCCAACCTGATCGGCGCGGCTTCCGAAGTCCGTCTCGATCCCATACAGCGTGCGAAGACCGCCACTCAATCCGATGCCCCAACCACTGCTCGATCATCTTTCTGACATCGAATCCCTGCTGCAGCAGTACCGCCGAGTATTGCTGTTCTTGGATTTTGATGGCACTCTCACACCGATTGTCGAATTTCCGAACCAGGCGGAGCTGCCCCCCCAGACGCGCGTCACGCTTGAGCGGCTCAGTGAGCTCGAGGCCTGCTCAATTACGATCATTAGCGGGCGTTCTCTCAACGACATTCGCGAGCGCGTCGGAATGGCCAACCTGATCTACGCCGGGAATCACGGGTTGGAAATCTGGGGCGACGGGCTGCAATTTGTGGAACCGGACGCAGTTCAACGGATCAAGATCCTCGGCGAGCTCTCGCGCCGGCTTCGCGAGCGATTGCGCCACATTCCTGGGGTGGAAGTGGAGAACAAAGTCCTCACTACGACTGTGCATTTTCGGAGGGCCCCGCGATCCTGCCTCGATGAACTTCGAAAACTTGTCTATGCGGAGCTGGTTTGTTCGCGAAGAATCTTTCGAGTCCGGCGCGGGCTACAGGTGATTGAAGTACGTCCGCGAGTGAATTGGGACAAGGGTACGGCGGTTCGCTGGAT
This sequence comes from Bryobacteraceae bacterium, assembly GCA_050010415.1. Lineage (GTDB taxonomy): Bacteria > Acidobacteriota > Terriglobia > Bryobacterales > Bryobacteraceae > Palsa-89. The sequence goes on along the minus strand of JBEKLB010000114.1, from coordinate 5,594 downwards.
TCAACAGGTGAAGGGAAGCGCCGATACCCTCTCTTTGTATATCGGTGATGACGCCACTGACGAAGACGCGTTCGCCGCTCTGCCAGAGGGCGTGACCATCCGGGTTGGCAACACCAAGGAGACCGCGGCACGATATTACTTAGACGAGCAAAAGTTGGTAACGCATTTTCTCGGGTGGCTGGCCAACGCCGGTGCCCGGGCCAATGCATCGGCAAACTTGCTAGGCGCGGTTTAGGCGGGACTCTTCGGCTACTTCTGAGGTACTACTACTACAACCAGCGTCACTACAATTTGAAGATCGTTCTAGGGGCTTACCCCGATTTGACGTACTGGCTCTGGATGATAACGTACCAATAGTAACGAAATAATTTACAAAAGGAAGAGGGAAGATCGTAATGACACGGATCACAAACTTGGTTTTGAAACTGAAGGTGTGGAAGGATACTCGGGGCCAGGACCTGATCGAGTATGCGTTGATGGCTGGTTTCGTCGCGGTTGCCGCGGGCGCGATCATGCCTGGCGTTTCTTCCAGCATCAGCACCATCTTCAGCAAGGTTGCCAGTGTAATGTCGGCCGCCGCGAGCTAAGGGCGCCCTGCCTCAACCTGTAAATGTAACCCGCGTCCCTGGGCGTCGAGCGCAGTGTCGAAGCGGCAATCTCTGGCGAAGCTAGTTCGACAGTGGTCATCAGGAAGAGCCAGCAAGCCGGGAAAGCCCTTGATTTTCCTGGAGCGACTCCGCCGCTGCCGCCGGCAAATGGTGGTCGCTGAATTGCGCCGGTCAGTGGCATGACCTCTGACCCTCGCAAGCTCTTTGCCGGACTCGCGGTGATGGCGCTCATGTTGCCTGGCGCCCGCGCAGCAACCCTGATCTTGAAGCCGGAAACGGTCCAGTCGTGGGACGACTACCTCCAGGAGGCAAACGTCCGTTTCCAGGAGCGGCTTGCTCCGGGCAATCATTTTCTGTGGATGGACGACGCGCCGGACCGTGCCGCGAAGGTCAAGGAAAACGGGATCGTCGCTGCACCGGTGGGTCAGCATATTCCCATGAAGGTCCCCTCCGGGCTGATTCACGACTGGATCGCCGTGGCGTACTTGCCGAATCTGACCATTCGCGATGTTTTGCCGGTGGTTCGCGATTACGGACGCTACAAGGAGTTCTATCGCCCGAACGTGATCGATTCGAAGGTGATTGATCGGGCCCCCGAATTAGGCGTTTCGAAAGACCGCTTTTCGATCGTGTTAATGAACAGGTCCTTCTTCAAGACGACCGCATTGGACAGCGATTATGAGGCGGCGTACTATCGAGTGGACGACCGGCGGCTCTACACGATTTCCCAGACCAGGCATATCCGGGAGATCGCCGAATACGGCGCCCCCGACGAACATGCGCTTCCTGAGGACGAAGGAACCGGCCTGATCTGGAGGCTGTTTACCGTCATCCGGTATGAAGAACGCGACGGCGGCCTTTATATCGAGGTGGAGGCCATCGCGTTGAGCCGCAACATCCCCGCCGCGGTGCGGGTGTTCGCGGAGCCCATCGTCCGGCGAGTGTCCCGCGACGCGCTCATCACCTCGCTGAAACAGATGGAAGCCGCGGTGCGGGCTGGCGCAACTCTAGAGTCCACGGAGTCTGCCCGCGGATCTCAATAGCGAGGCAGGAATGGAAGCACCGGCCGGCGACAAACCGCGCTTGCCCTTTCTGGCATCCATGCCTGGAAGCTGGGCCGTATTTGGTGCTCTCCTCTTTTGTGACAGGCATCCCGACCGTGGCTCAATGAATTTCGGCGCGTGCAACCGACGCCCACGGAGAATTACGCTCCACTTGGTTGTGTAACTGACGGAGGTCTGGAGCCACCCGCCGGGATCGAACCGGCGACCTGCTGATTACGAAGTACGATCAGCCGCTCCAAAGACTCCATGAGCTCCATACGGATGTGCCCGTTATCAACAATATGGGGAAGCTGCTTTCGCTCAAAGAGCAACTCCCACGGGCTGAATTAAATGGGGTTTTGGCACAGTTCTGACACAGTTAACTGTGTCGGCGCTGCTTGATAGAATCGAGAATCTCGTCGACAGTCAGATCCTTTTGCCATGCACCACGGCTGGTTGTGTAGTCGCGAGTCCCGGATCTTTTTAATCGAAGAAAACGGGCCAACCCATCGGCACCGAGCTCACGTCCGAGCACTTCAAGAGCATGACGTTCAAACTGCTCATCCGTCATTGTGTCTAGGCTGCTCATGGTAAGTTTCCCTTGCTCCAGGATACTGGATTACGTACCGGCACACGAGGGTTGCCGTCGCGACGGGAAGCCTTTCGTACAAATCCGTCGTCGGTCGTTAGCAGTACGTCAACCTGCGCCGCTTCGGCACAGGCCAGGTGCAGGGCGTCAAAGGCTCCATAGCCCGCACCCTCGAGCTCCTTGGCACGGCCGGCGGTCTTGTGATCCACTTCAATGGTCTGGTTTGCAAGCTTTAGGAGCGCTGCGTTCCCAAGCCTCCGTTCCAGGTTTGGATTCCTGCTGATCTCGTCAGTCAACGCCTCGCTGGAAATCCATTGAACTTCGCCGGAGTGCATGTGTCGGAGAATGAGCTCAACCGCCTCAGCTTCCTCGCGAATACGGTGCTGGGCCTGGTTATCGGAGAGGCGATTGAGGCAGCAAGCATCCAAGTAGATCCTCGTCATGACCGTTCCTAAAGATTATCGCGAACGGTGCCTGGATCAATGATTCACTCAGTCAGTGGCAGCGCCGCTGCCGGCCTCACGTTTCTTGTACCTGCAATGGGGTCGTTGGGATTTGTGTGCAGCAAGTGTGCGCGAGCCAAGCACCGCGCGCGCCGGAATGCTTGACGCGACTCCGGTGCACCCAAGTTAGTAGCTGGCATCCAGCAAAACGCCGGGAGACGCGGCGTTTGATCAACAGTTCGCGGCGGCATGGCACTCTTGATCCGCAAACTGGGCCATGGAGCGCGCCCTCTGCGACCGGCGCCTTTCAATTCCAAGCTTGTCCATCTTGTAAACTAGCGTGGTACGCGCCAATCCAAGCCGATTGGCGGCTCCGTCCGGCCCTCCGATCCGCCAGTTAGCTTGCTCTAATGTTTCCAGGATATGTTCTCGATCGGCCTCGGCAAGCGTACGTGCAGTGCTCTCCGATTTCTGCCTCACGGTCTGTTTCAAGCCCAGCGGCAATCGCAGCACCGGGCCAGGCGAAAAGAGCACCGCGCGCTCGATGAAATTCTGTAGTTCGCGAATATTGCCTGGCCAGTCGTGCGCTTGCAGTACCGTCATCACTTCATCGGGAATCGAGTCTATCGTCTTATTGAGGCGGGCGGACAGTTTTTCCACGAAGAACTCTGTCAGGGGGAGGATGTCCTGAACGCGTTCGCGCAGCGGGGGCAAGTGGATTGGAATGACGTTCAACCGGTAGAACAAGTCTGCCCGAAACAGTTTCTTTGCCACAAGTTGCTCGAGATCCTGGTTGGTCGCCGCTACCACCCGTACGTTGACCCGGACGGTCCGAGTGCTGCCTAGACGCTCGAACTCACGCTCCTGCAGGGCGCGTAGGAGTTTGGGCTGAAGTTCCAGCGGCATGTCGCCAATCTCATCCAGAAAGAGCGTGCCCCCATCCGCCATCTGAAATCGGCCCTGGGTTTGTGTGCACGCGCCTGTGAAAGCGCCTCTTTCGTGGCCGAACAATTCGCTCTCCAACAGAGCGCTTGGAATCGCCGCGCAGTTGAGGGCCACAAAGCGCTGACTCCGACGGGGACTGGCCTCATGAATGGCTCTCGCAATCACTTCTTTTCCAGTGCCCGTTTCGCCCTGGATCAGGACAGCGGAGTCCACTGGTGCAACCCTCTCTACGTCTGTCATCACTGCCCGGAATTTCGGACTAGACCCAATCAAATCTAAAGTAGTCATTTTGGTTACTCCCTTATGAATTTGAGACCTCTTCTCCGTGATCAAGCCGACATGCGCTAGCTTCCTTTGTCTTGTATCGCGATCCACTCGCGGACGTATGGATCGCAATTAGCCAGCTCAATGCCGGCGGCTTCGCATCGAGCGAGAAAAGCGATGCCATCCTCACCGGTTAAAGTCATATCTTTCAAGTCCAGGATGATACGGCGATCTTTTCCTTCTCCGCCGATGAGCGCTTCCAACTCCGCAATGTGCTCTTTGTCGATCTGGCCGCTTATGGTGAAGACGACCTCCCCGTTCTCTTTCCTGTGAATTCTAAGCATCAGGTTCTTGCGCTAACGGGAATGCATGTCTAGCCCCACCCGTAAGCTGCTGAAAAAACAAGTATTGTCGTACTTATGAATTGGCGGAATCCGTCAATTGACGGATACGGTGCAAACCTGTTGCAAGGTGGGTGTGAATAACCGGCGAAGCCTTAGCTGTCTTTCAAGAGATCTGTCCCCTTGAAGCGATGCTTGTTGATCTTCAATGACTTGATCTTCGTTTCCAGGGTGGTCCGGGGAATGCCCAGCTTGGCCGCGGCGCCCGAGGGCCCATACACGCGTCCTCCGCATTCGCGCAAAGCAGCCTCAATGATGGCCTTCTCATGAGCGGGGGACCGGCTGAAGAGGTTCGGTTGGATAGACGGATCACTGTCTGAAGCAGGGCGGGACGAAGGCCTCCCGGAAAGCCAACTTTCATCTACTGAAAATGTCGGTGTTTCGCTCACAATAACGGATCGCTCGATCACGTTTTGTAATTCCCGTATATTTCCTGGCCAAGCGTACGATTGCAGCATGTCCAGGCTCTTCTTGTCGACTGCCGTAAAATGCCTCCCTGCTTTCCGCGCATAGCGATTCAGGAAATACGTCACAAGCAAGGGGATATCTTCTTTTCGCTCCCTCAGAGTGGGCATCTCGATTGGAAAGACGTTGAGCCTATAATACAGGTCACTCCTAAAGGTACCCGCAGCGATGGCAGCCTCCAGGTCGCGATTGGTGGCGGCAACAACCCGCACATCGGTCTTCATGGAGCCGGTTCCTCCGATGCGCTCAAATTCGCGTTCCTGAAGAACCCGCAAGAGAGCGATCTGAGTTTCGGCCGGAAGCTCGCCAACTTCATCGAGGAAGATCGTGCCTTTCTCAGCCAGTTCAAAGCGTCCTAAACGACGCTGAGTTGCCCCCGTGAAGGCGCCCTTCTCATGGCCGAATAATTCCGATGCGATGAGATCACGGGGGACCACGGCACAATTCACACTCACAAACGGGTATGAAGATCGGCGTGACCGCCGGTGAATAGCGCGCGCCACCAATTCCTTGCCAGTGCCGGTTTCTCCGGTGATCAGGACGCTGGAGTCAGTTGGTGCGACTTTGGAGATGCGGGAGAGCACCGTCTTTAAAGGGGCGGAGCCTCCGACAATCTCATCGAACATCGATGCTTTGTCGATTTCTTCGCGTAACGCAACATTCTCTTCCTGGAGCCTCTGCTCGGCCAGCTTGCGATCATCGATATCGGTCCCTGCGGCATACCACCGCGTGATGCGCCCCTGTTCGTCCAGCATCGGATTCAAGCGATAGTGGAACCAACGATACTGCCCGTCCTTTCTCTTGAGCCGCGCTTCGTACTCAAACGGCGATCCGCT
>JBEKLB010000113.1:0-18764 GCA_050010415.1 Bryobacteraceae bacterium | reverse complement strand
AAGGGCCGTTCCATTGAGGAACAGCCGGTGGCAATTCCGCGCGCCGGTGCGGACCCGCTGCGGCTGGTGGTCAGCGTCCAGCCTCTGAGAAGCCGGTCTGGCCAGGAAGATATGGGCACGCTGGTTACGCTACGCGACCTCGAGAGCCGCCGGCAATTGGAACGACAGCTCGATTTTTCCACGCGCGTGGCAGCCATCAGCAGGCTCACGGGCGGCGTGGCGCATGAGATCAAGAATCCGCTGAACGCGATGGCTTTGCATCTGGAGGTATTAAGGGGCAGGCTGAACGGGGACCAACCGGAGATCGAGGTCATCGGCCGGGAGATCAAGCGGCTGGACTCGGTGGTGAAAACGTTCCTGAATTTCAACCGGCCCGTGGATTTGAACTACAGGCCGATCGATTTTAACGATCTGGTCAAACAAGTGCTCGCGTTGGTTTCGGTGGATGCGAGCGCCAAGAATGTCGCTCTGAAAACCATCCTGCAGCCCGATAAGCTCTGGATCAACGGCGATCCGGATCTGCTGCAGCAAGCCATTCTGAACGTGATCAACAACGGGATGGAAGCCATGACGGACGGGGGAACGCTGACCACCAGAACCGGTAGCGACGGCGGCCAGTGCCAGCTCACCGTGTCCGACGCCGGACCCGGCATCGCGCGGGAGATCCAATCCCGCGTGTTCCAACTCTACTTCACTACCAAAGAGAGCGGCTCTGGAATCGGCCTGGCGACGACGTTCCGGGTGGTCCAACTACACAATGGTACAATCGACTTTACCAGCGAGCCTGGAAAGGGCACGACATTCCGATTGCGCTTTCCAAGAATGGTCGATTACCAGGGTGAAGTGTTTACTTCGGCAACGACTGGTTTCTAGCCCGGCGTTTGAGGAACTCGCGCAAAACGGAGTGCGGCGCGGGCCACTTGCCGGCCTTACTCAGTGACCCATGCTACGGTTTCCGCGATTGCAGGTGAGCTTCGTATTGTTCCTGGTCTGGGAATCGTCCTGCCATAAGAGGCAAGTGGCTGTACCGCTGCCAGCACCCAGCACGACGCAGCCGGCTAAGCCCGCAACGGCGACGCCCGCGGCTGCGAAGTCCGAGGCTCCCACACCTGCGCCCACCACGACGAAAGCGCAGGAGCCCACCGAGTACCAGGTGAATAAACCGCCGCAGCCGGCTCCTGCTGTGAAGAAACCAACCCGTCCGGCAGCGGCGCCAGCTCCGGCTCCCGCGCCGGCGACGCCCGTGGCTCCCGCACCCGCCGCTCCGGCTCCCAAACTGGGTGACATCCTAACGCCTGACGAACAGAGGCAATACAGTGCATCGATCGATCAGAGCCTTGCCCATGCCCAGGCCAGCCTGAGTTCCATCGGTTCGCGGCAGTTGACCAAGGATCAGCAGGCGGAAGCGGAACAGATCCGGAACTTCATACAACAGGCGCAGGATACGCGCAGTTCGGATCCAGCCGGCGCCAAGAGTTTGGCCGAACGGGCAGAGGTGCTGGCCAGGGACCTGGCGGCGACCTTCCATTAGCCTTCCGATTTATGGCCGCTGAATCAGCTCAACGCGGTTACCGGCTGGATCGATGGCTATGCCGATGATGATTCCGGAGTCCCGGAACGGACGCGGATCGCCCGTCATTGTGCCACCAGCGGCCTTGAGGGCGGCGACGGTGGCTGTCATGTCCTTCACGTTTAGGATGATGTGCGGGACGGGATCCTTTAGATCGTCGGAGTCGCGATGGAAGAGCACAATCACTTCGCTTTTGTTGGCCTTTGCGGCTTCGACCGTGGCGCCGAAGTTCACAAAGATCTCCGGTCCCGCCGGGGTAACGATTCGATTCACCTCCTGCATGCCGAACGCGGACTGATAGAACTTCGCCAACGCAACGGTGTCTTTCGCGGCCACTCGCACTGAATCCAGCTTCACTTGAGCCTGTGCGGCGCTCGCAAACAGCAGCGTGGCGGACAGCATTATCCCGGCGATGTACGTTCTCTTCATCAAGGCCTCCAATAGGACGTCCCATTCATCATAGATCGAGCCGCCGTGATCGCGCTGTCGTCAAATGCGAGTACCGCGCGGGGCCCGTTCCATTCACCGAAATCTCTTGACAATCCATAATCGCGTAGTTATGATTAAGCCATAACCCATGAGCTATGGGTTCTTCCATGCGGAGCGCTCCTGGCGTCTTGTTCAAATCCCTGGCCGACCCCACGCGGCGCGCGCTCTTCGAGCGTCTGAGCCGTGACGGGGAACAAACCGTGCGGATGCTGACGGACAGATCGGGCGTCTCGCAGCCCGCGGTATCGAAACATCTGGGCGTCCTCAGGCACGCGGGCTTGGTGCGGGCCCGGCATAGGGGACGCCAAACCCATTACACTGCCCAGCCGAAGGCCCTGGCGCCGCTGGTGGATTGGATGACTTACTACAGCAGCTTCTGGCACGACCGGTTTGACCGCCTGGAAGACTTACTCAAAAGGATGGACCAATGACTACTGCCGCTACTCGCTCCGTTGTGATCGAAAAAGAACTGCCTCATCCGCCGCAGAAGATCTGGCGCGCGCTCACCGAAGGCCCTCTCATCAAGGAGTGGCTGATGGAAAACGACTTCCAGCCTGTAGTGGGGCACGCGTTCACCCTTCGCATGGAACCTGTGCAGGGCTGGAACGGTATCATCGATTGCCAGGTCCTGGCTCTGGAACCCTGCAAGACACTTTCTTACGCCTGGGGCACCTTAGGGCTCGGGACCGTGGTCACATTTACGCTGACGCCGACCGATACGGGTACCCATCTGCGCGTGGAGCAGTCCGGCTTCGGTCCCGATCGAGAGGCCAACTATAAGGGCGCTCAGTACGGCTGGCAGAAGTTCATTGGCAACCTGGAACGAGTGGTTGCCGGCCTCGAATAACACGGGGCATCGAAACGGAGGCGGTCATGAACGCAAGCATCCAACGCTCGATTTTTCGCTGGATTCACATCATCGTTAGTATTCCGATATTCGGCTATATCTATAGTCCGTTTGAAGAACTGCCAAAGTACGCCCGCCCAACCCGGTTTATCTTCTTTCCTATAATGTTGCTGTCGGGACTGTGGATGTGGAAGGGCCATCTGGTTCGACGGCTCTTTTCGAAGAGGCAGGTTTGGCGAAACGAAGGATCCGAGAGCGCATGAAGCCGGCAAGCACTCCGAATGACACCGCCGCTGCGGCGAACATCACGAAGAAGATTCAAGAGCTGGGGGATTGGAGAGGCGAGACCCTGGCGCATGTCCGCCGGCTCATCCACGACGCCGACCCCGACGTGCTCGAGGAGTGGAAATGGGTGAAGCCGACCAACCCGGGAACCCCCGTCTGGTCCCATGACGGCGGCATCTGCACCGGGGAGACGCACAAGCAGGTGGTGAAGCTTACCTTTTATCGCGGAGCCTCCCTCAAGGACCCGAAGAAGCTCTTCACTTCCAGCCTGGAGGGGAACGTGCGGCGTGCCATCGATCTCCGTGAAGGGGAGAAGATCGACGAAGCGGCCTTTAAGCGACTCATTCGCGCCGCGGTGGAGGCCAACATCGCAGCGCGCGCTCAACGGACAGCCAAGAAGAAGTAGGGGCGAGCATACTGACCATGCTGGGAATGCCCAACTACAGCAAGGACTACATCGACCAATGCCGGGCGCGGGTGGACGCTGATCTCAAGGCTTATGCGAAACAGGCCGGAAAGAATCCATCCAAGGAATTCGAAACTCGCTTCTTCAATAACCAGGTGCTGCTGTTGGATCACATGTTCGTGCACCGGCTGATGGCCATCGAGGGAAAGGACGGCAATCCGTTGAACGAGGTCCGGGTGCTGTGCAACTCGCTCTTGTTCAACCGAGGCAAACTACAGGTTGACAAACTTCCCGATTGGCCAAACTCAGCGGGCTCATCGCTCAAGTTGCCGCCGGACAAATCCGTGCTGAAGCTCAAGGCCGGTGACACCATTGCCCTGACCCACGCCGAGTTCGTTCGGCTCGCTGACGCCTTTTTCGCGGAGATCGAGAACAAATACCTTGCGAAGCGCGTAGCCGAACACCTTGACGCCGAATTCTTGACCCTGGGAGGAGCGCTCCCCAGAAGGCGGCAGAGCTACCAAACGCGGCGACGGTCGCCAGCGAGGTGAGTCGGATGGTTCACCCGGGGAGTCCGCGTAGGATCGATAGCGTAAAGGACCGATGTTGTTGAAAAATTCGTCAGGGAGGCAACCAGAATCGCAGCTCCCCTTGGGTCATCGCGGTCGTTGAGCTGAATAAGGAAAAACATGAACATGCAGCGGCTCAACGGCTTCGCTCTTTTCGGGGCGGCGGGACCTCGGCTCGACTTCCTGGCGGTTGGGGACGTCATTAAGGACGTATCCAATGTCGAACCTCAGCAGAGCGATCCTGACGATGGTCGTGTTTCTCGTCGGGTTGGCCGGGCTCACGTTGGTAGCCTCAGTTCTGGGTGGCTATCATTTCGGTTTCACCCTTCTAGTCGTCGTGGGCGCTTACGTGGCTATTCTGCTGGTGTATGTCTGCTACCGAAGGATTAAGCATCATGCCGCAGACCGAGCCACACGCCAGCGCAACGATTCCGATTGTGACGCGACCCGCCATTGATCTTGATTCTAGCCCGTCAGAATAGGCGATCAACCTTCGCCACGGGGGCCGCCTCGCCGTGCTTCACGGGATGCCGTTGAGACAATCGCTGATTTAAACTGCTTCAACGCCGAAAGCGAGGGAGTTTTTCAACAGCATCCACCCTTTTTCGACGTGCGGCGATTTGAAGCGTGAACGGCTTTCGCTGGTGAGATTGATCGATGCTGCTAATGCCGAATCTGGGTGGCAGCGTGACCGAACTCCTGCACCTCGCAGTAGCCTCGCTCTGGGATCAGGCCGGCGTTGGGATTCGGGTTGAGCCGCACCACTCTCGTGGGATACACATACGGCTCGGCTAGCACCTCAGGATCCTCCACCGTGACGTCGTAGAGCAGCGCATCGCCTTCACGCTTGAATCGCTCCACCACATGCATTTGATCGGAGTGGAAAAAACCGCCGCGCCCGAGCCATGTAGTATCGACGAATGAAATCGAGTCCAGCACCAGCGTGTCGCCCTCCCAGTGCCCCACGGTGTAGCCCATATATGTCGACTCAAGCGCCTTCTTCTCGTCGTGCTTGCGGCCATCGGTTGGGATCACGTGGAACTCTCCGTATCCGCCTCCCGCATCGCCTCCGGAATAGAGAAAAGTAACATCGTGGTCCGTCTGGAAGATGCGGCGCGGCGGGCCCTCCCGCGGGACGCCCAAGGGCTGGCAGGTCATCACCGGGTCATATTTGTTGGTCCACATGTCGAGCTCTTGCACTTTGTCCCAAAGCGCGGGCTTGTAGACTGGACGGCCCAGATTGCCGAACCGCGAGGGTGAGTAGAGCTCAAAATCTTCGGTCTGATTGGATTGCCGGTTGCTGTCTTTAGCCTGCCATGGGCTGCGGCGGCGTCCTCCCCCAGTCATGTAGTTCCCAATCCAGTCGTTCCAGGCCCAGTTGCCCGAAAGATCAGGATGCTCGCCCAACCGTGGCGTGGGCGCCGACTTGTCCACGGGAGGTTCCATCTTAGCCATCACGCCGCGGGGGATTTGCCCGGTGACCTTCTCAGCCGCCTGCACGCTGGCCGGAACCGGCGCAACCACATACACGTTGCCCGTCTCCGTCACGTTCGTTGTCAGATCGCGGATTACGGCGCCGTTCTTACGCTCGGCGATCTTTCCGGCGTAAAGCACGCCAATCTTGTTCAGCGGGTTGTTCCAGTCTTGATAGTCGCCGTAGGTGAACTCAGTGGTGGTGGAGCCCTGTTTCACGACCACGCGCTCGGTCGTGTATTTCACCGGATCCACTGTGGCTGTCGCCATCGCCCCAGGAACGGCGGGAATCGGGAACGTCACCACAGGCTTACCGTTCTCCCAGGACACGGACGTCTGGCCCACCTTCGCGACACCGTCCGCGAAAAGAGTGCCTGGGTTGGCGCCCAACCAGAACGTATCGGTTGTCCCTGCCACCGCAGCCTTGGGCGCGCCCTGGGGACTGGCCCAAATTCGGACCAGCCGCTCATCGACGGTCCCGGACTCGGGAGTGGTGGTTCCCTTCGTCCCGTCAATTTGCGCGCCGGGCGTATCTTCGTTCCAGGCGTACAACCCGCTGACCACTTCGACATTGGAGTATGTTGCTCCGTTCGACCGCGTGCAGGTGTACTGAATCCGCTGACTGAAGGACTGGTAGTTCGTGCTCGCACGATATTTCGTGAGCGTGCAAGGTTGTCCGTCCACTTGAATGGTGCCGTGGCCCTGATATTCGATGGTTGCCACCATATCACGTTCGTCATGACCCTTCAGCATGCCCATACCCCACATCCATCTGAAGAGCACAGACTTCAGATCTTTGGCGTCCGCCGCGGGCGTGTAGGGTTCGGGAACGGGTCCGCGAGGGCCCTGTGCAGCGGCCGTCAACGCCCCGCAAATGGCGAAAACTATCGAAACAATCCCTGATCGAAAGGACATGATGCTTCCTCCCAGTTGTGCACTTGCCCGCAGCGCCGAACTTTTCGTACCGAGCCATTTTACACCCAACCCCGTGCGCTTGTGCTAAACGCAAAAAAGCGCGGCTGAACAGCCCTCAATAGGCTGCCCAGCCGCGCTGATTTACGTGCGATCGGAGAGAACGATTACTGAGCTGAAGTAACTGCCGGCGCCAGGTTGGAAGCCTGCGCTCCCTGACCCGTCACGTCCAGCATATAGATCTTCACATCCACCCGGCGGTTTTCCTTTCGGTCTTCGCGAGTCTTGTTGTTCGCGTCCGGAAAATCGGCGCCGACTCCGAGCTCGCGGATGGAGCGCAGGGGGATGTTGTGTTCGACGGCCAGGTAATGCACCACCGCGTCCGCCCGTTTGCGGCTTAGGTCGCGATTGTAGGCCACGTTGCCAGTGCGATCCGCAAATCCCTCCACTTCAACGACATAGCCCTTCATGCTGGACAGCTTTTGAATGGCGTCATCCAGCTTGGCCTGCTCGTCCTTCGCTAAAACACTCTTGCCGAACCCGAAATAGATGGGCGCGGTGCTAATCAGCTTGTAGTTGTCCAAATTTTGGATGGTGGTATCCAGCTTGGTTCCCGTCTGCTGAGCCAGAGTGGTTGCGGTTTGAGCCTGCTGAGCTGCGGCTGCGGCGGCGGTATTCGCCTGCGCGGCCGCTGCAGCGGCCTCGGCGGCTTTCTTGCCGGCATCGGTGGCCTTCTCATCGGCGGTCGCTACCTGCCTGTCCAAGTCGCCAATAGACTGGTCGGTCTTCGCCTTATATTCGTCAGTGGACTTTTGCAAAGTGCCAACCTGAGCCTGAGTCTGGTTGACCTGATTCTGCACGGGCGCGATAGCTTCCCGAACATGCTTCTTTGTCGCGCAGCCTACGCTTGCCAGCGATAGAATCGCCAAAACTCCCACAAAAGCCGGTGTGTTACGAAGTGACATCACTCGTTCTCCTTCTGGGATAACAATATAGCACGTAAACGGCCGCGATAAAACTACTAGTACTGAAGAACTACTCTTCCTACAGGATCAACACGATAAGAGATGCGGTTATCCGATCGACAACTGTATGCGGTAAAACTTTCCAAACCGGCCTCCAGTTTTGACAGGTAGCCAGCCGTTTTGACACGATTGATACCCGGTCGTAACGGCCTTTTCGTGCGGCTAACCGGCTTCCTGCGTTAAATTGGTTTCACGGTGCAAACCTACGATCTTATTGTTATCGGATCCGGACCGGCGGGCCAGCGCGCGGCCATCCAAGGCTCCAAGATGGGCAAGAAGGTGGCGCTGGTGGAGCGCCGTGAAGTTGTGGGCGGAGTGTGTGTCAACACAGGCACAATTCCGAGCAAGACCTTTCGCGAGGCGGTGCTTCATCTTTCCGGCTATTACTACCAGAACATCTACGGCGTGAATTATCGGGTGAAGGACAAGATCACGATGGCGGACCTGGCGTTTCGCGTCCAGCACGTTATAAAGACCGAAGTGGACGTGATCCAGGCTCAGCTGTCGCGCAACAACGTGGAACTGATTACCGGGATCGCGGGCTTTACCGATCCGCATACGGTGCGCGTAACCAACACCCGCCAGGACCAGACATTTTGCGCCGAACACATAGTGATCGCAACCGGTACAAAACCGGCGTTTTCACCGAAAGTGCCCATCAACGGGCGCAACATTATCGATAGCGATCAGGTGCTGGCGATGCCGGAGCTTCCCAAGTCGATGATCGTGGTGGGCGGCGGCGTCATCGGCGTGGAATACACATGCATGTTCGCGGCCCTGGGCGTGCGCGTGATCCTGGTGGAAAAACGGCCGCGTCTGCTGGAGTTCGCCGACAACGAGATGGTGGAAGCGCTGTCCTACAACCTGCGCGATCATCGCGTCACCCTGCGCTTGAATGAAGAAGTGGAGAGCGTGGAGGAGACGCCCGAAGGCACGGTGGTAGCCAGGTTGGAGAGCCAGAAAAAGCTGTCGGGAGACGCATTGCTCTACGCCGTGGGCCGTTCCGGTAATATCGACGAGCTCAATCTTGGGGCCGCGGGCGTAGAGTCCGACGCGCGCGGGCGCATCAAAGTGGATTGCGAATATCGGACCGCGCAGCACCACATCTACGCGGTGGGCGACGTGATCGGATTTCCCAGCCTGGCATCTGTTTCGATGGAGCAAGGGCGCATCGCGGCGGCAGGAGCTTTCGGCAAGAAGCTGATCTCGAACCCGGCCAGTTATCCGTACGGTATTTATACCATCCCCGAAATTTCTTTCATCGGGAAAACCGAAGAGCAGCTCACCGATGAGGACGTTCCCTACGAAGTGGGGGTGGCGTACTACCGCGAGATCGCGCGCGGCCAGATTCGCGGCGACACCACGGGACGTTTGAAGATATGCTTTCATCGTGAGACCAAGCAGGTGCTGGGGGTACACGTGATCGGCGAGGGGGCTTCGGAGTTGCTTCACATCGGCCAGGCAGTTATGATTCTGGGCGGCACCGTGGAATATTTCGTCGATACTGTTTTCAATTACCCGACGCTGGCCGAGTGCTACAAGGCCGCGGCGTTCAACGGTCTCAACAAACTGGCGAAGTGGTAGGACGGGAGACATGGCTCGGACAATTGGGATCACCACCGCCGATGACATCGCCACTGGGCTGGTAGACGGGCATGAGCTGGTCGGCAAGCTGCGTATCTACGAGCAAGGCCCGGAGGACGAGCCGCTGCTCAGCCTGCCTCCGGATGGAATCGCGCAGCGTTTTGCGCAGGAGATTCAAGCGGCGGCAGCGGGACAACCCGTGGACGCGATCGGCGTCGGGCTGCCCGGCATCATCAACTGCGGTTTTGTGGAAGAGTCGCCCAATCTTCGCCAGCTCAAGGGTGCGCACATGCAGGATCTGCTGGCGGTAGCGCTCAGAGATTGCGGCATCACTGCGCCGGTGTACGTCTACAACGACGCAGATGTCCTGGCGGCTGGCCTGGCCGCCACGCACGGAAATCTGGACCGCTTCATCCGTGTCTGGACGCTTGGCAATGGTATCGGCTTTGGAGTTTATCCGCGGCGCGAAGGCGTGTGGGAAGGCGGACACGTGGTGGTGTCGCTCGATCCGCGCGAGCGTTATTGCGGATGCGGCGGCGTGGGCCATCTGGAAGGCATCATGGGCCAGCGCGCCATGCGGCTGCGTTTCCTGGACCTGGAGCCGGATGAAGTCTTCGAGAATGCGCAGAAACGGGACCAGCGCTGCGTGGAGTTCGTCAAGCTGTGGCATCGTGCATTGGCTGCGGCAACGGCCAATTCCATTCATCTGGCGGGTCCCGGCAAATTCTTCATCTCCGGATTCAACGCCAAACACCTGGATGTCAATCTGCTCCATCAATACCTGCACGAAATGGTGAAGATGAGCCCGCTGCAAAGCTATGTCTTTGACGTGGTTCCATCGAGCGACATCAACGGCGTGATTGGCGCGGCAGTGAGCGCGGGCCAGAACGCTGTGGCGTAGCCCCGGGCCGGCTCCGTTATGCGGGTACGCTGCGCCGCGCTAAAAAAGCCACGATAAGAGTGGGATATTCCATGGCAACTCTGGATTGGTCACAATGCTCCGCCGTCGAAAGCGTGGCGGACAGACGCAACGGCGCGTGGGTGTTTCGAGATACCCGTATGCCTGTCGCTACGGTTTTTGAAAACCTTGAAGCGGGTTCGAGCATGGAGGAAATCATCGAGCAGTTTCATGTGAACACGGGAACAGATTCAAGCCGTGCTTGAATTCGCGGCCCGCAGCCTTGACGCGCCGCGAGCTCCTGTGGTCAGAGCTAGTTTGCCTGCTGGCACAGCTAGTTTTGACGATGCGCATTCTCTTTGACCACGGCACCCCAAGCGGCAGTGCCAAGGCGCTTTCGGGGCGCGAGGTGACGGAGGCAATAGAACGCGGCTGGGACAGGACTTCAAACGGTGAATTGCTGGAACTAGCCGAGGCCGCTGAGTTCGACATTCTATTAACGACCGACAAAGGAATTCGCTATCAGCAGAACTTGCAGGGCCGAAAAATAGCCATTGTGGTACTCGGAAACTCAACTTGGCGGGCGCTGCGCCTGTATCTCGATCGCATCGTGGTGGCGGTGAATGGGCCGCACCAGGTAGCTACGCCAAGGTGGAGATACCATTCAGTTAAATCTTGTTCAAATGACCGCCAATCGCGTTCGCGACTTCGCAGCCTACATCGTCATTAGCCTTTTCTTCGCCGGCGCGTGCATATGGTTCGCCGTTTATGATGTCGACGTTAACTGGTTGAGCCTTGCGTTCGAAACCTGCCTCTTATTTTGGCTGCACAATCGGAATGAACAGGCGCCTGTGGCGACTCCAGGCCTTTGGTTGTGCCTGGTCGCCTTCATGGGAGTTCACCTCACGATCTTCGTACTAGCCCTTCGTCAGGTCCGACAGTGGCGCGCGCCAATAGTTAGCTTGATTTTCGTAATCGAAACTAGCGCTGCGTTGTTCCTCTGCAGCGTGGTCACCTCGCGCGTCGAAATGCGCAGACGGAAGGAAGCGCATCCACCGTCACGTATCTGAACGGAGCGCCTCTGGGTGCGACACTCTGGGCTTGACCCGTCGGCTCTGTTACCCAGGTACGCTACACACGACGTTTCCATATCTTAGGCTTCAACGCCAAGCACCTGGACGTCAATCTGCTCCATCAATACCTGCACGAAATGGTGAAGATGAGCCCGCTGCAGAGCTACGTCTTTGACGTGGTTCCGTCAAGCGACATCAATGGCGTGATTGGCGCGGCAGTCAGCGCGGCCCAGAACGCTGTGGCTTAAACGAGCCGAACCCGTAAGAAACACGACGGTTTCACATTCCAAGCTCACTGTGTGAGCCCAGCCTTACTAGTTCAAGGCTGCTGTCATCCGGCTTGCGGTAGAGGAGCACCAGGTCCGGCCTTAGGTGGCAGTCGCGGTGATCCTTCCACTCGCCTGACAACGGGTGATCGAAGTTGCGGGGAGGTAGCGGAGTGTCGGCGGCGAGCAAATTGACGACCTCCATCAGCGGGGCGTCCAGCTTCTTGCTGTGCCGGCCGGATTTCTCTCTCCTGTAGTCACGCTGAAAGCGGGTGGTGTATTTAATCTCCCGCATTCAGACTTCGCAGCAGTTTGTACGGCTTGCCGGCCTTCACTAGTTCGCCCCGGCGCGCGGCTTTCATCGCTGCGACGGTTTCGGAGTTGGGATTGAGCGGCTCGAACGGCAGTGCCTTTTCCGTCGCCACCCGCACCAGCAGCAGGCGAAAGGCGTCGGACACGGTGAGACCGATTTTCTTCAGCGCTGCAGCGGCCTCCCTTTTGGTGCGCTCATCGATGCGGGCGCGAACGACGGAATTGGCGGTCATGGCGTTAGCCTCCTTGAGCTACATTGTAGCCCATGTAAGGGAATGTCGCCCTCCCGATTGGAGCAGGGTACGCAGCGTTGTCTGTCAAGCTGGTCTGTCAAGCTGGTCTGTCAAGCTGGTTGGGTTACGCTACACTCGAACTTTCCATGCATCAGACAATTTCTCCGGCCACCAGCGTCAGTGGCGCGATCCAGCTTCCCGGCGATAAGTCCATCTCACATCGCTATGCGATGCTAGCGGGCATTGCCGAGGGTCCCACGAAAATATCGAACTATTCGACAGGAGCCGATTGCCAATCGACGCTCGCGTGTGTGCGAGCGCTGGGCGCAGCCACTGAAACCAAAGACGGCGTGGTGTGCATTCACGGCCAAGGTTTAGACGGACTGCGCGAGCCTGCGAGACCATTGGACGCGGGCAACTCGGGGTCGACCATTCGAATGCTCTCCGGCATTCTGGCCGCGCAACGGTTCGTATCGACGATCGGCGGTGATGAATCTTTGTCGCGCCGTCCCATGCAGCGCATCATGACGCCGCTGGCGCAAATGGGAGCGCGCATCGAAGCGCGAGAGAACCGTTTTCCACCCTTGACCATTCACGGCGGCCCGCTGCATCGCGTGGAGTACACGCTGCCGGTGGCGAGCGCGCAAGTAAAGAGCTGCGTGCTCATCGCGGGATTGTTCGCCGACGGACGCACCACCGTGCACGAGCCGGTGCGCACGCGCGATCACACCGAGCTCGCGTTACGCGAATTCGGCGCCGACGTAGAAGTAGATCGGCTCTCCATCACAGTGACGGGGCATCCGAAGCTGGAGGGCCGCGAGTTGCGCGTGCCGGGCGATCTTTCGTCGGCGGCGTTCTTTCTGGTAGCCGCGCTCATTGTTCCCGAGGCCAGCCTGACCATTCACGGCGTGGGATTGAATCCCACCCGTTCCGCGCTGCTCGATTTTCTGGCCGAAATGGGCGCACAGATCAAGATTCTGGATGTGAGCTCGACGGGCGGTGAATTGGTGGGCGACGTGCTCATACGAAAATCGCGCGGCGGCGGCGTGCGTGGCGGAGTGCTCGAAAAGGCGCGTACCGCTGCGCTGATTGACGAAATCCCGGTGCTGGCCATACTGGGTGCAGCAAGTGAGGAGGGTCTGATCGTGCGCGACGCATCCGAATTGCGCGTAAAGGAAACGGACCGTATCGCGACCATCGCCGAAAATTTCCAGCGCATGGGGCTCAAGATCGAACTGCATCAAGACGGCTTCGAGGTTCCGGGACGGCAGCAATTTCATGCCGCCGAACTCGACTCGTTTGGCGATCACCGGATCGCTATGGCATTCTCGGTTGCTGCTTTGGCCGCCGACGGCCCGTGCAGCATTCTGGGCGCGGATGCAGCCTCCGTGTCTTTCCCCGAATTTTTCGATACACTACAGCGAGTCGCCGAGTAACCCGAATGGCCGTCGTAGATCTCACGCTGGAAGGGCTGGTTCACGATCTGAACAACGTGTTTCAGACCATCGCGGAGAGCGCGGAGCTTTTGGAAGACGATCCCAAATGGGAGAAGCTGGCTCACACGTTGCAGCGCAGCGCGGGGCGCGGACATCGCATCGCACATAGCATCCTCGAAACCAATCGCTCGGCCATCGAACTCGCCCCAATTATCGAGAACTCTTCGCAATTTTGCCAGGACTATCTGGAATGCGCCAACCGAGGGAAGATCGGCTTCTGCTCCGAGATCGACGCTGAGTTTCGCTTGAAGGGCGATGCAGCCGGATGGGAGCGGGTATTCGTAAATCTCTTTCTGAATTCGGCGCAGGCTGGCGCGAAGAACATCCGCATCCGCGCGCACGGCTCGGAAATAGTAGTGAGTGACGACGGCCCCGGCATTTCGCTCGAACTGCTGCCAAGAATCTTTCAGCCGCGCGTATCGACGAAATCGATTATTTCGGGATTGGGGCTTTACGTGGTGCAATCGATCGTGGAGCAAAACGGCGGTTCCGTGATAGCCGAAAACGGCCCATGCGGCGGGGCCATCTTCACGCTGAGCATCTAACCAGCGACGTTTACGATTTGGTCTCGGCCAGCCTGTACGCTTCGTCCAGGATCTCCACCACGTGCGCGACGCGCTGGCCCTGTCCGAACTTTTTCACTCCGGCTCTCAGTTGCAGCATGCATCCAGGATTGGATGCAGCAATCACTGGCGCGCCGGTGGCATTCACGCAATCCATTTTCTTCTTGAGCAGCGCCATGGCCATGCCGGTGTGAACCACGTTGTAGATTCCAGCGCTGCCGCAGCACAGATCCGAAAGTTGCATCTCCCGAACCTCCAGCCCTGGAATGGACGCCAGCAGTTTCCGGGGCGCGGAGCGAATCTTCTGGCCGTGCGCCAGATGGCAGGAATCCTGATACGTGACGGTGAGGGGAAGCACGCGCATGGGCGGGTTCAACTGGATGGAAGCCAGAAACTCATTTACGTCCTTCACTAGCGCGGAAAAACGACGCGCCTTTTCGGCGTACTCCGCGTCGTGCTCGAACAATTCCCAATATTCCTTGAGTGTCGATCCGCAGCCGCCCGCATTGGTGATGATGGCGTCGAAGCCGCCATCGAGCAGCGCATCGATGTTCTTCCGCGCCAGCCGGCGAGCTTCGTCGCGTATGCCGGCATGCACGTGTAGAGCGCCGCAACAGCCCTGGCTCGAAGGGATGGACACTTCACATCCGTTCTTTTGCAACACACGCACCGTCGCTTCGTTCAGCCTCGCGAAACTGATGTTCGCGATGCACCCGCCGAGAAACGCAACGCGGTATCGCCGCTCACCTTCGGCCGGCAGCGTTTTGCCGTAGTAGGCGAAGAAGAACGGCGTCTCGATCTCAGGCGCCAATGCCTCCAACTCGCGCAGCCGGGACGGAAGAAAACCGGGCATCGCGACCAGCCGTTTCAGACCGCTGACTGCGTAGAGATGTAACATCGCTCCGGCGATTTCGATACCGAATCGCGAGGGAAGCAGCTTGCGAAAAACAAACCAACGCAGCATTCGCTCGCGCCATGGACGCCGGATGGTGGTTTCGATTTCGGCTCGCGCCGCTTCCACTAATCTTCCGTATTGCACTCCTGAAGGGCAGGCTGTTTCACATCCCCGGCACGCCAGGCAAAGTTCGATGTGCTCGATGTACGACGGGGTGATCGCAGCACCCTCGGAAACCTGCACCATTTGATAGATGCGGCCGCGCGGCGAGTCCATCTCGACGTGCAACTCCCGATAAGTAGGGCATGCGTTGAGGCAGAGCCCGCAATGCACGCAACGGTCGAGATCGGATTGTTGCGGTTTATCGAATGCGCTGATGGAGGGCGCGCCTGTAAAGGAGGAAGACATCAGATGCGGCCATACAATCTGCCGCGATTCAGGAGACCTTGTGGATCGAACATTGCTTTGATCTTTTTCATCATCGCAAAATCGTTTCCCGGCTGTGGCCACAGCTCTTCATTGGGAACACCGTTTTTTTCGCGAAACCCTTGCGGCGCGAACTCGATCACGCTGCTGCCCGTGGATGAATGTGTCAAATCCGAAGCCTGCTCGAAATACCCGTAACAGACGCCCGAGCCTGCGCGAGCGACAGCTAGCGAGGGTAATGACTCCATCACGCGCCCAACGTCCGAGAGCACGGAGGAAACACGCAGGACCGCACCATTTTCCCGCGCGCGAAGAAACTGCGGCGTCGATTCGCGAATGCCGCGCCACAGCGCTTCTTCCTCGGTGCCTTCCATGGTCCGCATGCGGGACAGCTCGCGCGAATAGCGAGCGAGAACCGCGGGACTGCCACCGGCCTGGATGGCGAGCCGATAGACTCCCTCCGATTTCACAATGTCGATCGCGGCCGGCTGCAACCTGCTCTTGAGCACTTCGTCGCGCGCCGCCATCACGTCCGCGATTCGCTCGAAGTCCTGCGTGAAGGTCCGCGTTCCCTTGAAGCTCGGATAGACCCGAAAATTCAGGGTTGCAATGGCGGCTAGCGTTCCGAACGATCCGCCGCCGGTCCGAACCAGCTTGCCCTCTAGCGTCGCGAAGGTCATGCCGATCACCATGTCGCGCGCGCTGCCGTACAGCCGCCGGCGCGGCCCGCTGGTATTGGCTGCCACCACGCCACCCATAGTGGCTCTCTCAGAGAAAGTAGCTCTCTCAGCCGCGCGGTCCGAAAATGGGGGATCGAGCGGGATCATTTGCCCATGCTCCGCCAAAACCCGGCTCAGTTCGGAATAAGTAATACCGGCGCCGACGCTGATGGTAAGGTCGCGCGGCTCATATTCGAGAAGCTTGTTCAGTCCCGAAGTCGAGATCGCAACATCATAGGGTGCGATGGGACCGCCCATCCGCGCTTTGGTCGAATTTCCAAGGAGCGCGATGCGCTGGCCGCGCGAGCTTGCATCGGCCAGACATTGTGCCAGCTCTTCGGGGCTGCCCGGGACAATGGTCATGAATTAGCTATCGTATCAATCGGTGCTCATCTTCGGTCCGAGCGACCTTCTCGAACTCGCGTTAGCCGTGCTGCTGGTGGTGATGGCGTTCGTTTCGCGGCCTTGGATGGAACCTATTGCACTCAGGCTGGCCCCGAAAACCGGCTGGTGCATGCTGCTGTTGGCGTTGCTTCCCGTGGCGCTGCGGCTCGCACTGCTGCCTCATCATCCGGTACCGTCGCCGGATGTTTACGACGAATTCGGACACTTATTGGTGGCCGACACATTGCGGCACTTTCGTCTGGCAAATCCGCCGCATCCGCTGCATCAATTCTTCGAGACGTTCTTTGTTTTGCAGGCCCCCGCGTACGCGTCCATCTATCCGATCGGCCAAGGCCTCGTCTTAGCCATCGGCCGCGCGATCTTCGGCCTGCCGTGGGCGGGCGTGCTGATGTCCAGCGCCACGATGTGCTCCCTTTGTTATTGGATGTTGCGCGGATGGACCACACCAGGGTGGGCGCTCTTAGGCGGCCTGCTGGCGGTGATGGAATTCGGGCCGCTCAATGCATGGGTGGATAGCTATTGGGGTGGCGGGCTCGCCGCGTGCGGAGGCTGTCTTGTATTCGGAGCGCTGCCACGCGTGCGTAGCGGGGGTCGCGCGGGAGGTCGCTGGCATGCCGGCGCGCTCCTGGGATTGGGGATTGGCATTTCGTGGCTTTGTCGGCCGTACGAGACCATTTTTCTCATCCTGAGTGTGCTGGCATTCTTAGCCAAGGATTGGCGATCGTTGGCAAGGCCAGCAGCGGCTGCGGCAATCACGCTACTTCCCTTCGCGGGATTATCGCTGCTGCAAAACAAACAAGTGACCGGTAGTTGGACCACCCTGCCTTACGTGCTTAGCCGCTATCAATACGGCGTTCCCGCGGCGTTTACCTGGCAGACGAATCCCCAGCCGCATCTGGATCTTACACGCGAACAGCAGCTCCAATACAAGATGCAAACGTCGTTTCGCGCCAGCGGGCCGGAAACGATCAAGAGCTATTTGTTGCGGCTCGGATATCGCGTGCGCTACTACCGATTCTTTTTTCTCCCGGCGCTGTATGTAGCGCTGCCGTTCTTCCTGCTGAAGCTTCGCGAGCCGCGCTTCTTGTGGGTGGCGCTGACACTCGCGCTCTTCGCGCTCGGCGTGAATTTCTATCCATTCTTCGAGGTCCATTATCTGGGTGCTCTCACGTGCTTGTTCGTGCTGGTGAGTGTCACTGCTCTCGACAGCATGAACCAGGACGCCGCGCGCCTGGTCATTTATCTGTGTTTGGCGCATTTTGTGTTCTGGTATAGCCGGAGTTTCCTGGATCGCCCGGTGCCCGGCCGGCGTACCGCCATCCAACAGCAGCTGGCGCAATCGCCCGGCGACCAACTGGTGTTCGTGCGTTACTGGCCGCAACATATTTTCCAGATCGAATGGGTTTACAACGACGCGGACATCGACCACGCGCCTGTGGTGTGGGCGCGCGACCTGGGCGATTCCGAGGACCAAAAGCTGCTGCACTACTATCCGGCCCGCACCGCCTGGTTGCTGGAGCCTGACGCCATGCCTCCCAAGCTGACGCGCTACCAGGCTGAGGTACAGCAACCGAAAGTCGAGCCACTGAAAGTAGAACCACCTGCGCCAAAAGCCAAATCGCCGACGGCCAACAAGCCGCCGCTGCGGTTCGAAGAGGTGCGTTGAGCGATGCTTCTCGGCTTTCGTGCCAGCGATTTCATCGAGCTGATCCTTACCATCGTGATCGTGGTGTTCGCGCTGGCGTGGCGTCCATGGATCGAGCGCTATTCCAGACGCCTAGCTCGAAGACCCGCATGGAGCATGGCGCTTCTTGCGTTGCTCCCGATAGCGTTTCGGCTGGCGCTACTTCCCCAATATCCAATTCCAACGCCAAATGTTTCGGACGATTTTAGCTACCTCCTGATCGCCGATACGCTGCGGCATTTTCGATTGGCGAATCCGGTTCATCCGCTGCATCAGTTTTTCGAAACGTTTTTCGTATTACAGGAGCCCGCGTACGCGTCGATCTTTCCACTCGGACAAGGTCTGATTCTGACCATCGGTTGGGCGGGCGTCGCGCTGAGTATTGGTGCGCTCTGCGCGCTGTGCTACTGGATGCTGCGTGCGTGGACGACGCCCGAGTGGGCGCTGGCGGGCGGATTGCTCGCTGTCATCGAGTTCGGTCCGCTGAGCCAATGGATGAACAGCTATTGGGGTGGCGCCATGGCCGCGTGTGGTGGTTGCCTGGTATTCGGGGCGCTGCCGCGGATGGGGAGGGGCGGTCGCGCGCGCAATGGCGCGCTCCTGGGATTAGGGATTGGCATCGGATGGCTTTGTC
>JBEKLB010000112.1:0-22768 GCA_050010415.1 Bryobacteraceae bacterium | reverse complement strand
ATTCCGCGTGAAGAACGGAGTCCTAACGCGCTTCATCATGAACAGCCCGGTCAAAATCACGCTTAATCCGGCCAGCACGATGATCAGATGGTACATCTTGTTTTCCATCGGGTATTTCGCGAATCTTCGCGGAGCGGGCGCGGTTTTGCCTGTGGCGCGCAGCCAACGTCTCTTGCCATCCTCGATGTCGATCTTATCCGGCCAGATGGACCAGAAGTCCATCCAGAACGACGCGTGAATGATATGGAAAATGATGGACGCGGTGAGCACCAGCCCCGCGATCCAGTGGTACGTCACCCAGGAAAACTGGTAACCCACCTTGGGTAGAAACGCCGTGACCAAAAGCGTGAGCATCGACGCAGCCATGATCCAGTGGAACAGCCGCGCCGCCAGGCTATGCCGCGCCACTCTTTCCGGAACGCCCGCCACCACTCCCGCCGCAACGGCTCCTCCGTGCGTTTCCTTCCTCGCAATGAATTGCACGTAGATGGCATGCACCATCAGGAACGCCAGCCCGGCGATGGCCGACACCCAAATTAAATAGAACGCGATATGAATGGGGACCGTCTGCCCCCAGGGACTGGCCGCAGTTTGGATTATGCCCACTTGACCTCCTCCACGCCGCTGATGGCGCGCTTCACCAGGTTCCGCATCAGCGGGATTTTGTACCCGTTATAGCGCAGCGGCTCCGCGCCCGCGATCGCAATCTTCCCGCCCATCTCGCCGGTAGCCGCATTGCGGGGCTGACCTTTGACTGCATTTTCCACCGCGGTCAAACGCAGCGGATGAGCCGCGGCGGCATTTACCACGATGCGAATGCGTTCGATGTTTCCACCCGTCACCACCATCGCGGAAGCGACGTTCATGAGCGGAAAATCCCACACCTGGCGGTCGCGCACTTTCTCGAAATAGAATTGCGCGCCGGCCCAAGTTGCCGGGATGCGAATCGCCGTCAGCAGATCGCCCGGCTTCAGCACCGTCATGCGCGTGATGTCGATGGACGGCCCGATGAAATAATCCTCCGCGTTCACCACCCGCTCGCCCTGCCGATTCCGGATCACCATCTGCGCTTCGAGCGCGATCAGGGCGGGCGCGCTGTCGGACGGATTCACGGCCACGCAACGGTCGGCGCCCAAAATGGCATGCTCACGGTTGATCGCGGTCGGCGTGTCGGCGAAACAAATGTTGCCGCCCGCCCGATAGCACTTCCATCCGCCGCGATAATACCAGCAGCGCGCGTCTTGGGATACGTTGCCGCCGATGGTGCCCTGGTTGCGGATTTGAGGCGACGCCGCGGCCTCCGCGCCAGTGGATAAGATGCTGAACTTCTCTCGCACCACCGGATGCCGCACCACTTCGGTCAGCGTGGTCATGGCGCCGATCTCCAACCCCCCGTTCATTTCACGCACTCCGCGCAGTTCGCTCACCTGGCTAAGATCGATCACCGCCTTGGGGCGCTTGATGCGATCCTTCAGCCAATCGAAAGTGTCCAGGCCACCCGCCATCACCCAGCCGTCGGAACCATGCTGGTTCATGAGGCGCAGTGCGTCATCCACAGTGGCCGGTTGATAGAGCTCGAAGGCCGGCATGATATCGCGTATGATCGCCATGTTCGTCTCCTTATATGTGGGCCGTAAGGCCCTCTTCCATTGGCCGGCCCGCTTCAAGCGAAGCCAGAATCGTGTCTGCCAGCACTGGAGCGCGACGGAACACGTCGTCTCCTAAAGCGTCCGAGAGCGCGTTGAGAATCGCCATGCATCCCGCGCCCACCGGAGGCTCTCCAATCCCGCGCGCTCCCACTGGCGTTTCGGGATCCGGAATGCCCACCGCTTCCCACGCCATGTGTTCGGGCGCGTCCAAAATAGTCGGCGGTTTGGTGTGGTGGAAGCGTTTCGCAACCGGCAGACCGTAGTGCTGATCGTAAACCCACTTCTGTCCGATCGCGTGGCCGATGCCGAGCATGGATCGGCCCAGCACCTGTCCGCCCAACGCGCGCGGATGAATCACCGTGCCCACGTCGGCCACTGCCAAGTAATCCAAGATCCGATACTTGCCCGTTTCGAGATCCACTTCCACTTCGGCGAAGCCCGCCACATAGGAATGCGTCTGGCCGTCACGCGGCATCGTATCGCGAGCCACGGCCAGCAATCCCTGCCCAGACAGCGCCTTGGCCGATGCCGCCGTGAATTTGTTGATGCCCTTCGGCAGCTCGTGCCCATCGTAGATGCCGCCCAGCTCAATCGCGCGTTTCGCGGCCTGCGCCAGCGTCATGCTCGCGCCTCCGCCCTTGCGATAAACGCGTTCGCCGCCCACTTCGTAATCTTCCGGCTTGCCGCCATGATCCTTGGCCGCGATCTGCTGCAGCTTATCCTTCGCATCCAGCGCGACAACGTAAGCCGCGCGCGTCATGGCGTGAGTGGTCTGGCTGCCTCCCGAGGGACAAGCCCACGGCAGATTCAGCCCGGTATGCCCCCAGGTGATCACGCATTTGTCCCAAGGAACGCCCAACACCTCGGCCGTTACGCGATGGCAATCGCTCACCGATTCCGTTCCCAGGTTGCCGATCCCGGATTGGATGTAAAGCTTCCCGTCGGGTCTAATCACAAACAAGCCGTCGAATCCAACCGAGCCGCCGACGAAGCAACTGGTGGCCACGCCGATGCCGCGCGCCTTGGTTCCGCTGCGCTTGGGCAGAGCCTTGCGCTCATCCCAACGGAAAGCCTCATGCCCTTTGTCGAGCGCTTCTTTGATGAACGCGCTGGTGACGTAGAGCCGCTTCCCGTTCGCCAACGGCGGACCGATGTTCGCTTTGCCTTCCGGCATGTTGATGCGATGAATGGCCACTTGATCGATGCCCAGCTTGCGCGAAGCTTTGGAAATGATCGGTTCCATCAGCACGATGCCCTGGAATCCGCCCGGCTGGCTTTGCGAAACGCGCGGAGGCGTGTTCGTCAGCACCGAAAGCCCTTGCCATCGCATGGCCGGCGGCTGATACATCAGCGAAACCATGCGGCCGCTCTGATTGGCATCGCCCTGCGGATCGTATGGGCCGCTATCGCAAATCACAAACATGTCGATCGCGGTGATCCGTCCATCTGGAGCGAACCCAACTTTAAGCCGCCCATGGATGGCGGGGCGCGCGCGTCCGATGTAGTGTTCTTCTTCGCGGCTGATGCGCATCATCACCGGCGCGCCGGTCTTCTTCGATAACAGCGCGGGAATAATCGCGG
Organism: Bryobacteraceae bacterium; assembly: GCA_050010415.1. Classification (GTDB taxonomy): domain Bacteria; phylum Acidobacteriota; class Terriglobia; order Bryobacterales; family Bryobacteraceae; genus Palsa-89. Next base: position 19,538 of record JBEKLB010000112.1, on the reverse strand, counting down.
AAATCGAGCTGGTGATTTTGCTCCCGAAACCGCCGCCGGTGTACTCGCTGATCACCACCACATCGCTCGGCTCCATATGCAGCCAGCGCGCCAGGGCCGGGACGGTCTGCGAAGTGCTCTGCGTCGAGCAGTGCACGAACACCTTGCCGTTTTGCCAGTACGCCATCGCGGTGCGAGTCTCCAGCGTCTGGTGGCTGGTGTTGGGCGTTACGAAAGTCTCGTCCAGAACCAGGTGCGCGTTCTTTAGCCCCGCTTCCCAATCGCCGTAGGACCAATGATCGGTCGGCTTGCCCATGGGAAGCTGGCCGTCTTTGGCGGCCGCGAAATCTTCCGCGGTCCACTTGAGCTCCTGCACTTGTGGCGCTGGCGGAGGCGGTGGTGGCGCTCCCTTGGTTGCCGGCGGCGGATCTGGCCGCACCCAGACGTTGCCTTCCACCCGGGGGTTGGCTGTTCCCGGCCGCAGCGTGACCAGCGGATCCACCGCGTGCGGCAGGCGCTCATAATCGATCTTGATTTTTTCGATGGCCTCCGCGCAGGTGTATTCGTCCACTGCGCAGACCGCGAGAATAGGCTCGCCCTGATAAACCGGATCGTTGGTGAGGCCGCGCTCGCCCAGCTTGTTGGCCGGAATCACTTGCCCCAGATCCGTCATCGCGTCGGCAGGCGCGGGAAGATCGTCCACGGTGAGAATGGCCTTCACGCCCGGCATGGCCAAAGCTTCCGACGCATCGATGCTCCGCACATGCGCGTGCGGCATCGGGCTCAACAGGAGCTTGGCGAACAGCATGCCCTCCGCGCGATAATCTTCGGCGTACTTGGCGCGTCCGGTGACCTTGGCCACCAGATCGGGCGTGGTGTAGTTTTGGCCGATCAGTTTGTAATTGGGATGGCTGGGGGGCGGTATTTTTTCGGACATTTAGCTCACCTTTCTCGGATTCTCCGCGCCGCGCAGCTTCTCGGCTCCGCACATCATCGCGGTGAGGATCTTGTCGTAATCCTGGCAGCGGCACAGGTTGCCGGAAATGCCGTGGGCCAGTTCGGCGCGCGTCGGATTCGGATTCACCTTCAGGAATCCCACCGTCGCCATCATGAAACCGGACATGCAGAAGGCGCACTGGAAGCCCTGTTCGTCGATCACGCCTTGCTGCACCGGATGCAACTTACCGTCGGGGCCGGCCAATCCTTCTACGGTGGTGATCTGCTTGCCGCGCGCGGTGTGCGTCAGCATCGAGCAGGAATAATGCGGCACGTCGTCGATCAAGACGGTGCAAGCGCCGCACTCCGAACGGTCGCACCCGAGCTTGGTGCCCGTCAGCCCCAGCTTGTAGCGCAGCGTGGTGGCCAGCGTCTCCTGCTTCATCACGTCCACGCGCCGCTGCTGGCCGTTGACGTTGAGCGTAACCAGCCGCTCCACCGAACCGGCGGCCGCTTGATCGGCCCGTACAATCGAGCCGCGGAACAAATATGCGCCCGAAGAAACCGCGCCCGCCGCGATAACTCCCTTGATCAATTGCCGTCTGGAGACTCCCTGCGGTGTCTCGTCCACACTACGCTTGTCTGGCATAAAAGTCACCTCGAATCAAGGCCTTCCGCTGGAAGGTCGAGAAAATTATACACCTACGGCGGGGCGTCAACTAATGCGGCGTTTCCACCTCGCCCACTACGGCTTCCTCCACCTGAACGGTCCAGTCCAGTCCACCGGAATCGATCACCAAATGATACAAGCGCGGATCCTCGGTCACATACGCGACGCCGCGTCCGTTTCCCTGCTGTTGCACCGCATCCTGGATCGGCCGCCCGCTCACGGCGCTATCGACCACCAAATGAAATGTGCCGGCGCCCGGAGACGTCGCGCCCTTGGTCTCCCATTTAATTCGCCACTGGGTGCTCTCGATGTTGAAGGAATCGGTTTGCGTGTCCCCTCGTCCCGACCAGGCTCCGATGGGACGCCATCCAATTTGGGGATGGGATTCGGTATGCGGCGCGGGCTTGCATCCTCCCAGCGCCAGAAGCCAAATCCAAGCCAGGAAGGATATCAGGATGGTCCGCGGCACCCTGTCAGTGTAATGCCAATCCCTAATCCCCCATCCCGTCCCCTACTAAGGTCAAATTTCGCCGATCAGTCTCTTCGAGACTCGCGTCTATGATCAGGAGGTTGACGTGTCCCTACGATTGGCGTTGTCTTTATCCCTGGTGTCTCCGTTTTTGCCCCTCATGGCGCAAACCAATGTTCTGACTTATCACAACAATGTAGCGCGCACCGGCAGCAATCTGGCGGAAACCACGCTCACTCCGAGCAACGTGAACGCGGCCAACTTCGGCAAGCTCTTCCAAGCTACGCTCGATGGCGTGGTCGACGCGCAGCCTCTTTACGTGGCCGGGGTCGCGATTCCCAATCAGGGGACGCACAACGTGCTGATCGTCGCCACCGAGAACGACAGCCTCTATGCGCTGGATGCCGATACGGGCGCGCAGCTCTGGAAATTGTCGCTGCTCGACACAGGCGAGACGGCTTCCGATGATCGCGGCTGCGGCCAGGTGACGCCCACCATCGGCATTACCTCCACGCCGGTGATCTACCTGAAGCCGGGCACCACGGAAGGCGTAATCTTCGCCGTGGCCATGAGCAAGGACTCGTCAGGCAACTATCATCAACGGCTGCAGGAGGTGTACCTGCGTGCTGGTAAGCGCGTCGCGGCCGGCGTGGAAATTACAGCCACTTATCCGGGGACTGGTGAAGACAGCCAGAATGGTTTTGCTTACTTCGATCCCAAACAATATAAGGAACGATCCGGGCTATTGTTGCTGAACGGAGTGCTCTATCTGGCCTGGGCGTCGCATTGCGATGATGCTCCGTACACAGGTTGGATCATGGGATACGATGCCACTACGCTCGCGAGAACGATGGTCATCGACGTCACACCCAATGGCGGGGAGGGGGCCATTTGGGGAGCCGGCGCCGGCCTTGCTGCTGATCCCGGCGGCTTCATTTATTTTCTGGACGCCAACGGTACATTCGATACCACGCTCGATGCCCAGGGCTTTCCCGCGAGCGGCGATTACGGCAACGCCTTCGTGAAGCTTTCGGCTGCGAGCGGCACGCTGACAGTAACGGATTACTTCACCATGTCCAATACCACGAACGAATCCAATGGCGATGTCGATTTGGGCTCGGGTGGCGCGTTGGTCTTGCCGGAGATGACCGACAGCAGCGGTCACGTGCAGCAGCTGGCGATCGGAGCGGGCAAGGATGGCAATATTTATTTGGTGGATCGCCTCAACATGGGCAAGTTCAGCCCGCAGAACGATAGCGCAATTTATCAGGAGTTGGACGGTGCGCTTCCGGGCGGAATCTGGTCTATGCCCGCGTATTACAACGGCAGCGTTTATTTCGGCGAAGTGGGCGGTCCCATACAGGAGTCCGTGCTGCACGCCTATCGGGCCGGCAATCTGGCGCAGGAGATATACAACACCAGCCAGGCGGCAAACGGACGCGACAACTTCGGCTCAGGCAACAAGTTCATGGTGCCAACCATCGTCAACGGCAAAGTGTACGTGGGGACGCCGAACGGAGTGGCCGCCTTCGGTTTGCTTACGCCCTAAGCTGAGCCAGTGAAGGCCCGCGCCGATTCAGCGCGCAGCGCGGCTGGCCGCGGAGTTTTCATCCGAGAGCGGAATCGTAAAGTAAAACGCCGAGCCTACGCCGGGCTCCGATTCCACCCACATTTTTCCGGCATTGGTTTCGACGATCTTTTGAGCCAGCGCGAGGCCGACGCCGGTGCCCGGAATGTCCCGGCCATGCAAGCGCTGGAAGATCTGGAATATGGATTGTCTGTATTGCGGCTCGATGCCGATTCCGTTGTCGCGGACCGAGATCACCCAAGCTTCCTTTTCGAGTTTTGCCGACACATGTATCTCCGGCGGAACAGCTTTGCGGCGATACTTAATCGCATTGGCGATCAGGTTTTGCAGGACATGTTCGATCCTGGAATCGGTGACCAGCGTGGGCAGCTCATCGTGCGTGATTTTTGCGCCGCTTTCCTCGATCGCCGCGCCGAGGGAATACATCACCTGGTGGAAGACCGCTTCCAGATCCTGCTGCCCGACATCGCTGCCGGCATGCGTGGATTGGGAATAGCGCAGCAAATCGTCTATGAATGCCCGCATTCTGCGCACGCCCTCCTGAAGAAAATGAAAGGACTGCAAAGCCTCCGGATCGAGCGTTCCCAGCAGCCGATTCTCCAGAAGCTGGCCGTGCATGGTAATGGTGCGCAGCGGTTCGTTCAGCTCGTGCGTCACGCGATAAGCGAAGCGCTCCAGATCTTCGTTCGAGCGGCGCAATGCGCCCTCAGCCTGGCGCACGCGCAGGTACGCTCTGATGGTGGCAACCAGAACCGCCGGATCGAGCGGCTCAATCAAATAGCCGTCCGCCCCGGTGTTCAGGCCGTGAACCTGCTGCTGTTCCTGGACGCTCGATGCCGAGATATGCAGAATAGTGGTGGCGGCCAGCGCAGGATCGGTGCGGATGCGGCGGCAAACTTCGAACCCATGCAGGTCGGGAAGGTTGACGTCCAGCAAAACTACCGCCGGCTTGTGCTCGGTCACCAGTTTTAATGCCTGATTGCCGGTGGTTGCTTCCATGACATCGAAACCGGCCTGGCGCAATACTTTCGTGCGGGCGTACAACCCCGGCGGATAATCGTCGACGTTTAGTACCGATGTTTTTAGGGAATCCATAGCGTGGCTCCTAATTTGCCGTAGCCGAAAGACCCACCGGCCGAACGGCGCGGCGAATCACCTCGGCAAGCTCGGCATGGCCCTGCTTGCTCACCACTGCCACCGTCTTTCCTTCCAACTGTATTCGCTCGTCGTCGCTGAGGACGCGGGAGGTGCAGATCACCACGGGGATATCTTTCGTGGCCGGGGCCGTTTTCAAAACTTCCAGTACTTCAAATCCGCTCATGCCGGGCATGCTTAAGTCCAGGATAATGACGTCCGGCTTTTCCTTGGCCGCCTGGCGAATTCCTTCCAGCCCCGTGGACGCTTCCTGGATCACCACAGGAGCGGCGCGAAAATGCTGCTTCAACAAATAGCGGTCGCGCTCCTCGTCGTCGATGATGAGAACGTTCCTGGTGAAGGTGAGCTCAGTGAGCCGTTCGAGCAGCGAAGATCGTTCCACCGGCTTGAGAAGGTAATCGTCCGCACCTAAATGAAAGGCCTTAGCCTGATCCTCGGTGGTGCTGGCGATGATCACGGGTATATCGCGCGTGCCAGCGTTTGTTTTCAGCTCAGCCAGAAGCCGCCAGGTATCCTCCGAGCGCAGGACGACGTCCAGAATAATCGCTTTGGGACGAATCCCTTCCATGATTTCCCGCGCTTCCCGGATAGTGGAAGCGGGAATCATGTTGAACCCGGAGTTCTTCAGGTAACTCCGATACATCATCATCATTTCCACTTTGTCTTCCAGCACCAGCACGGGCATGCTGGCCGGATCGGCTTCGGCCACTGCCATGGCCGATTCAGACTGCAGCCCGATCTCGGTGCGCGGTTCAAAGCGCGCTGGGATTCGAACCGTGAATGTGGAACCTATTCCCAGGTGGCTTTGGACCGAAACTTCACCGCCCAGCAGGATGGCCAGTTGTTTGGAGAGCGGCAGCCCCAGGCCGGTGCCTTTTACTCTTCTCTGAATGGGATTGTCTACCTGCGTGAAATCCTGAAAGATGCGCTGCTGGTCTTGCGGTTCGATTCCGATGCCGGTGTCGGCCACTGAGAAGACGACATGGCTGTCGCCGGTCTGGCTGGCGGAAATCCGCACTTCTCCGCGCTCGGTGAACTTCAACGCGTTGGAAATGAAATTCCGGAGAATCTGCGAGATTTTGCCTTCGTCGGAGAATATGGGCGGGATGTGATCCACATCCTCGAATATCAGATCCACGGACTGATTCAGAAACAGCGGACGCAACATACCGCGCAGAGCGGCGAACAAATCGGCGACGCGAAACTCCACTGGCTTGGCTTCCACTTTTCCGGCTTCCACTTTGGCCAGGTCCAGAAGATCGTTCACCAGGTCCAGAAGATCGCGCGCAGCCTTGCGAATGTACTCGGTTTGTTGTTCCTGCTCGCCGGTTAATTCGCCGTCCGAGCGATTGAGCAACAGTCCGCTCAACGCCAGAATGGAATTGAGCGGAGAGCGGAACTCATGGCTCATATTGGACAAGAAGCGCGATTTCAGCTCGTCGGCACGGCGCAGGTGATCCGCCTTTTCGTCCAGTTCGGCATAGAGCGCCACCACGCCGCGATTGGTGTCCTCCAATTCGCGATTCAGCCGGGTGAGCTCGATCTGCCGCGCGCGAATTTCCTCCAGCGCGTTGAGCAGCTCCTGATTTTGATGCTGCAGCTCCTGAAACGCATCCTGCGGTCCCTCGCGGGCGAGGGAGGCGGCCATGCCCGCCAGATCCTGGCCGTTCCAGACGCGGGTCCGGTTGGGGAGCAGCTTCTTCAGCCAGATGGTGGTCCCTTGGCCAGGAGCCGAATTAATTTGGAACTGGTCCATCAATCGCCGGGCGCCCAGGATTCCCATCCCCATGCCCGTGGAGGATTTGTACTGGCCATCCAGGATATTCGATAAGTTGCTTATTCCGGGCCCGGAATCCCTGATCTGGATGATGAACAATTGCGGCGACGTGCGACCTTCGATGGAATATTCCACGCGGCCGCCGCCGGCATAATTGAAGGCATTGCGGGCGATTTCAGACACGGCTGTGGAGATGCGCGTCTGATCCTGTGCTTCAAAACCGAGCAACCGGGCGATTTGCCGGGCGCGCTGCCGCGCCGCGACTGTATCGCGCTCGCAACCGATAGCCAGAGTAAGGATAGTGCCAGCCATTTATTTCGCCTTAACCACTACAACTGTAGCGTCATCCCGGCCGCGGCAAAAATCCCGGTAGAGCACGCCCGCGATGAGTGCCGGATCGCGCGCCGCGAGGCCAGGATAGGATTCCAATCCGGTGGAGGTGGAAAGCCCGTCAGTGTGGAGAATCAGCAGGCCGTGTTCGGGCCAGGGATAATTGAACTCCTGAATCCGCTCGCATTGATGGCCTGCCGTTCCGTTGAGCGATACCAGATTCTGCCGCGACACGGAGCCGTCGTAGACGCGCGCAGCGATGTTCCCCACGCCGGCGAAGGTCAGTTTGCCCCGCACGGAGTCGACGTGGGCGATGGCGACGGCAGCGCCGCGCGTGCTGCGCAAAGCTTGATGCGTTCGCGTCAACAGCGTCTTAGGCGGCAGATCGGGATTCTCATACAACTGCCGCACGGCTTCGGTGGATGCGAGCTTGGCTTCCAGGCCGTGGCCCAAGCCATCGGCAACCATGATCACGAGATCGTCGCCATACTGCGCGCAGCCCCAGGCGTCGCCACAAACCTCCTGGCCGGGCATGGACACATTCACGGCGCCGATGCGCTGTGCTCGACGCCAGCCATTACCCGAAAGCCACCAGCGAGCCAGCACCGCTGTGCCTTTTCCGGCCACCGTATAGATGTCGGATTGTTCCGACAACCGCTGGATAGCGCCCAGACCCTGGCCCGGGCTGCCACCGGTACTGTAGCCATCTTGCAGGCACTGCTCCAGGTTGCTCATTCCGGGGCCGCGATCCACCGCAAGCAATTCCAACAATGGCGCCGCATCGGAGCCTTCGGTGCTGGTCTGCAGGAGAACCTGGCCGCCACCGGCATGCTTAAGCAGATTGGTACAGGCTTCGGTGGTGGCGATGGCCACGTGTTCGGCGCCACCCTCCTCCATCCCCAGCCCCAGAGCCATTTCGCGAGCCGTGCGGCGCGCCTCGGCGGTGATGCTGGTTTCTTCGACAACAATGCGTACAGCGGTTGCCACTTACTTCCACCTCAGAATGGAGACTCTGGTCCCTTCGCCCGGTTTCGACCAAATCTCGAATTCATTGGAAAGCCGCTTGGCGCCGCTTAATCCCAGGCCCATGCCGTTTCCAGTGGTGTAGCCGTCGGTAAGCGCCTGGTCAATATCGGGGATGCCCGGCCCCTGGTCTTCGAAAGTCAGTTTCAGGCCGCTCCGGGTACCATTTTCGACCAGCTCCAGGAGCACCGTGCCGCCGCCGCCATAGTCGAGAGTGTTGCGGGCCAATTCGCTCGAAGCGGTGACCACTTTGGTTTGGTCCACCAGCCCGAAGCCCAGAGCGATGGATTTCTTGCGCACCGCCTGTCGGACCAGGACGATGTCGTCGGAGGCACGAATCTCCATGGACTCAGCGGATACGACTCGTATCGCCATCGTGCCCCGCTTCCAGAATCGCGCTACGCAGCGCCATCATGCCCTTCTCCACGTCCAGCGCGGTACGGATTCCCTTCATCGGCAGACCCAGCTCCACCAGCGTAATGGCCACGGCGGGCTGCATGCCCACCACAACCGTCTCGGAATCCAGAAGATGCGCCATGGAGGCGATGCTGGCCAGCATTCGTCCAATGAAGGAATCGACGATTTCCAGCGCGGAAATATCAATCAACACGCCGTGCGCCCGATGTTTGACAATCTGCGACGTCAAATCGTCCTGGAGAGTGAGCGCCAGCCGGTCGTGCATATCCACTTGAATGGTGACGAGCAGAAACTCGCCCATCTTCAGGATTGGTATCCGCTCCACGGTCACCTCGACACTGAGCTACCGGGTGCAGCTTCCTGGCGGACCACTTTGTGGCCGCTGCGCCGCAAAGCAATATCGAATGCGTCCGCCAGTGTCGCCTTGGTGGTTACTTCGGAAAGGTCGACACCCAGATGGATGATGGTCTGGGCAATCTGCGGGCGGATGCCGCTGATCAGGCAATCCGCGCCCATCAAGCGCGCGGCGGCGACGGTCTTGAGCAGATGCTGGGCAACCAGCGTGTCCACTATCGGGACCCCGGTGATGTCGATGATGGCGTAGTCCGACCGTGTTTGCACAATAGCGTCGAGCAGATTCTGCATCACGATTTGGGTTCGGGCGCTGTCCAGCGTTCCGATCAATGGCAACGCCAAAATGTTTTCCCACAACCGCACCACGGGGGTGGAGAGCTCCAGCAATTCTTTCTGCTGGCGCAGGATAACCTCTTCACGAGACTTTTGGAAGGCCTCGGTGGTGAGCAGCCCCAGTTCGTCGATGAGAAGCGTGGCAAGCCATACTTCCTCTGCCAAGCGCGCCGGATCCTGGCCAAATTCGACGCTGAGTGCTGTAAAGAGCGGCTGTTTGAGCGAATAAACGAAGGATGCCGTCTCGCGCGGGGTGTAGCCGTCCTTGGCCCGGCGGCTAGATAAATCCACCAGGAAGTCGCGAACGCCAGACCAATCCGGCCCCGAGATGTCGCCGCTGGTGTTGCGCTGCAAAGCGCTTTTCAGCGCGCGCACAAACTCACGGGACTGCCTGGCGGCCTGCTCGCGCTCGGCGGGAATCAGCTTTCGGCCAGTGGCTTGCTGCTGTTCAATCCACCGGTCTGTGACCTCCTGCTCTCGTTTCTCAAGGACTTCAGCGAGCCTGGTGTTGAGTGTCGGCAAATCGATCCTCCACAGGTCTGGACGGATGCTCGCGTGGGCTGCCTTCCGCTAAGACCTAACAAATCATATCACCATCGAGTTTCGTGAACGTTACATATATTACATGTTCGGTTGGAATGAAAAAGAAGTGAAGACGGCTATCGGAAGGGGCCAAAACCAGCAGAACGCTAGCTGGCTCCGCGGCTTGCCGCAGGGGACGGGAAGACCTTGGCGAGATGCTCTCGGGCATTGAATCGGTGTTCGATTCCGCAGCCGCAGACATTATTCTGCAGGTCGAATATGTCGTCCAGAGCAGCCACTAAGTTGCCGATATCCTCCGGCGTGGCCCACTTCTCCTCATGAAGATGAACAATCCAATCAAGAACTTCGGCGGAATTGTTCATCTGGCCGAGCGAGAACCAATATTCGTGAGGACCATCGTAATAGATGGTTCTCTTGTCCCGGTCCAGCTTCCAATTGCCCCATTGCTCCGGCAGCGGTTTGCTCAGCAACCGGTCCAAAATCTCGAGGACCGCGTGGAAGCCATTTTGATCAGATCCCGGCATGCATCATCTCAGATCCGGCATACATCAGCCGCGGTGCGTGAGTTCGTCGGCGCAGCCAGGATGGCCGCAGTTGCAAGCCAGTTCTTCGGTGTTACGGGCGTCGTCGCAGTATTGGCTGCAATATTTGCTGTCGGCGGGAGCGACGCAATTGCAGGCGGGGTGAGCGCATCTTTTGGTTTCAGCCATGGTTTAGTTAGACGGTTTAGTTAGACCAGCCCTTCGTTAGATCGGACGGCCAGGCGCTGGAATTGTTTCCTCTGAACCGCTGCGATACGATAGGCCCAACCCGAAAGGGGGATGCCTATGTCGGCACTTCGATTTTCTGGCTTCGTTTTTGCGATAGGAGTCTGTGGGGCCCCGGCCCTGCTCTCGCAGCATGAATACACGCCCGCGGACATCCAGGAGGGCCAGCGGCTATTCCGCGATAACTGCGTTCTCTGCCACGGCCCGGAGGGCGACCAGATCCCGGGCATTGACCTCAGCCACGGCAAGTTCCGTCAAACCTATTCAGAAGATACGCTGGTCAGGATCATTGAGGACGGCAAGCCAGGCACGCCCATGCCGCCGAGCAACCTGCGGGACTCCCAAGCGGCAGTAGTTTTGGCGTACTTGCGTTCCATTGGGTCCAGCGGCCACAGTGCACCCATCCATGGCGACGCCGCTCGGGGCCAGGCCATCTTCGAAGGCAAGGGCGGATGCCGGCAATGCCATCGAGTGGGCGCCAACGGCTCGCGCGTGGGGCCGGATTTGAGCGACATCGGCGGCCTGCGCCGCACTGTCGAGCTGGAACGCTCGTTGGTCGAGCCGAACGAGGAGGTGCTGCCGCAGAATCGCTTCTATCGCGCGATCACGAAGCAGGGCCAAACCATCACCGGCCGGCTTCTCAACATCGACACGTTCACGGTGCAGATCCTGGATTCGAGCGAACATTTGGTTTCGCTCAACCGCTCCGATCTGCGCGAGTCGGGTTTCATCGAAAATTCGCCCATGCCCTCTTACCGCGGCAAGCTCAGTTCCGAGGAGCTGGCGGATGTTGTCACATACTTAGGCTCCCTGAAAGGTCTATAAGACATGACTCGAGGTCTCACACTGTTCGCTTTAATGGCCGGCGCTCTCTCCGCTCAGGTGCCCTTCGATCGCATTCAGAACGCCGACCAAGAGCCGCACAACTGGTTGACCTATTCGGGAACCAACATGAGCCAGCGGCACAGTGCTCTCAAGCAGATCACGCCCGAAAACGTCAAGAATCTGGAACAGCAATGGGTGTTTCAAGCCCGGTCGCTCGAAAAGTTCGAAGCTACACCGTTAGTGGTGGATGGCGTGATGTACACGGTGCAAGCGCCCAACGACGTCATTGCGCTGGACGCGGTGACGGGCCGCGAGTTCTGGAGCTATTCCTACTCGCCGTCGCCCCAGGCGCGCCCTTGCTGCGGGCGTGTGAATCGAGGCATGGCCATCGTCGGCAACACGCTGTTCATGGGGACCATTGATGCGCATTTGATTGCGCTGGATGCCACTACCGGCCGTCCTTTGTGGAACACAGAGGTCGCCAAAGCTGCATCGGGCTACGCCATCACGCATGCGCCCCTGGTGATCAAGGACAAAGTGATTGTCGGCACGGCGGGTGGGGAGTTCGGAATCCGCGGATTTATTGCGGCGTACAACGTCCGCACGGGCAAAGAAATGTGGCGCTTCTACACCATTCCCGGGCCAGGCGAGCCCGGGCACGAAACTTGGGCGGGAGATTCATGGAAGACCGGCGGCGGATCCATCTGGATGACCGGCTCCTACGATGCGGCGCTCAATCTCACCTATTGGGGGGTGGGAAACGCGGGACCGGATTATAACGGCGATGTCCGCCTGGGAGACAACCTGTACACCAGTTCGGTGGTCGCGCTGGATGCCGATACAGGAAAGCTGAAGTGGTATTACCAGTTCTCGCCGCACGATGAGTTCGACTTCGACGCAGTGCAGGTGGCCGTGCTGGCCGACATCCCATGGAAGGGGCAGCCTCGCAAGGTGATGCTGTGGGCCAATCGCAACGGGTTCTTTTATGTGCTCGACCGCTCCACCGGCCAGTTCCTGCTGGGCAAGCCTTTTGTGGAAGTGAACTGGGCCAGCGGCTTCGATGAGAAGGGCCGTCCCATGCGAGTGAGCGGGAAGCTTCCGAGCGCGGAAGGAACGGTCATCACTCCCGGAAACCAGGGAGGCACCAACTGGTATTCGCCTTCCTTCAGCCCGAGCACTGGATTGTTCTACATCCCTTCCTGGGTGAACTATTCGTCGGTGTACCTCAAGGCGCCGGCTGAATATACCGAGGGCCGTCGATACCTGGGCACGTCGCCACGATCGCTGATCGGCGGATTGCAGCAAGCCAAGATCAATACCCGCAAGGACAACGAAGGCTACGGCGCAGTGCGCGCCATCGACCCGCAGACCGGCGAAAGAAAATGGGAATACAAGATGAACGATGTTACCGACGCCGGAATCCTGACCACGGCTTCCGATTTGCTTTTCTCGGGCGGACGCGAAGGATATTTCTACGCGCTGGATGCCCGTAACGGCGAACTGCTGTGGAGGGCGTCGCTCGGAGGCGCCATCGCGTCCGGTCCGATGTCTTACGCGGTGAACGGCAAGCAGTACGTCGCGATTTCAGCCGGCAGCGCGTTGTTTGCGTACGCGTTGAAGCAATAGTTCAAGACCTTATCGACTCTTCTGCTGTGGCGTCTGTTTCGATCCGATCGCTTCAGCGATGATTGCCGTCACGAGACTATTAATGCTGACACCCTCTATTTCCGCTTGCTTCGTTAGCTTCGAATATAGGGTTCGGGGCAGGCGTTGCCGCCATTGAGCAGCTTCGACGCTAGGCTTCGGTAGCCTTCGGTCCGACTTTCTGAAGACGTCTATACAATCGCGAAGGGCTTCCCTGCCGTTTACGATTGCCTCTGCGATGGTCTCTCCATCGGACATGCAACCGGGTATATCCGGATACTCCACCAGATAGCCTCCGCCCTCATCCTTGGTAAGAGGACGAACGGTGAACTGATACTGGTCAAGATTTCGATTCGTGTTTGCTTTCATTTTGTTCTGCATCTCCCGCAGCGTCGATCAGCGCAAGAAATTTCTTGATGTAGATCGGTTTTATCGGGCGCTTCGCCGGCACAGATACAATCTCCCTCACGCCGGGCGCGCTGAAGATTACATGGCTGCCGCCACGACCCGGCCTGCGCCATTCGACTGAATTGTCCACGGCCACCGCTTGTAGCTCCTCAATACGCCAACCCATCGGGTGCTTTCGCATCTTCTGGAGCACCTTGGAGACAGGCAAATTATATGATACCGCATCCGGTATCAGAATCAGCGGCGGCGGGTGGTGTGGTCTAAGTAGGGGATGAGATTTGCCCGTAGTCAATCTTCGTCTTCTAGAACGACGCCATAGACCTCTCCGATCTTATTCTCGACCAGGCTCCCAAATAAGTGCGAGTTGATGCTTCCCGACGAATAACCCCCGTCCGGCTTCGTCCATGATGCACTCTTCAGCCAATCGGTAGTCCCACCGACCTTCACCACCAGTTCGTCATGTTCGATTAGGTACCAGTGCTTCTTGTGCGGGAACGCCATCCAGATGTTCTTGCCGAGATACTTCTTTTGGATGGCCAGTCTTGACTTTAGCTGCACTCTCAGTGTGGTCGTGCCGTCCACATGATAGGCAAGAAAATCCGCACCTTGCCAATCGTCGCTCAGCTTGATGCAATTGAATCCATAGTCCGCCAAGGTAGCAGCGATCTTCTGGAAGTTGAATAGTTCCTTCTGCCGCGCATTGAGTTTGTCATAAGAGATCTTCTTGAAGTGCGTGCGCTTTGCGGCGATATCGTTCACCTGTAAAAGCCTGTTAAACGGTAATATCCTAAAGGTGCAGACTTCAGACAACACTCATCAGTGCCGGGGTAATTACGCAACTGTTGGGACCTGGTATCGGCGGAGGCTGTCGCCTTTCGGGCTCTACCGTTCTACCTTCGTCGATTGCCCCTTCTTCTCCAGATCGCGGGCGCCGCTCAGCGCGTCGAGCATCATGTAGTTGCCTTCGTGGCAGGCGTATTCGTAAATCTTGTAGCTGGGGTCCAGCTTGTAGGGCATGTGCAGGGTCCAGGGCCTGGTCCAGGTCTTGGGATCGTTCACTGTTAGATCGTAGCTCAGGTCAGTCGGCGAGGTACGTGTGAAGCGCTCGGTCAGGACCGCAGCGTCGGTAAACAGTCCGCCGCCTACGCCTGGCTGAGGCTTCAGGTTGGTAGTCTCGACCACGAGCGTGTTGCCTTCCCAATGCCCGCGCGAATCGCCCATGTACGTGGAAATGCCTTTGCCCACGTGCGGACGCTTGTCGAGGGGAATCACGCGTGTCTCGTGAATCATTTCATTGCGGATCACTACGTAGCCCGGCGCCTGGAGGATTTCGTTGCCGAAGTTGTACAGCGTCGGGAGCATGCTGTTGACCATGCCGCGCGTGATGCAGCGGCTGTAAATATCGAAGTCTTCCCAGGAATCCACTTTATCGGGGAAGTGGCTGCCGGGTCCGAGTCCGCCACGCAAGGCCTTCATCGCGGCCTGCCCATCCGGAGTCATGGGAGGAATTCTGCCATTGGGAGGATCCACCACCAGCGAAGCTTGCCGCACCGGCTTGCCGCGCTCCACCCAATACGAAGGAGGATTGATGGTCACCTCACTCGCTCCCTTGGAGAATTCTTCGCCATCTTCGGAGGTTTGCTTTTGGGCACGGCTTTCCCGCTCCGCCAATTCGGCATCTGTGAGCTCGGCTCTATCACCCAGGCTGACGGCGCGCTGCATGGGAATGTTGGCGGTGGCCGGCCACTGGCCTTGGAGATCCGGATCGCCCCAGGAAGTTTTTGGCGGCGTCCAGTTGGTCTTCGCGGCCGGAGTAGCCACCTTAGCCGCCGGAGCTTGAGCGTTCACAGGCAAGGAACAAAGCCCCGCCGTTACAAGCAACGTGAAAACGCTGGTTCTCATGCGAGTCTCCTTGCTACTTTTGATCCGGCGGAAGGTCCGGGTTCGAACCGCCGACAAACAACTTCTTGCCATCCTTGAAAGTCACGCTACTGCCATTGGCCCGGTTCGTTCCGTTCTTAGCCTGGTATCCCTGAATGGTGAGTTCGGTGCCCACTTCGAGCGAACGCTTGGTGAAGCCTCTGCGCAGCATAATGTTGGGGCTGCCGCATTCCACCATCCAATTGGTGACGGTGCCGTCCGGGTTCTTCACGTCGACATGAATCCAGGAGTGAGGATTGATCCATTCCATGTCGGTGACCGTTCCCACCAAATGGACCGGTTTGCTGCTGTCGAACTCCGCTTGAAACGCGTGATGCGCCCATGCCGGGACAACCGTAAGAAGCAGAACCACAACTGCAGCCGGCATCGCTAGCCTAGTTCGCATTCGGCCCCTCCTGACAAGCAATTCTATACCAATTCGACCGCTATTTCTTTCGCTTGACCTCATCACCCTTGACCTCATCACCCTTAAGCTCATCGAAGCGGGCGCCGCTGAGAATGTCACTCATGGCGATGTTGCCCTCGTGACATGCGTATTCGAATAGCTGGTACTTATCGTCGCGCTTCAAAGGGATCAGGATGGTCCAGGGCTGAGTCCACGTTTTGGGGTCGTCGATAGTGGCCTGATAGTCGATAGTGGCCTGATAGTTGAGCGTATTGGCATCCACGCGGGTCAGCCGCTCGGTGAGCTTCAAATCGGCGCTGTGATGGCCGGGGTCGCCTGGATAGCCTGCGCCGTTGGAACCGATGGCGTCTTTGTCGGTGAAATTGGTGGTCTCGATCACCAGCGTGTTGCCGTCCCAGTGGCCGCGCGAATCGCCCATGTACTGGCGGATTTTGGAGCTCGGGTGCGGGCGGCCATCCAGCGGAATGATGCGCGTTTCGTGGATCATCTCATTGCGGATGATCACCAGGCCGGGCGCCTGCAAAATTTCATTTCCGTTGTTATAGATCACCGGGATGATAGATCCCAGCACGCCGCGCGTGATGCAGCGATAATAGACGTTCAAATCGTCATAGGAGTCGGCCTGGCCGCGCCATTCGCCTGGAAATCCTTTTCCGGCGCGCGCTTCTTTGCGAAGCCTCTGCTCCTCCGCGGTCAAAGGCGGCAATCGCCCATTCGGCGGATCGATGATCAGGGATGTCTGGCGCGAAGGCGTCCCGCGCTCCACCCAATAGGACGGCGGACCAATGGTTGCCTTGCTATCGCTGGTGGCGGTGGACTGGCTATCGGCCTCCGCCTGCTTCCTGGCTTGGGCTTCCTTTTGGGCGAACTCGGCATCGTTGAGAGTGGTCCTGGTTCCGAGGCTCTCCGGTCTCTGCAAGGGGACGCCCATGTTGCCCGGCCACATTCCCTGAAGATCGGGATCTCCCCACGCCGTCTTGAGCGTCTGGCCCGAAGCGGCGGGCAGGATGTTCACGATTGCCGTCAGCAAAAGGAGAAGCCGCATGCTCATTTAGCCGGCTGTTTCTTGAATTGTCCGTAAAGCAATTCTTCGACGAACTCTACGCACTTGAACTCGAAGAGCTGCGCGTTCTTTTCCACCTTGCGATAGAGCGGCATGCTGATCTTCCAGGGCCGGGTGAACACGGTGGGGTCCTCGATGGTGGCTTCGTAGTTCAGATGATAGGGGTCCGGACGGCTGAAGCGTTCCACGACGTGCAATTGTTTACCGCCAAAATCTCCGGCGCGATCGAACCAAGCCAGGCCATTCAAACCCGTGACGTCGATTACCAGGGTGTCGCCCTCCCAATGCCCGTTGTTGGTTCCCATCCACGTATCGGAGCCGGCTTCCTCGGGCTTGCCCATATTTACCAAGCGATTCGCGCTGGCGAATTCATAGACGAACATGATGCCGCGCGGAGTCTGCACGATCTGAAATGGATACGGCATGTAGTTGGCGCGCGGAATGCCGGGCATGTAGCACTTGGCTTCAGGATCGTTAGTGCGGCGCGCGGCGAAATTCGCCTTCTTTTTTTCGAGTGCCTCCGATTTGTAAGGGATGGTTCCGCCCTCCACCACCCCGGGGCCGGCCGGCACGGAGCCGATAGCGCCAGTCTGCCACATGGTTCCCGGCTGAGCGGAATGATCCTCGAGATCCCAATTGGCGGTATTGAGCGCTTCATAGATGCCGCTCAAATCGGCGTGGCCGTCGGGCGCGCGTGGCGGGCGATAAGTCTGCGCAGCGGCGGGCATCAGTAAAGTCACTACAAAGCCGGCGGCGATCAGGGTGTGAATATCGGTCCGCATATTACTTGCGTTTTTGCTCCTTCGAATAATCGATAAAGTTCAACTCTTTGCACTTTCCAGGATTAAAGGGAGCGTCGGCCACCAGGATGGTATCGGAGCCGGTATAGTTGCCTTTCAAATACACGGCGTCGTCAACGACATAACTGCGGGTGAGCGCCACCTTGACCGGATCTAATGTGAACCGCTCCACCACATGCAGCTGGTCGCTGTTGCGCACCGGCGGATTCAAGAAGCCTGGAGCGAATGCTACGGTATCCACGATCAGAGTGTCGCCTTCCCAGTGTCCGATGGAGTGCCCGGTGCGGGTCGGTTTGACGCTATTGGGGTGCGCTTTCATGTTCATGTAGACGGTGCGTTTCAACCCGAACTGGCCGTATTCCAGCACGATCGTATCCTTGTTCTGAGTGATGCGGTTCACCGGCCCATCGAAGGTCCAATCAAAGACGATGCTGGTGGTCTCGCAACGGAAACGGGGATTGTCTTCGCGCTTGAAATCCTTGGCGGCTTTTTCGCCGGCCTCCGTCAGTCCGGTTCCGCCATAAAGCCGCGGCCCGGTGCGGGAGACGTCGGCGAAAGAAATCGCTGGCTTATCGCCGGGTTTGTAGTCCGTCAACTTATCGAGCGGCACCAACCCGCCGCCGGTGCCCTTTGCATTTACCATGACCAGCTGCACGGGCGCCCAATCGCCCGATATATTCGGCTCGCCCGATGGACGCCGCGCCGGACGGTCCGGCTTGGGCGGAGCGATGGGGCCCCGCACTTCCTGGACGCCGCCTTGCGGAGCCTTGACGTATTGGCCATAGCGGTCCATTCTCGTTCCGTCGGCGGCCACGATGGTCTGGAGATAACAGGAAGCGGGATCGGTTTTGTTAGGCGAAGCTTCCACGGTGATCTGCTGGCCCACCGGGAAATTCTCTTTGGTCCAGCCCGAGCGGCGCAACACGTGGACGGATCTCATCTCGCAGCGATGATGACTGAGCGTTCCATCCTTTTCCGTGACGTCAAAATAGATCCACGAATGCGGGTTGATCATCTCGACGCTGGTGAGCTTGCCTTTGAATTCCACCGTTTTGCTCATGTCGTATTCGGATCCGCCGTGATGCGCGAGGGCGGGTTGGGGAGCCAGGAATACAAGGGACGCAGGGAATACAAGGAATACAGGGAATGCGATGGATACAGGGAATACGCGGGAGAAAATGAGATCGAAACGCATGATGGTTCTGCTCCAGGTGGGACCAGTATACATAACGATCAAACCTCCGGAAACTAGTCCATGAGAAAGCTGATAGGTTTGACCAAGCATGCAATTTGAATATAGGATTTAGTTCATCATGAGTTTATCGAGGGCTATGCTGGTTACAGCCGGGTTGGTAATCGTCGCTTCAAGCTTCGCCCAGCAGCCGCTCGCTAAAGATCCCGGGCCGTTCTACAAGGACGCACCCAACCTGGGTGCGGACATAGCGCCCAAAGCGGTGGCCGGGCCCGTGCCGCACTTGCCCGATGGCCACCCGGATTTTGGCGGAAACGGCGCCTGGTTTCCCGGTTTCAACGGCAACATCGCGGAGACCAAATGGAAGGGTGTGAAGAGCGCCGACGTGCGTGTGGACGTTCCGTTTCTCCCCTGGACTCTCAAGACGTACAACGAGCGGGTGGAGAGCCTGTCGAAGGACGACCCGGAAGCCCGCTGCCTGCCAGTAGGCGTGCCGCGCTTCATGTTCGATCCTTATCCGTTTCAGATGATTCAGACCAAAGACCAGGTGGTGTTCATCTTTGAAGGCGACAATTACTTGTGGCGCATCGTGAACATAGATCCGGCGGGGACTCATCCCAAGAATCTCAAACCCAGCTGGCTAGGCGATGCCGTGGGTCACTACGATGGCGACACGCTGGTGGTAGACGTCACCGGCTTCAACGGCCTCGCTTGGCTGGACCAGGCAGGTCACGCGATTTCGGAGCAGTTGCATCTCACGGAGCGTTATACGCGTACCGACTCGCTGACGCTGAAGTATGAGGTGACGATCGACGACCCAGGAGCGTATACCAAGCCCTGGACCACGAGCAACACGATTCGCTGGCGTCCGGGGATGGAGCTGATGGAATCGATCTGTCAGGAAGACGAGAAGAGCTC
>JBEKLB010000111.1:0-16162 GCA_050010415.1 Bryobacteraceae bacterium | reverse complement strand
AGAAATAGAACTCGTCCTTCCAAAGGTCGGGATCATAGCGCTCGACATTGGGATCGCTTCCCACGTGTCTGGTCCGCGTAGCCGCAAGTGAAAGGAGATTGGTGCGAAGCGCGCTTTCATTGGCTGCGCGGTCCGCCCAAAAGGCTCGGCGAGTCTTCCAATTCGCTCCCAGCCCTTCGTTGTGAGCGACGGCATCCTGAATGATGAGCGATTCGATTCGCTCCGGATGCGCCAGCACCATCCGAAAGCCCACATCGATCCCGTAATCCTGCATGTACAGCGTGTAGCGCGGAATAGAGAGAGCCTCGCTGAAATGAGTCATGATCTCCGCGTAATGGTCGAACGTGTATGCAAACTCCTTGGGATTGGGCCGGTCGCTATTACCAAACCCGGGATAGTCGGGCGCGACCAGGTGATAGCGATCGGAAAGCCGGCTGAACAGCGGCTCAAACATCCGCGAAGACGAGGGCAGACCGTGTTGAAGCAGAAGGGTGGGCGCGTCTTTCGGACCGGCCTCCCGGTAGAAAATCGAAACCCCATCGATTGCAACAGTTCGATAGTATGTGGGATATTTCATGGGTTTGTTGCGATCACGACTGCACCTCAAAAATCAGTTCCAACTCGACCGGGACACCGAGCGGAAGGCTGGCCACTCCATAGACCAGCCGAGTGGGGTTTTTATCCCGTCCAAAAACGTCTTCGAAGAGAACCGACGCTCCGTCTGCAATCTTCGGGTGATCCCGAACGTCTCCCGAGGTAGCCACCGACACACCGAGGCGGACAATTCGCTTCACTCGATCGAGCGAGCCGAGATGCTGGCGCGCCACCGCAAGCGCATTCATCGCCGCGAGGCGCGCTGCATTTCGGCCCACTTCGACATCGAGTTCCGCTCCCACGCGTCCCACGAATTTCGCCACCCGGCCCTCGGTGGGAAGCATCCCGGTCAGGAAGAGCAGGTTGCCAGTCTGAACCGCTTCCGCGTAGGTCCCGAATGGCTCGGGCGGGGCCGGAAGGTTGAGCTTCAACACTTTCAATGTCTGTTCGGCAGACATCTCTGTTCGGCAGACATCAATGACGCTTCTTGTCCAGTGATTTCAGCCACGGCCCTTCTCGCGGGTATGTACATGCAACCCGGTGACCAACGACAACTCATTGAATTTAGGAATCTAGGGGTTTTCGCAATTTTGTTACGCGAGGCGACTCGGTCTTTTGTGTCGGATAGTGGACACAAACTTCACGGACTTCGCTCCGATAGAATAAGACAGGTCACGAAGTATCCGTCGACGCGCAAGGAGCACGGAGAATGAGCAATATCACACTGAAGGTGAACGGCAGCACTCACACGCTGGATGTCGAGCCTGGGACGCCCCTGCTCTACATCCTTCGCAACGACCTTGGTCTGCAGGGTCCGAGATTTGGCTGCGGACTTGGCCAATGCGGCGCGTGTACAGTGATTATCAACGGCTCAGCGATTCGGTCGTGTATCACCCCGGTCTCTTCCGTGAAAGCTGAAATCACAACGCTCGAAGCAATCGCTAAAGGCGGCAAACTTCATCTGCTGCAGCAAGCCTGGATCGATGAACAGGTCCCCCAGTGCGGCTTCTGCCAAAACGGGCAGATCATGACGGCCAAGGCGCTATTGGATAAGATTCCGAATCCAAGCGATGTGCAGATTCGCGAGGCAATGAACGGTGTGCTGTGCCGCTGCATGACGTTTTACCGGGTTCAAGCCGCCATCAAGCGCGGCGCTAAGGCAATCTCGGACGCGCGGCAGTCGGAAAAAACGAAGGTGACGGCATGACCCCCTTTA
Source organism: Bryobacteraceae bacterium (assembly GCA_050010415.1). Classification (GTDB taxonomy): domain Bacteria; phylum Acidobacteriota; class Terriglobia; order Bryobacterales; family Bryobacteraceae; genus Palsa-89. Next base: position 14,352 of record JBEKLB010000111.1, on the reverse strand, counting down.
ATGGCATTCCCCGCGAAGTGGAACAGGATCTGGAGCATTTGAACGTCACTCCCTCGCGCAGGGAGTTCCTCAGGAACGCAGGTATGTTCGCCGTGACCTTCAGCGCTGTGGGCGCGGCCGGCACGTTCGTACCTGAGGCGAAAGCTCAGGCGGCTGATCCCAGCGCCACTGCCGGTCCGTATCCCGACCCCGACTTCCGCCAAGTGGATTCGTGGATCGTGATTCATCAGGACGACACCGCGACCTTCTACGTCGGCAAGACAGATTGTGGCCAAGGCACGGGAACGGCCTTCCGGCAGATCATGTCCGACGAACTGGACTTCCACTACGACAAGACCACCTGCATCATGGGAAGCACGGATATCACTGTCGATCAGGGCGGCTCCGGCGGCTCGACCGCCATGGAACGCGATAGCTGGCCTATGCGCCGCGTTGCGGCGGAGGCCCGCAGGGTATTGCTCGATATGGCATCCACAAAGCTGGACGCGCCTGTCGAGCGGCTGAGCGTGAGCGATGGCGTGATTACGGTGCCAGGCGATCCTTCGAAGCGTGTCACCTACGGACAACTGATCGGTGGCAAGCGATTCAATGTCGCCGTGACCGGAAAAAATATCAACGTGATTGCCGGCGTGGCCGCTGTCAAACCGGTACAGGCGCTCAAAAACGTTGGCCAGTCCCCCCGGCGCTACGACATTCCCGCCAAGGTGGACGGTTCGCTGAAATGGGCGGTGGACGTCAAGCTGCCCGGCATGGTTCACGCCCGCAATGTGAAGCCGCCGTTCGCCGGGGCCAAGCTGATCAGTATCGATGAATCGTCGGTGCGAGACATGCCGGGGTTCGTCAAGGTGGTGAGCAAGGGCAACTACGTCGCCGTCGTCTGCGAACGGGAAGAGCAGGCGATTAACGCAGCAAAACGTCTCAAGGCGAATTGGGAAAAGCCGGCCACGGCGCCCTTCCCGTCATCGGAAGACTTGTTTAAATACATGCGCGGCGCAACGCCCACATCAGTTTCCAACCCGATCGTGGTGGGAAACCCGGACGCGGCCTTCGCCGGCGCAGCAAAGATTATCGAAGCCGATTACGACATTCCGTATCAGGGACACACCGCGTTCAGCCCGGCCCACGCCTTGGCGGACCCTTCCAATGGCCTGATGACCATCTATTCGAACGATATGAAATCCTACGGGATGCGAACGGGCGTCGCCACTTTTCTGGGGATGCCCAGGGACAAAGTGCGCGTCATCTGGATGGAAGGCCCACAGGGGTTCGGGCGCACGGCCGCCGACGATGCGGGGTTCGAGGCTGCTTATATTGCGAAGGAAATTGGCCGCCCGGTTCGCATACAGTGGATGCGGGACGAAGAATCTGCCTGGGACACCAAGGCGCCGGCTTTTGCCGTGAAGGCGCGCGGGGGGCTGGATGCCGCGGGGAATCTGGTGGCGTACGAATACCACGCGCGTGCCGCCGACCACAACCACGTTGGCTATAACGAGCCCGATACAGTACTGATCGCTCAGCTCATGGGGGTGAGGCGCGACAAGCCCGCATCCGGCAGTTCCGAAGTGCCGGCGGAAATGTATGCCATTCCGAATCGCCGCATGTCCAGGGACGTGGTGAGCCTGCCGCTGGTCTGGGAATCGCCCGTTCGCACGGGCAATTTGCGCGATCCCAACGGCCCCCAGTCGACCTTCGCGGCCGAGTCTTTCATCGACGAACTAGCATTCGCCGCAAAAGCCGACCCGGTGGAATTTCGTATGAAGCTCCTCACGGCGAGCACGACGGAAGATACCGGATTCAAACGGGCCCGTTCCATCGCCGTGGTGAAGGCGGCAGCGGAAGCTTATGGCTGGGATCCGCGACCCTCGCCAAAACCAGTTGCATCCGGGAACATCGTGACCGGGCGCGGTTTCGCGTATGCATACCGCGGGCAGACCATTGCCGCACAGGTCGCCGAGGTGGAGGTGAACCGCACCACCGGTCACGTCTGGGTAAAACGCCTGGTCTGCGCGCACGACTGCGGCCTGATAATCAACCCAGAAGCGCTGCGCCACACCGTGGAATGCGCGATGCTGCATTCGCTAAGCCGCGCGCTTCATGAAGAAGTCCAGTTCAATACTGAGAAGGTGACGAGCGTGGACTGGGTATCTCATCCGAGCCTTCGGCATGCCGACTGTCCCGCCAGGATTGATGTTGTGTTGTTGAATGGCGATCCGAATCCGAACCGGCCCGACCTTGCTCCATACGGGGGCGGCGAGACGGCGTGCAAACCGTTAATGGCAGCGGTTGCGAACGCGATTCACGATGCCACCGGCGTTCGGCTCCGCAGAGTTCCGTTCCGGGACGCGCGGGTACTTGCCGCACTCAACGCTGCGCGAGTCTAACAACGAGAGCCACGGGCAAGAATTGTATGTGGACGGTCAATACACCGGACAATCCTTGTCGTCCGGCGAGGGGTTGGACAGCTTAGGCTGGTACCTGGGAGCGCAGCAATCTCTCACCGGCGGCGCGGCGAACTTCTTCCATCAGCCAGGATTGACGCAGGGTTGCCCGTTGGTCAGTCAGACGGCAATTCGTGGCGTGGTCTCGTGTTTTCTGCTCGCACGAGCCTAATAAAATCGGGCAGTTCGTGCAGCGAGACAATCCCCCCTGCCGGATCATGCATAGCCAACCGCCTCGATTCATCGGGATCGTTCATCATCAGAATCGGGTTGACACCCACGCTCTCGGCCACTTTCAGACCTTCCGCCGTGTCGGTAAGAAACATGGCTTGTCGCGCTTCGAGACCTGCTGCGTCGAGGGCGGATTTCAGGGGCGCGGCCTTTATGCCCTTCGCATTATCTCTGCTCCATACCGACGAAAAGTATTCGTGCAGGCAGCCCTTGTACAGGAAGCGCGCGATCGCGGCGTTGGAAAGCGACGACGCGATGCATAGCTGGATGCCCATCGCTTTCAATTCAGCGAGCGCCGGTATGACATCTTCGTACAGACTGGCGCCATCCACAGCTTCGACTTCGAGAGCTTCCAACGAGTCACTCTCAGACGTTTCCATCAAGTTCAGTAAATGCCAGTAGGCCCGGCTGCCGGACCTGCTCGTCTTTTTCCTGCCTCCGGACAAGCGAGCGGCGATTTCAAGGAATGGCTCCGCAGGGAATTCGGCGAGACAGCCGACGGGCTCAACCAGAATGCCCCTAATTGTTTGCATGCGTCACACTTGCATACATTCAGGCTGCGCTGGCGCGCAGCTTGGCCAAACCCGAAGCCAGCAGCCCCTTGGCCATGTCGATCTTGGTCGCGTTGTACTTGAGCGGCGCTGCGTTCGCCAGAGCAATGGCAACCGCCTGATCGCCTAAATCGACGCTCAGCGTCTTGCCCTTCAGAAAGGTCTCCACCGTGCGCTCGCGCAGCGGTTTCCCTGCGATTCCTCCAAAGACGACCCGCGCATCTTCAATGGTGTTGCCGCCGAGCTGGACACTCAGCGCCAGAGAGGCCATGGCAAAGTCCCAAACACCGCGCGGCCTGAGTTTCTCAAACGATGCCCGTAAGTTTGGTTTGGGTGGAGGCAGGATTACCTCGGTAAGGATTTCATTGAAGCGGACCACATGAGATTGGATGCGCCCATCCACGAGCAAGTCCCCGGGCACGAGCTGCTCGACGGTCAGCTCCTTGGTCCCCGCGGGCGTGGCCAATTTCACAGAGGCATCGAACGGGATCAGCGCCACCGCTGCATCGCCGGGATAGACGGCGTAGCACAGCCGGCCGCCCATCGCGGAATGATAATAGCTGTTGTCGCCGATGGCCCCATAGCAGAGGTACCCGCCATTTCTCCAGCAGGAATAGCCGCCGCGCAGATACTGGCACCAGACTTCCTGCAACAGGTCGCCACCGATGGTGGATGCATTGCGGAGTTCCGGCGACGAGATCATGTTGATGGCCGCCACCAGCATCGGGTATCGCTTCTTCAATAGGTCGGATTCCGCGATCTCCGCCAGCTTGGTGGCAGCACCGATCTCGACGCGTCCCTGCGCGTCTTCCTTGATGTAACGGAGATTTTCGATGGTTTTGATATCAACCAGGTAGCTGGGCGCTTGCTTCAGCCGGTTCTTTATCCGGATGAGAAGATCCGTCCCGCCCGCATAAACTCCAGCTTCGGTTCCATGCGACGACAGTATCTGTACAGCTTCGCCGACGGTCTTCGGGCGATAGATAGAGATTTGCTTCATGCTCGCCCCCGCTGCGACTTCAGGCCGGCCATGATTTTTTCCCGCGTGATGGGATGCTCCCGGATTCTGACTCCGCAAGCATTATAAATGGCGTTGGAAATCGCACCCGGCACGGCCCCAATGCTGGTTTCGCTGAAGCTCTTTACGCCATAGAACCAGCGCGGCTCCAGGCTGTCGATGTACACTTGCGTCGATTTCGGAATATCCATGATGGTCGGAAGGCGATAGGACAAATAGCCCACGCTGTAATGCCGTGTACCCGGAAATTCGCGATCCCACGGAATAGCATCGGTGGCAACCTGAGTGCTCTCCACGAGCGACCCCACCATGTCGGCCTCGGCGACCAGCGGGTTGATCACCAGGCCCGTGTCGTGCACGTAAGTCGCCCGTACGAAGCGCCAATTGCCGGTCCAAGTGTCCACCTCCACCTCGACGAAGCAGGCCCCCACGCCCTTGTTCGATCCTCCTCGTTCGCCGCCGGCAACGCCGCGGCCAGTTTGGCGAATCACGCCGTTGTTTGCTTTGACCAGTGCAGCAAAGGTGGTGCTCTTGGATGGATTCTCGATGGACGAGATAACTCCGTCGCGAATCTGAAGCGCTTCCGCGTTGACCCGCAAGACCGAGGCCGCGCGAGTCAGGAGATCCTTGCGCAGCTTGTCGGCGGCGCTGCAGATGGCAGCTCCCTGCAAGGTAATGGTTCTGCCTCCAAACCACTCATCGCTGGAAGGAGCGATGTCGGAGTCGCCCCAACTGATCCGGATGGGATCGCGCGTGGTGAATCCCAGCATCTCCGCGGTGACATGCGCCAGCGCCGTGCCGGCGTTCGACCCGCTGTCTGGAAGCGCGACTTTCATGGTCACGCGACCGTCGGCCCCCAGCTCCAAATCGGCGCTGAAGAGATTCGCGCCGGGCGCCGCGGCCAGCTTCGCGAACGCTACCTCCCCTTCGTGGTAACCCATCAGGCCGCCGTGATGCTGCGACATGCCGAGGCCAAATCCACTCTTGAATCTTCCCGGCGCGCCGCCTGCCACCGGATTTCTCTTGGCCCACCCGAAGGCCTTGGCGCCTTCTTCCAGAACTTCCACGGAGGCGAACGATTGATAGGGATGTCGCGTGTCCGCGGGCGTGAGTTTCGTAATATGTTTCAGGCGGAACTCGACCGGATCCACTCCCACTGCATCGGCCATTTCATCCATCATGTTTTCCCAGGACCACTTCGTTTCCTGCTGGATATGGCTGCGGGAGGGCCCCGGGCGCGGCGCGTTCGTCCGATAGGCGCACCATAACGATCGCCAGTGCGGAACGTGCGCCGTGTAAAGCTCCAATTGATTAAAAGCGTTGCCTGGGCCGTCGGCGTGCACGCCAAACTCCAGTTCGCCGACGCTGACGTAAACCTCGTGATAGATCGCTGTGATCCGCCCGTCTTTCTTCACGCCCACTTTGAATTTCGTGATGGTCTCCGGTTTAATCACCAGTTGCGCGAGTTCCTGGTCCTTCGGCAGCATCACCTTCACCGGCCGGCCGGTGAGTTTCGCCAGGTGTGCAATCAACGGATAAAATCGCTCGGCTGCCAGTCTTGAGGATCCGAAAGTAGAACCATTCCATTTATTGATGAAACGAATTTTCGATGGATCGATGCCGAGCGCGTTCGCGAGGTTCGCGCGTGGCGGATAAATTCCCTGGCCCATGCCCCATAACGTAAGCCGATCGCCGTCCCACTTGGCAACGCTGCCGCTGGGCTGTATGGGAAACGAAACGGCGCCGGCAAAATGGTAAGTGAATTCCTTGATCACATCGGCTTCATCGAAACCCTTTTGGATGTCGCCCTGCTCCGCCGCCCAGGTGGCGTTGGGGAACTTGGCGGGCGAATCGGCGTGCCGTAGAAGGTTCCCTTTTCCTCCGCGCAGGTCGGCTGCATCGGGAGCCATGGTGTCCTTGAGCGTGGATGCGAAAGGCAAGACTTCGTACTCCACCTGGATCGCGGCCGCCGCATCCTCGGCAAGATCTTCGGTTTCCGCCGCAACAAGAGCCACTGCTTCGCCCTGAAGATTGAGCTCCTGGGGCAGCGCATCGGGCATGGCCCTCAATCCGGCCGCGGCCGGACCCTTCGGCTTCGGAGCGTTCTTATAAGTAAGGATGTACGCGACGCCGGGCATCTTCTCCGCGGTGCTGGTGTCGATGGTCTTGATGCGCGCGTGCGGATGCGGGCAGGTGAGAAACTTCACATACAGCAGGTCCTGGAACCAGACCCGGGAGGCGTATTGCGCTTTGCCCGTAAATCTCGGGATTGAGACTTCCGGCAGGGCCGGCAGCGGCTTCCCAAGCACGTGGAGATTCTCAGGGGGATAGCCTTGCCATTTCTTGGTGACCGTCTTTTGCGCGCCTTCCAGCACGTCATCGCCAACCAGATGTCCGCCGCTGGTGGAGTAATCCCGGACCATTGGCATCTTGATCTGGATGATGGAATCCGGTTCGGGTTCGATTTGTATTTTGTTCCCGCGCAGCACCGCCGCGGAATCGAGCACCGTCCGTATGATGTTCGGGTACGCTGCGCAGCGGCATATGTGGCCAGCCAGAGCGGCCTTCACTTGATCTTCATTCGGATTGGGGTTCTTGTCGAGGAGCCCTTTCGCGGTAACAATCCACCCGGCCGTGCAAAAGCCGCAATCGGCGGCTACGCGCGTATGGCCGATCCGCTGCAAGGGATGCAGATTGCTTTTCTCATCGCGCACAACGCCACGTGCAGGCTGTGCGCTTTCGCCTCCCAGTCCTTCGATGGTCAAAATCTTCTTGCCCCCGGCCGCTTCGGTGGCGAGCGTATGGCAGGAATAAACAGGGATGCCGTCCACCAGCACGCTGCAGGCTCCGCAACTGGCCCGGTTGCAACTGCGATTGGTTCCCGTGAGGCCGAGCTTGATGGCGATGACTTCCCACAACGTCGTGCGCGCTTCGTATTCGGCGGCGTGCAGTTTTCCGTTGATGAGGAATGACGCCTTCTCCTTGGTCATCGGAGACGAAAGCGCCGGAGCAGCTACCGAGACCAAAACGCATTCCCCGCCCATCGCGGTCAATACGACGCCCGATCCGGCGGCCTTGAGGAAATTCCGGCGCGAATAGCTCATTTCGGCCCCCCTTCACCATCTCCATTGTGGCGAAACACATTCGGCCGATAGTGCTTGTGACAGGTGGTGCAGGAGGCATCCAGCGAGTCGGTGATCGCGGCGAGCGCCGGGAAATCTTTCGCCTGTACCGCCTTGTAAGCGGCGGTGCCAGCGTCTGCTAGATTCTTCGCATCGGTCGTCCAGTTGGCTTTATCTCTGGCGCGGCCCGGCATTAGAAGAATGTTTCCGGATTCCGCAAGCGTCAGCGCGCTGCGCCGAATAGCGGCCCACTCTTTTTCATCTTTGGGCGAGCCACGATTCACAAACAGCAAGATGTCGTTGGAAGCCGGATGAATGAGATCCAACATGAGTTGTTGCATGGTCGCCACTGGCGGAAAGCTTTCCGCCGAGGTCTGCGCAAAAGCGGATGCCGTAATCAGCGCGAACAGGCCGAGCCAGGCTGGATTCATATGATTTTCTCGCTCCAGTCTACCGCTTAGGCGCGACGCTTGGGCGCTGGGCGACGATGCTGCCGGCGCGGAATTAATCGCCGACCACTGGATGGATTGCGAGCTGCGTCGGCTCCGTTATATCAGAGCTTCTGTCGGTTAGTTAAGAGGCCGGTAGAGCCGATGACAAGCCGTGCAGGTCTGCGCGATGTTGATGGACAGCGTGGATGCAGCTTCGTAATCTTTGGCCGTCGCCGACTTCACTACCTCGGCCGCTTGCTGCTGGGCTTTTTGAGAGAGCTCAACGGCATCGGCCGCATTGCCCCGCTTGGCCCAGAATCCTTCCACCAACTTGAAGGTCTCCTGTAGCGTCCTGGCATCGGCCGTGGCGGCGTCAGCGTCCTTCGCCGCTATGTTGCGCTGCACGCTTTGGTTCTTCTCGTCGATGATTCGCATCCACGCGTCAAAGTCGTCCTGGCTTTGGGCCAACACCATGCCGGCTGCCAACACCGCCTGGATTCCGACGACAATGATCATCTTTCGCATTCTGGACTGTTGTCCCCCGTATCGTAAAAAGGCCCGGAAGGTTTAGCCTTCCGGGCAAAATGCCGCGACCAAGAGCCGCTAGCTCTACGCGAGCAGATCTTTCACTACTTCGCCATATACAACCGTCGGACGCTCCGAACGGCCATTGTTCAGGAACGTGACTTTCAAGTGATCCAGCCCCAGCAGGTTGAGAACCGTCGCGTGAAGGTCGTAGGTATCCACCGGCTTGCCTAGCGATTGAACACCCAGTTCGTCCGTCGCGCCGTAAGTGGTGCCCGCCTTGATGCCGCCGCCCGCCATCCATTGCGTGTAGCCCCAAGGATTGTGGTCGCGCCCATTGCCGCTCTCGCCCCAGGGCGTGCGGCCAAACTCCGCGGTCCAGACCACCAGCGTTGACTCGAGCAGTCCGCGCGATTCGAGATCGGCCAGCAGCCCGGCGATCGGCTTTTGCACTGCCATCGAATTCGCCAGGTGGTTCTTATCCAGGTCTTCGTGAGCATCCCAGCTTCTTTTCTCGCCGAGCACGTCGACAGGTCCAGTCACGATGTGGATGAAGCGCACACCGCGTTCCACCAGTCGGCGAGCACGCAGGATGCTGGTGCCGTAGTCGTTGCTGGCAGTATCGTTGAGTCCGTAAAGTTCCTTGGTGGCATCCGTTTCCTTGCTCAGATCCACGGCTTCCGGCGCGGCCGACTGCATGCGATAGGCCAGCTCGTACGAGTTCATGCGCGCTGCCAGCTCGGTGTCTTCCGGATAGCGTGCCGCGCTGTGTTGATTCAAGCGCTTGAGCAGATCCAGACTGTCGCGCTGTTCGGCAACGCCCATTGTGGCGGGGCGTTGCATGTCGAGTATCGGCGAAGGACCCGGACGAAAGGCCGTACCTTGATACACAGCCGGCAGAAAGCCCGAACTCCAGTTGACAGAACCGGCTTCCGGTTCCTTCTTTCCGGAATACAGCACTACATAAGCGGGCAGATCCGGGTTAGCGCTGCCGAGAGCGTAGGTCACCCAAGCCCCCAGCGACGGGCGGCCGGGATTCACATCTCCAGTGTTCAGCTTGAGGATGGAAATGTCGTGAGTGGCGCCGATGGTGGTGCTCGCTTTGATGAAGGCCATTTTGTCTGCGTGCTGCGCCAGGTCCGGTACCAGGTCGGAAAACCACGCGCCGCTCTGTCCGTACTGCTTCCAGGTGCGGCTGGAAACGAACAGTTTGCCAAGACCGCCTTGCGTACTCGTCTTGATCCCTTTCAAGAAGGAAGCAGGGACTTCCTGGCCTGCCATTTTGACCAGCTCTGGCTTGTAATCGAATAAGTCCAGTGTGCTGGGCGCCCCATTCTGATGCAGCCAGATCACGGACTTCACTTTGGGTGGGAAGTGCGGCGCTTTCGGAGCGAGCGGATCAACGGCTGTGGCCGCCAAGGCAGGGCTAGTCAATAGACCCCCTCCTGGCAGCAGCATGCTTACCGTGACTCCTCCCACTCCACACGCGGCCTTCACGAAAAGGTCTCTACGCGAAAATTGGTTACTCATGATAGTCGTCTCCTTTTGATTACTCAGAATCTTCCCAACCCTAGAACCGGTAAGCGAAATCGTTCGAATTCGCCACCGTATGTACCAGATCGACGAAGGCTGCTTCCCGCGGCGATATCGTTGGTTGTGCCGTCACTTCCGCCGGCGCGGCGGAAACTTGCTTGCCGTCGCCAGTTTTGCCGCCTGCGGTTTTATCGCTGGCTGGTTTGTCGCTCACAACCGGCTTGTCCCGAATCACCTTTTCCTGGCTGTCCAGGAACGCTAGCAAGGTGCTCTTTTCTTCCGCGTCGGGATTGCGCGCAAACAGAAGCTGGTAGAGCCGATCCAAGCGGGCCGATTCATCGTCGCCGGCCTCGCGGATCACCCGGGCTGCCAGGGCCCGCGACCATCCGAATACCTGGTCGTCGTTGTAGAGCGTGAGCGCCTGGAGCGCAGTAGTGGTGGCCACGCGTTTGCTATGTACCTGTTGTGGCGAGGCCATGTCGAAACTGTCCAGCAACGGGTACGGGACACTGCGCCGCGTGAAGGTATACAGGCTGCGGCGATCGTAATCGCGAGGATCTTTCGATGTCTGCCACAAGTTGCCTGCGTTCAAACCCTTCGGTACGGGCGGGAACACGCTGGGACCGCCGACAGTATCGTCATCCAGCTTGCCGGAAGCCTCCAGCAAAGAGTCGCGAATCTCTTCGGCCTCCATGCGAACCCGCGGAAATACGGCCAGCAGCTTGTTTTCCGGATCGGCTTTGTACGCATCTTCCCGATAATCCGAAGACTCCCGGTAGACGTTCGACAGCAGGATCTGGCGGTGCAGCTTCTTAATGTCCCAGCCATCTTTGACAAAATTGTCGGCCAGGTAATCGAGCAATTCCGGATTCGTGGGCTTCGCGCCCGCCTTTCCGAAGTCGCTCACCGTTTCCACGATGCCGTGGCCGAAGTATTGAGCCCACACGCGGTTCACGAAGACGCGCGCGGTGAGCGGATTTTTCGGACTGGCGATCCAGTTCGCCAGCGCCGTGCGGCGTCCTGACGAAGTAGCGGTGGGCACAATCACCGGCTGCTCTCCATTGGCGATGGCTTGCGGGAATCCGGGTTGCACTTCCTCCACAGGCTTGTCGTTATTGCCGCCGAAGAGCAGATAGGTGGGTGGGGAATCGGGTTGCCCCAGCTCCGTCATGGCGGTGAACGTATCGGATCCCTTGGCCGGTTTATATTTGTCGAATTTCCTCAGTTCTTCGTTGAGTTTTTTGTATTTCTCAAGGTCGTCGGCATACTCCTGCTTGAATTCCTTGGCCTTGGGGTTCGCGCCCGCCATCTCCAGGAAAGAGGCTACGCTTTCGTCGCTGGTTATATAGTCGACGCGGTGATTGATCCAGCGATCGAATGCAGTCCACTGATCCTTCGGCTTGAAGATGGATTTCTGGGCGTCGGTCATGTAGCGTTCGTGATAATACTTGGTGCCCTCTTCACGGAACGAGTCGATCAGAGCCTTGCGTGCGGCGATCACGTCTTTGGCTTTCTCCTCCCAGTCAGCCATTTGCTTCCGATAGGCGATTTCTTCCGGCCCGATCTTGGCGGGAATGTTGCTCACTTCGCTGGTATTCGCAAAGAAGGCCTGGAGTTGGAAGTACTCCTTCTCGGAAATTTTGTCGAACTTGTGGTTGTGGCACCGCGCGCACTGAACCGTTTGGGCCAGAAACACGGCGCCTACCGTGTCGGTCATGTCGGTAGTGATCTGATATTTCCTGCCCACCAGGTCGCGCGCGTTGTGATTATCGGGATAACCCGCCAGGAAGCCGGTGGCCACCATAACGTCCTGGTTGCCCGGGGCGATTTCGTCGCCGGCAATTTGCTCCTTAATGAACTGGTCGTACGGCTTATCATTGTTGAACGCGTTGATTACGTAGTCGCGATAGCGGTACATGTTGCCGCGCGTTCTATCGTTTTCAAAGCCGGTGCTGTCCGCATAGCGCGCCAAATCGAGCCAACGGCGCGCCTGACGTTCTCCGTAGTGGGGAGAAGCGAGAAGGCGATCGACCAGCTTTTCGTATGCATCCGGCGAACGGTCGCTGACAAAGGCTTTGACCGCCTCTGGAGTGGGGATGACGCCCCACGCGTCGAGCGTTGCCCGGCGAATAAACGCGGCGCGATCCGCCTCCGGCGAGGGCTTGATGCCTTTAGCCTCCACCTGCGACAGAATGAACGCGTCGATGGGCGTACGCACCCAATCCTTTTGCTGAACTGCTGGAACACCTGGACGTTTCACCGGCTGATACGACCAAAGTTGCGATGCCGGCTGAGCTGCTTTTGTCGGACTAGCAGGCTGAACATCCCCGGGAGCCGCATAAATCGCCGGCAACGCGAGGTTCACGATCAGGAATGACGCGAAAAGAGGTTTAACTAACGTGTGATTTCGCATGAGTGCTCCCTTGAAAATTTCGTACCGCACTGGTGAGTGTTTCGGCGATCCGCCTCGGCGTGGTGACCTGGATGCATCGGACACTCCAGTGAACGAATGCGAGCAGCAATCGTTCACGCCTCCCGGAAATTCCGGTCAGGCTTTGGAGCCCTTGATGCTTCCCTGGTCTCGGGCGGTAACTAACAAAGTGCCGAAACGCTGGCGGAGAATTCCGCAAAGTTAACGGCGCTAAAACCAATACTCGCAGTCTGCTAGACTGCATCCTGCTGGAAACGAATGGGTTTATGCACGGGCAGAGTGCAACAAACCACTAACTCTATGTACTATAGGGCCGACGCACCTGGCTGTCAAGGCCCATTTACAGCGCCCCGTCCTCCCTGGGTACTGCTGCATTCTCGAATTACTTCTTCAGCCAGCGCAGCCAAGGTAATTCGCCGCTTTCGGCTGAGCCGCCGGAGAAGTTCGTACGCTCCCGCCTCACTCATTCCCTGCTCAACTTGCAGAACGCCTTTGGCCCTCTCCACCAATTTCCGCCCCGCCAGGCGGCCAGTGACCGTCTTCAGCTGGGAGCGAAGGCCGGCGATTTCCTTCACCGACCAAGTCGCCAATCCGATGAGCCTTAACTTTTCCGTGATGACATCCGGGGTCCGATTAGACGGAGGCGCCGGGGCCGCGAAGCCGAACACCACGCTGACGACGCGTTGTTGCATTCGCCACGGAAAAAGTAAGAACGATTGCGATTGCCACGAGACTAGTCCGCGGAGAATCTGAGCTAGCGGGTTCCCCGCTGCCACGGGTCCCACGGTTGTCTTCAACGCGTCGAAACGGCCCGGACCGGCGATGGACTGTTGTTGCTCCGTTGCACAATTAGCCAACCTGCTCCAGGAATAGGTGACATCGATCTGAGAACCCGCGCAAAAGAGCACTGCCACGGCTTCGGCTCCCAGTTCCAGAGCCGCCCTCTGCAGTCCCGAAGAAGCATCGTCGAGAGCGCGCTCGAGCATCGAAATAAGATCGGCGGCGTCGCCTGAAGGATACACTATCCCCGTCCTGCTCTGGCCCTATAATGGGCACTTTCTCGTTGCTCTGAGAATCGAACCGTGACGGCCATGTCAACGGGGTTGAATGCTGACAGCGAAAGAGCCGGGAATTTTTAGAAACTCAACGTCTTCCACCGACGACTTTCAAGAAACGCTCAGACGTGCGACAGCAGTCAATTACAGCATTTCCATGACTCACAATAGGCTACTATCTTGGTAGAGAATGTCATGTTTGCATGGCGGTGTCAAGGCTAAAAATTACTGCATAGGCATTGGAGGTTCCATGGGTTCTAAGGGATTCGACGCAGATGCACTACGACGAGACTCTCCGAAATGCTCGGAATCAATTGCCTGAGCGCAGGTTCCGGTCGTACCGACATGCCTTCTAGTACTTCGCCACCCAACCGCAGTGGATTTTTTCTTGACAGATGTAGACAAACGTGCCATTCTCTATCAAGTTAGTAGTCTACTGGTAGCCTATGCTGTGCCGTTGGAAAGCCGAGCTTTGCTGTTGTTGTCGTCCCCTCAGCCGTTTCCTGTAATTCGCAGCGGAAGACGTTGAGTTTTCAAGAAAACTCCCGGCTCTTTCGCCGCGGCCATTCACCCCGTTGACAAGGCCGTCACGGTTCGATCTCAAAAAAAGAAACGTTCGCCATTATTTTAACGGGAGAATTCCGATGTACAAGACTCTATTTCCGCGGGTCGTCCTGCTGGCCGCCACGCTAGGCGCAGGCGCGCTATATGCGCAGAGCACCGAAGTCACCGGACAGATCGTGGATCCCACGCAATCCGCCGTCGTCGGCGCTATGGCCGAATTGACGCGGGTGGATACGGGAGATCGGCGGGAGACCGCATCCAACGCAGACGGCTACTATTCCTTTCCCCTGTTACAGCCAGGCATCTACGATCTAATCGTCAAGAAAGAGGGCTTCCAGTCTCAAACCAGCAAAGGAATCAAAGTGGAGACGGGGCAAATCACCAATGTGGACGTGGCCCTCACGGTGGGCGAGGTCTCGCAGCAAGTCAATGTTGAGGCTATTGCAGAACAAC
>JBEKLB010000110.1:0-16319 GCA_050010415.1 Bryobacteraceae bacterium | reverse complement strand
ACATATACGATAGGAATGTTCGACCGGCGCGCGAGGAGAATGACGCAATGAACAAAATAACTCCGAAATTCAAGAACGAAGACGAAGAAGCAAAGTGGTGGGCCAGCCCGGAGGGGCGTGCCTTTCTCAAACGCCAGCCCATCTGCATGGCCAAAAAGCGCAAGGAGTCGCCGCTTGTCACCAAGCTGAGCCGCTCACCTCGCCAAATCCCGCGAGATTCTTGATGGGCCGGGTGTCCAGGATGCGCAACCTTTAGGTTGCATTCCGTTCCGCGCGCTGCTATCATGCAGCCTGGAGGTTGCATGAGTACGGACCGCATCGAAAAAAAGATTCTTCTCAAGGCCCCGCTGGCGCGGGTTTGGCGCGCCCTTTCCGATTCCACCGAGTTTGGGACTTGGTTCGGCATGCGGTTCGATGGCCCGTTCGCGCCGGGGACCAAAATGACAGGCGCAATTGTTCCCACCAAGGTGAACGCGGAAGTCGCCAGCGGCCAGAAAAAATATGAAGGCGTTCCGATCGAAATCACGATCGAGCAAATGGAGCCTGAGCGGCTGCTTTCTTTCCGCTGGCATCCAGGCGCCGTCGATCCGAAAGTCGATTACTCCCGTGAGCCAACCACGCTGGTTGTATTTACTCTGGAGGAAGTTTCGGACCGCGTGCTGCTTACCGTCACCGAATCCGGGTTCGATCAAATCCCGCTCGCGCGCCGCGCGCAGACCTTCGCGAGCAATGATCAAGGCTGGGCCATTCAGATGACGTTGATCGAGGCGTACCTTGCCCAAGCTCAGTAAGGATGCCGCTCCCATTTTTGCCGCGCTCGGCGACCACCTGCGCTTACGCCTTGTGCTCCGGCTCTGTGACCAGGGGCCCATGTCGATCACCCGGTTGGCCGCGGGTTCCAAGGTCACTCGACAAGCCATCACCAAACATCTGAGAGTGATGCAGAGCGCGGGTCTGGTGCGCAGCACATGGCACGGCCGCGAGAGCGTTTGGCAATTGAAGGAGCGCGGCTTGGAAGACGCCCGCCATTACCTCGATTTGATTTCAAAGCAATGGGACGAAGCTCTTGGTCGGTTGCGCGCATTCGTTGAGGATTGACGCGGCAAGGCTCGTTGATATGCTGGGGGCATGAAGGTTCAGGACAAAGTTGTCGTTGTCACCGGCGGCGCCCACGGAATCGGCCGTGCCCTCTGCCGGAGATTTGCGGCGGAAGGCGCGAGAGCGGTAGTGTCGGCCGATATCGAGCAGGAATGCGACATCGCATGCAATGTGGCGAGCGAATCCGACGTCCAGATGCTGGTGGATGAGGTCCTCAAGAAATACGGACAAATCGACCTGTTTTGCTCCAACGCCGGTATCGGTGCGGAGGGCGATTGCTGCGCGCCGGATCGCGATTGGGTGCGGTCCTGGGAAGTAAATGTGATGGGCCATGTCTATGCGGCGCGCGCCGTTCTGCCGGCCATGCTGGCGCGCCGTGAGGGCTATCTTCTGCAGACTGTTTCGGCCGCCGGGCTGCTCACCATGCTGGGCTCGGCGCCCTATGCGGTCACCAAACACGCCGCGCTCGGGCTGGCCGAATGGCTCAGCATCACCTACGGCGACCAAGGGCTCAAGGTGTCCGCGCTGTGTCCCATGGGAGTGCGGACGCGCATGCTGGAACGCGCCGAATTCGGCGGCGGCACATTCCTGCTGGACGACGCCATCTCGCCTGAGGAAGTGGCCGGCGCCGTGATCGAAGGCCTGGGCGCCGAACAATTCCTGATCGCTCCGCATCCCAAGGTGCGGGAACACTTCCGCCGCAAAGCCGACGACTACGAGCGCTGGCTCACGGGGATGCGGCGCCTGCAGGCCAGCATGACGCCGCTGAAGTCGCCATTGTAAGTTGCCCGCGGGTTTGCTGGAGAGAGCATCGCTTCGCGGAGCTTCGCTTGACAGAACTGGGCACATAATCCTACCTTGAAACTTCATGCGTAAAAAAGTCACCGTAGTGGGAGCTGGGAACGTAGGCGCTAATTGCGCGCTGCGCATCGCCGGCAAAGAGTTAGCGGACGTGGTGCTGGTGGACGTCGTGGAAGGCGTTCCACAAGGCAAAGGACTCGACTTGCTCGAATCCGGCCCCGTGGAAGGATATGACGTCCGTATCACCGGAGCCAATGATTACGGACCTACGGAGAACTCCGACATCGTGGTCATAACGGCCGGGTTTCCGCGTAAACCGGGAATGAGCCGCGACGATTTGCTGATCGCCAATTACGAAGTGGTCAAGAGCGCCACCGAACAGGCCGCCAAAGCGTCGCCCCACGCCATCCTGATCCTGGTGACGAATCCTCTGGATGCCATGTGCTGGACCGCGTTCCACACCTCCAAATTTCCCAAGCACCGCGTGATCGGCATGGCCGGCGTTTTGGATACCGCGCGTTTCCGCACCTTCATCGCGGACGAGCTGAACGTTTCGGTGACCAACGTTACTGCCATGGTGCTGGGCGGGCATGGCGACACCATGGTGCCCATCGCGCGCCTGACCAATGTTTCCGGCATTCCCCTGAGCGAGCTGTTGGATCAAGCTACCATTGACCGCTTAGTCCAGCGCGCCCGCGACGGCGGCGCGGAGATCGTGAAGTATCTGAAGACGGGAAGCGCCTATTACGCGCCGTCCGCGGCGGCCGTCGAGATGGTGGAGTCCATTCTGAAAGACAAGAAGAAAGTGCTTCCCTGCGCGGCCTATCTGGAAGGCGAATACGGTATCAAAGGCCTCTATTGCGGCGTGCCGGTGAAGCTGGGCGCCAAGGGCATCGAGAAGATTTTCGAGATCAAGCTGCATTCCCACGAGCAAGCCGCCCTCGAAAAAAGCGCGGCTGCGGTGCAGGAGCTGGTAGACGTGATCAAAACCAAGATGTAGCTCTTTACGACAAAATAGGGATCAAAGTCAGGCCACCAAGATGCTCAAAGTCTCGATAATCGGCGGTAACAAGAGGGAGGTCCCACTGCCTGGCCGCAGCCGCAACCCAGGCGTCGGAAGGCGTGACCGGACGACCTGCTTCCTGGCTTTCGGCAATGATATCCGCCCAGATCCCAAACGTGCCTTCGTCAGGAAGCAGGGTCGTGCAGAGATCCATGTGACCGATCAATTTCTCTCGCCGTTTTGGCCCCCACTGGTTCACGCGTGGCCAGAGCAGAAGCTCCGCTCGCGTCATGAATGAGATGAACCACTG
Source organism: Bryobacteraceae bacterium (assembly GCA_050010415.1). GTDB lineage: Bacteria > Acidobacteriota > Terriglobia > Bryobacterales > Bryobacteraceae > Palsa-89. Next base: position 13,107 of record JBEKLB010000110.1, on the reverse strand, counting down.
AGTCTCGGCGACAATGTTGAAGCACTTATCGTACAGAGCATGATCCGGCTTGAAGAGAATCGACACGGCATTCGTGTCAAGCAGGAGAACTCTTATTCAGCGAGAACTCTTTACTTCGATCGGGCTGGAATTTGCCGCCGAATCTCGCGAAGCAACTTGCGAAATTCGTCGACCTCTTCTGGACGACCGAGGTCTTGGTAAGGAAGAGACAAGACCGGCGGCTTCGCGCCGGGCATTGGAGCCGCGCGGTCTGGCAAGCTCTTCGGATCGATAACAACTTTTGCCATTTCCTTTAGTTTAACCGGAAGTTATCGCCACGGCGCACGGATTCCGTGTCGGCCGCAGTCCAGCGGGCAGCTTAGCCATTCACCTCGACTGCAGTTGTCAATATCTCGCGGCTCAGCAGCACGTTGCGCTCGCTTTCAGGCAGAGTCTCAAGATAAAGTTCAATCGCTTCCTTGATATTCGCGATGGCTTGCTCAAACGTGTCGCCCTGCGACTGGCGTCCCTTCAATTCAGGGCACCAGGCATAAAAGCCGTGCTCGTCCTTCTCAATAATCACCCTTGCGTTGCGAGCCATGCTCTAACTGTAACGTTCTCTGGCGCTCACCCTGGAAACCTTAAAGAATAAGTTCCGAGCCTCGGTTAAATTAGAACGGGTCTCATCCACTGTCCCAGCATGGCACCCACCAAGTAGGACCGCCTGTCTGCAATCCTGCAGCGCATTTTCTAGCAGCGTAGCGTTTCCCTGGGCAGTCCGCGAATACATCACACGACTTTGGGATGGCAGATGGTTAGCATTTGCTATGATGATGGCGCATGAGCGCTAACAGGGACGCCTCTACGAACGGCTCACCCAGTAACGGAATGCACGAGACTCGCTGGGCCGCAACGACTGGGCTCTGGGAGTTTCAGGGTCCGTCGGCTGCTTACACGGGCCCATCTTCAAACGACGGCTCCCCGTATGGAATTGCGGTGACTAACTGGAGTCTCACAGATGGAACCGTTAGGGTGAACATAAGTTTCTCAGAAGTCGACCCTGCAGGTAACATTGCCGCCGGAGTAGTGCTTGGTTTCCAGCCAGAGCGCTCTCGCTACGTCCTAGCTCAGCTTGGCGGCTACGGTCGGGCCTACTCCGTCGCCGAGCACGTCCCGGGCGTTGGCTGGCAAGGCATTGAAAACGTCGGATCGGCGCGAAATCTGGAGCCAAGGAAAACGTACACGATGGATGTGGCGCAGACCGGCCAAGAGATCCGCATGGTCGTGGATGGTGTTCCGGTGATCGAGCGAGTCCTGAGCCAGCCCCTCAGTGGAAGTCAGTTGGGTCTGTTCGCCTGGGGGAAAGCGCGTGTCGATTTCACTGACTTGTTAGTTAAAGCCGCTAAGCCGCAGGTGTTTGTCGCGATGCAGTTCGGCCAGCCCTTCGACACCCTTTACCAGGAAGTAATCAATCCGGGCGTCCGCGCGCTCGACCTCGATGTTATTAGAATAGATGAGTTGGCCGGACCCGGAATCATCTTTAGAAGACATCAAGCGTCAAATCGCTGAGGCAAAGATTGTGGTCGCTGAAATCACAGCTCCCAATCAAAATGTATTTTACGAGCTAGGCTATGCTCACGCCTTGAACAAACCAACTATTTTGCTGGCACAGCGCGGCAAAGAGTTGCCCTTCGATATTAGGAGTTATCGAGTTATCTTTTACGACGATTCAATTGGAGGAAAGCCCGCGCTTGAGAGAAACTTGCAGAAGCATCTCGAGGCGATTCTTCGTGAGTCCTAGCTTCCCCTCAGGTCTGTAGCTACCAAGCTAGGGCCTCATTGCCCGCTATACTTGACTTAGATGCATGAAATGGCCGTCTTCTGGCTCCGTATGGCCACGGCGCTCTACGGGGTTGGGCTCCTGCACGTCATGGCGGTCCTGCTCCGCCGCCGCGAAGGCTTCCTAAAACCCGCGCTGTTCGCGTTTCTCGTCGCCGCCGTTCTGCATTTCGTCGCGATTGTAGAAATGACCGTCGCGCTCGGACATCTGCCCGTCGACACATTCTTTGAATCCGCCACCGTCTGTGCATTCCTGATCGCCGTCCTCTTTCTTTTTGTCTATTGGCGCTACGACGCGGCCAGCCTCAGCGTCTGCATTTTTCCGCTGGTCTTTGTGCTCACGCAGGTCGGCGCGATGGAAACACCCATCGGCTCCTGGCCCAGCACGAACGTGCGCGCCTTGCTTCTGGTGCACGTGATGATGGTGCTGCTGGGCTACGCGTCGCTGCTGCTCACCGCCGTCGCTTCCTGCTTCTATTTGATTCAGGAGCGCCAGCTCAAGAGAAAAAAGCCCCTCGATCTGCCCGAATATGTCGCGCAACTGTTTAAGCGCCTGCCGCCGCTCGCCACACTCGACAACATGATCACCAACGCCATGAGTTTCGGTTTCGTCTTCATCACGCTCGGCGTCATCGCGGGCAGCACCTGGGCGTTCATCGACGCGGGCACCGCCTGGATTCGCGACCCGCGCATCGCGCTCGCCTTCATCACCTGGGGCTTCTATCTCACCATGGTCTTCTTCCGCCAAACCGCCGGATGGAGGGGCCGCAAAGCCGCACTGATGGCCGTCGCCGTACTGGCCTGCTCCGGACTCACTTGGGCCGCGCACGTCGGTTTGCGCTCGCTCATTCAAAGGTGAACACGGCCAGATGAAATTCTCCATCACTGGCGTCAATCATAAGAGCGCACCCGTGGAGGTGCGTGAACGCCTGGCCTTCGATGAGGGTGCGCTATCGCAAGCGCTGATATCGCTGAAAGGCCGGCCCGGTTTCTGCGAAGGCATGATTCTCTCCACCTGCAATCGCGTCGAAATAGCGCTCACTTGTGAAGAAAACGGAGACTCCAGCGTCGCCGTGGACGAATTTCTGGCCGACACCCGCCACGTCCAACGCGAGTGGGTGACGCCCTACCTCTACCGCTTCGAAGATTCCGACGCCATTCGCCATTTGTTCCGCGTGGCCGCGAGTCTGGATTCCATGGTCATCGGCGAACCGCAGATTTTGGGACAGCTCAAGTCCGCTTATTCGCTCGCCAAGGAACACGGCGCGGTCAGCGGATTCATGGACACGCTGCTCACGCGCGCCTTCAACGTCGCCAAGCGCGTGCGGTCTGAGACCGACATCGGCGAGAACGCAGTGTCCATCAGCTACGCGGCCGTGGAACTGGCGCGCGAGATCTTCGGTTCCCTGGCCGGCAAGAAGATCATGATCGTCGGCGCGGGCAAAATGAGCGAACTCGCGGCTCGCCATCTAAGGCGCAGCGGCGCGGGCCAAATCCTGGTGACTAACCGCACTCCCGAGCGGGCGCGGGAAATGGTGGAGCTGTTTGATGGCAAGCTGGTGGATTACACGCGCTTCCTCTCGGCCCTTCCCGAAGTGGACATCGTCATCGCCTCCAGCGGTGCTCCGCACTACATCATCGTTCGCGAGGACATGAAGAAGGTGCTGGAGGCGCGCCGCAACAAACCCATGTTCCTGATCGATATCGCGGTCCCGCGCAATATTGAACCCACCGTCAACGAACTGGACAACGTTTTCCTGTACGACATCGACGACCTGCAAAAGGTGATTGAGACCAACCTCAAAGGGCGAAGGGAATCGGCTGAAGATGCCGAGGCCATCATTCACGAGGAAGTGGAGCGCATGGTGGCGCGGCTGAAGGCTCGCGAAGTGGCGCCTACCATCGTCAAGCTGCAGGAAGAGCTCGAACGCTTGCGAGCCGGCGAAATCGCGAAGTGGCGGGCCAAGCTTGGCTCGCTCACTCCGGAGCAGGAACAAGCCATCGAGGCGTTCACCAAAAGCATGATGAACAAAATCGCGCACGGTCCGATATCGGAAATCCGCAGACAGGCTTCGCAGCCCGATGGGCATCAGATCATCAGCGCCGTGCGAAAGGTCTTTCGGCTTGATTAATATCGGCTCGCGTGGATCGCAGCTTGCTCTATGGCAGGCGCATTGGATTCAGGCACGGCTTCAGGAACTTGGTCACGAGTCGCGCGTTGAGATCATCAAGACCACCGGCGACAGGATCACCGACGTCGCTCTCTCCCAAGTGGGATCGAAGGGGCTGTTCACCAAGGAAATCGAGGAGGCGCTGCTCGCGGGCGCCATCGATCTGGCCGTACATAGCCTGAAAGACATGCCGACCGATTTGCCGGCTGGTCTTACGCTGGCCGCCATCCCGGAGCGCGAAGATCCACGTGACGCTCTGATCGGCCGCGCCTTCGAGGATCTACCCGCCGGGGCTTGTGTCGGCACTGGTTCGCTGCGGCGCGCCGCGCAGCTTCGAGCTCGCCGGTCCGATTTGCGGATCGAAGACATTCGCGGCAACGTCGATACGCGCCTGCGCAAATTGGATGAAGGCCGCTACGATGCCATCGTCCTCGCCGCGGCCGGGTTGCGGCGTCTGGGATTGGAAAATCGAATCACGGAGCTCTTCAATCCCAGCGTGATGTGTCCAGCCGTGGGACAGGGCGCGCTGGCGGTGGAGACTCGCGACGATGGCGGCGCCGCGTTTCAAATCGCTAAGCGCTTGGAGCATCCCGAGACCCGCGCCAGGATCACCGCCGAACGTGCGGTGCTGTCCGCTCTCGGTGGCGGATGCCAGGCGCCCATGGGAGCGCATGCTTACATTGACGGCGAAACGCTGATCGTCATCGCGCTCATCATTTCTCCCGATGGCACGCACAAGATCCGTCATTCCAATCATGGTCCGGTGGGCGACGCGGCGGCTCTGGGCCATGCCTTGGCCCTGCGTCTGCTCCGTGAAGGCGGAAAAGAAATTCTGGACGCCGTTTACGGCGCGCAGGCATGAACAAGGTCTATCTCGTCGGCGCGGGCCCTGGCGACCCCGGCCTCATCACCTGGAAAGGCCGCAAACTGCTTGCCATCGCCGACTCGATTCTTTACGACAATCTTGCCAACGAGCACTTGCTCGATCTTGCGCCGAAAACTTGCGAGCGCATCTACGTTGGTAAGAAGAAATCGGTACACGCGTTTCCGCAGGAAGAAATTTGCGCAATGATGATCGACCGCGCGCGCCGCGGACTGAACGTGGTGCGTCTCAAAGGCGGCGACCCGTTCATCTTCGGGCGTGGAGGCGAAGAGTTGGAGGCGTTGGCCGACGCCGGCGTTGCGTTCGAAGTGGTGCCGGGCGTCACTTCGCCTTTGGGAATCGCGGCCTATAGCGGCATTCCGCTCACTCACCGCGCCCACAACAAGGTGCTGACCTTCGTTACCGGCCACGATGTGCAGGGCATCGATTGGAGCAAGGTGGGGCAAACCGAAACGTTGGTAATTTTCATGGGCATTTTTTCGATTCGCGAAATCGCGGCTGAAATTATGCGCCATGGGCGCTCGAGCGAGACGCCGGCCGTTGCCGTGCGATGGGGAACGCGGCCGGATCAGGAAACGGTGGCCGGGACTCTTGCCACCATCGCCGATCGCATCGAGCAGGCTGACCTGAAGCCGCCCGCAACCGTGATCGTCGGCGAAGTTGCAGCCCTGCGTGAAAAGCTCGCTTGGTTCGAAAAGCTGCCTCTGTTCGGACAGAAGATCGTGGTGACTCGCGCAGCCGATCAAGCCGCCGAATTGTCCGATCGTTTGCGGGCTCTCGGCGCCGACCCTATCGAGCTACCCGTCATCGCACTGGAATCGCCCGCCGATCCCGCCCCGCTCGATCGGGCTATAGCAAATTTGGGTATCTACGATTGGTTGATCTTCACCAGCGTCAATGGCATTCGATTCTTCCTGGAGCGCCTGGATCAATCGCCCCACGACCTGCGATCGCTCAAAGCGCGTATCTGCGCCATCGGGCCGGCCACGCGAAGGGCCATCGAGGATCTGCATCTGAAAGTGGATCTGATGCCCGAAGAATACGTCGCGGAGAGTCTGGTGAAAGCGTTCGGATCGGAAAATCTCGCCGGCCAACTCATCTTACTTCCTCGGGCCTCAGTAGCGCGCGATGTTATTCCCGTCGAACTGGCAAAGTTAGGCGCTCAGATCGACGTTGTGGAAGCTTATCGAAATGTCGTTCCGCCCAGCGCCGCGCCGCGGGCCCATGAGCTCTTCTCCACCGCGAAAAAACCTGACTGGATCACGTTCACCAGTTCTTCCACCGTCAAGAACCTCCTTGCGATCACCGGTCGCGAAGCGCTAGAAGGCGTGCGCGTAGCGTCCATCGGCCCAGTGACTTCGTCCACGTTATGCGCGCATGGTCTCAGCGTGAACGCCGAAGCCAGGCAATTCACCATCGACGGACTGGTCGAAGCGATCCTTGCTTACTAGATATAATCCTTGCTTACCAGATATAATCCTTCGCCTCATCCCGCCGTTCATAGCTATCCAGCACATGCACGACGCGCAGCTTCTTCAATTTCGTCGGATTCAACGCGCCGATTGGAATATAAATGATGCGGCGATTCAAATGCGCGGCAATCGAGCGGAAAATGGAGCGCGGCGGCTTCGAAGCCACATACACCACGAATCGCTGCTTCGAATAATCCAAAGCGGCCATCAATAGGCGCTCCGGCTTATTGCGAGCGAAATCGTAATCCGGATCCGTCCACACATCCAACATACGGCGCGGCGGCAACGCCATCAGAAATCCGCCATATTCGGCCCGGCCGATGCCTGGCCCCACCAGATGCTGGAACGGATGGGTGGAATAAAACGCCATGTCCGATTCGTTCTGATGCTCGCCTAGCCAGGTGGTTAGATATTGATAACGATCCTCGGGATCTTCATCGAAAATAACCACCGTCGCGCCCACTTCGCCCGATATACGGTCCAGCTGCCGCACGTAAATCTTGGCCTCATGCCAGTTGCGGATGGTCTCGCGCAGATCGATGCCATCCAGAATAGAAGTGGTGAAAGGCTCGGTGCGCGAGCGCTCTTCTGACAACACGCTCTTGGCCTTGCGCTTCAGGAAACGGCCGTAATCCTCGATGAGCAGATCTTCCGGCGGATAAGAACAAATGGCCGTTCCATCGGTTTGCCGCGCCCATTCGCCTTCAAACTTTTCCTTCTTGCGCTCCTTCAGCGCCTTGGGCACCAGACGCTGTTTGGGACGCGGCAGACGGCGTCGCAGGCGCAGCTTTTTGGTGTTGAACCAAATCTCCTGGCTGGATAAATTCACCGTCTCCATCAAATCGCTGCTCGTTTTTTGCGCGGGATATCGATTGGCCATCTGCCACACTTCGTAGGCGTAATTGTCGTCCACCACCGATCGCGCGGCGACGGCCAAATCGAAAACTCCGGCCATCAGATCGCCGTTTATAGACGCCAGGTTGCGGGTGAAGCGTGCCAGCATGCGGCGCTGCCAGTACTCCACCTTGTCGCCGGTGTTCTTGACGTATTCCTTCTCCGCCTCGCGCAACAAATCGAACTGGACCTTGGGCCGGTCCACGGACCAATCGGGCGTCATCTGGGTCCGAAAAAATTCGTACCGGTCTTGTAAATACGGATACTCGACGGTGATCTCGGCCAGGCAATCCGGGTGAGGGTTCAGCAATCGGATATCGGGCGGCGCGGCACTGCGCGGCGAATCCTGCGGCGCTTCCATCGCATCCAGCAAGGGGTCGAGAAGGTTCAATGAGACCACGACAAAAACACCCGCCAGCGGATCGGCGCCTTGCAGCTTCCACGCCATGCCGGCGGCGTGCGCCGCGGTCTCCTCACTGCGGGGCTGCGGGTAGACGCGATAGGCCTCAATGTATTTGTTCAGCCCGATATAGCGGATGGAGAAGGGGTCCGGATAGCTATCGGGGAGATGCGGACGGTCGCCCGAATCAGGCTCTATGAAAATCACCTCGGCGTCGATTTCGAGCGCGGTGCGCACGGCTTCGGTGAAAGGATCGCAAGGCTCCACGGGTACGTAGATGGCGCGCTCTTCGTCGGTCGGATCCGGATAAAGAATCACCGTCATCTCCGGCAGACGCGCCAGCGTTTGCAGGTAGACATCTTCCAGCGAACCAGGCAGCTCCACTGCCACAATTCGCGGCCGTTCGCGCAAAATTACGCGACGCACTTCCATGGCGAATTCGAGCCGGCCCGGAATTACAGGAAAATAGGTGAAATTACCCCGGCGCAGGCTGGCCGGGTCTTCAGCGGCTCTTGGATCAGGGCCTGGGGACATACCGCAACGCCTCGTCCCCGAGCGTTTCGAGAATGGCCGTGCGCATCAGAAAACGCTCGTCGCTTTGGCTGGACAGCGTCAGCCCGTTGTCCAGGCTTTTGAGTTTCATCACGAAGCGCGCGATGTTGATGCCGTCGCGCACCGTGTAGCGTTCGTCCGCCGAATGCGCCTGCTGCAGGAACTCGGTGACATAGTTCAGAATTTGCTCGTCGCCGAAAGGTACATTTTCCTTGAGAATGGCGTACTCTTCGTGGCGCTCCGGAAAATCGATGGTAAGCTGCGGCTGCAGCCGCGAATGGATGTATTCGGGCAAATCGAAGGTGGACGCGTCGTCGTTCATGGTGGCCACCAGGCGGAACAGCGGGTGCGCCTTGATCTTGATGCCTGTCACGATGGATTCCACGTAGCGGCGGTTATCCAGCAGCGGCGCTAAGGAAGCCCAGCTTTTTTCGCTCATCCGGTTGCCTTCGTCCAGAATGACCACTCCGCCGCGCAGCATGGCGGTCACCAGCGGCGAGGCTACGTATCGAAGCTTGGATTGGCCTTCAATGACCGGCGTGACGAGCAGGTCTTCCGGACGGGTGTCCACCGTCGCCTGCATGATATACACTTCCCGGTTCAAGCGCTTGGCCGCGGCGTAGGCCAGCGTCGTCTTGCCCACGCCCGGTTTGCCCAACAGGCGCGGATTCATGGGAACGTCCGCCGAATCCACCACCAGCCACGCGGCCAGCAACTGGCGCATAACTTCTTCCTGGCCCACCCAGGTCACAGTGAGTTCGTCGGGATGAGCGAGATGAAGAGAGACGCCTTCGATCTCCACGACCATACGATTGTTATTCTAGCTGGTTGGAGGTTGGCTGGTGGCCTTTGGCCGTTAGCGGTTGGGATATTGGCTGTTTGCCAATGGCCAATAGCTAAGTGCCAACGGACCGCTTCAGGCGGCAGCGGCGGCGTTGGCGCGCGCGGCTATCACCATCGGCTTCTTCGGCGTGCCGGCATCGTCATAGGCGCGCATGAACGCGTGGGCCATGACGTGGCAGGCGGAGGAAGGGTAAAGCTGGAAGAAGATCCGGTGGACGCCGGCGGGTTGCAAGTCTGGGCAAATGGCAGCCGTGGTTGAAGCGCAGCGCTGAATGCAAGTGCCGCAGTCGAGGCCTAAGTTGGAACAGGTCTCTGGCCGGTTTTCAGTAACGAGATCCATTGAATCGTTCCCCACCCTTCGTACTAGGTAAATGTAATTATTAAGCCTCCGGTTTAATTTTCCTATAGTACCCATGAGTGGTTGAACTGACTCTTTTGAGGGTATTAACGGTACGCGCACACGCGTTTAGCCGGTTTTGGGCCAGTTCTGTATGCAAGATTACTCCTAGCAAGGTCTGGAAACCATCTAAGGACCACTCCATAACCGCCCCGGCTCGGTGCGGTGACTCGGGCTCGGTAGGACAATTGAGTCGGTGGGGCAATTGAGTAAGCTACGCTAGGTACTTGGACTTCTCCAATATCCTGGTCCGGGCCACCAATTGGGTGGGCGACGCCGTGATGTCCCTGCCGGCACTGCGAGCCATTCGCGAGCGGTTTTCCACAGCCCGGATTTCGGTCCTCGCCAAGCCCTGGGTGGCGGATTTATACGGACGGGAATCATTAATCGACGAAATCATCCTCTATAGCGGGCAATCACCCTCGCAGACGGGCCATCAATTACGATCCCGGCGCTTCGATTGCGCCATTCTGTTACAAAATGCTTTCGAAGCCGCGTGGATCGCCTGGCTGGCCAGGATTCCCACTCGAATCGGCTACAAGCGGGATGGGCGCCAACTGTTGCTCACGCGCGCGGTGAACGTGCCGAAACCCGGCCAGATCCCCCGGCATGAGCGCTTCTATTATTTAGAATTGCTGCGGCGCGCTGGAATCATCGACGCGATGCCTGAGAGCGAAGAAATCCGCCTGGGTTCGGGAGCGGTTCCGAGCGCAAAGCGGGTGATCGGAGTCAGCCCCGGCGCGGCTTACGGGACGGCCAAACGCTGGCTCCCTGAGCGATTTGCCGAAGCGGCTGGCGCCTTGGCCACGGCTCGGGGAGCTTCCATTGCCCTATTCGGCTCGAAGGGCGAGCGCGAGCTTTGCGGGGAAGTGGCTCAGCTTCTCAATGGACATCAGGTCACCAATTACGCCGGCCAGACCACGCTGGCCCAGTTTATCGACCTGGCGTCGGGCTGCGAATTGTTCCTCACCAACGATTCCGGCTCCATGCACATCGCTTCGGCGCTTGGCGTGCCGACCGTCGCGATTTTCGGGCCCACCGACGATTCGACCACCGGACCTACGGGACCCAACGCCCGCGTGGTTCGGCATCCCGTGGATTGCAGCCCGTGCCTGTTGCGCGAATGCCCGATCGATCATCGCTGCATGACCGGCGTGAGCGCCGAGCGGGTGGTCCAAGAGGCGCTGCAATTGTTGGGCTAGGGCTTGGTCAAAAATCCAAACCACTGCTCCCCGCAGCTGCTACTCGCCGGTTCCTTTCAGAGTCACGGTCTGCGGGCTATTTTCAGCATTGTCGGTGAACGCGAGGGTTCCAGTGGCAGCGCCCTTCACCGTTGGGGAAAACGTCACGCCGATCACGCAGGCGCCACTGGCGATAAGATTCCCCGGGCAGCTGTTGCTCGAAATTTCGAAGCCCGCGCTCGCCAGGATGCTGGTAAAGCCGAGCGCCACGTTTTGGTGATTGGTCAGCGTCACGTTCTGGGGCGCGCTGGTTTTGCCCACTTGCACTTCGCCAAAGTACAAAATGCCAACCGATAGACTGACCGGCGTGATTCCGTCGCCATAGAGGTTGACCGTCTGCGGGCTGCTCCCGGCATTGTCGGTGAATGTCAGCGTGCCGCTGGCCGCTCCGAGCACGATGGGAGAAAACGTCACGCCGATGTTGCAGGTGGTCTTAGCGGCGATACTCGTTCCGCACGTGTTTCTCGATATCGCGAAGCCCGCGGTGGTTAGGATGCTGGTGAAGTTCAAAGCGAAGTTCTCGCGATTCGTCAGGGTGACGGTTTGCTGCGCGCTGGTATTGCCTTCCGCAACGGCTCCGAAATGCAGGCTGGTAGCCGATAGCGCGACGGGCGCCATGCCGATTCCGGTCAGAGACGCGTACTGCGGACTGGTAGGGGAGCTGCTGGCTACCGCCAGGATGGCACTCTCGTCTCCCAAGACCGACGGCGTAAACGTGACCGTGATGTTGCAGCTTTTTCCCTTGCCGAGGATCGTTGGGCAGTTTCCACCCAGCGTGAAATCTCCCGGATTCACGCCGCTTACCGCGATGCTCGAAATCTTGATCGCGGTCGATTCGCTGTTCTGGAAGACCGTGGTCTTGGAAGCGCTAGGGTCGCCGATCGCTTCATAGCTGAAGGCCAACAGGGCGGGGGTGAGCGTTGTCAGGCTGGCCGCCTGGGTTACCGCGATCTGCTGGCCTAGGATATTGATGGATCCAGTGCGCGAAGAATCGGACCTGTTTGGGGTGAATGAGAAATCAACGGCTTCATTGCTGATGGTTCCAATGGTCAGCCAACTCTGGCTGCTGATCGGCGCGAAGACGCCGCTCAGGGAAATCGGAGAAAGAGAGACCACGGGGAGCAGCGCGTCCGATCCAGCGGGGGAAAGCTCGTTCAGGCTGGCGGGACCAACGTAGGCGTTAGGAATTTCCAAGAACCCCGGAACCTCATCGCCGCCAACATAGAGGTTGCCGGACCCGTCCACCGCCACGGAAACCGGCTCCACGCTGGACGACGACGTGAGCAACGTAGTCAGCTGCTGCGTCGAAACGTTCCACTTCCACAGCGTGTAGTTGCGAAGATCGGCGATGTAGACGTTGCCGGAGCCGTCCACTGCAAGCCCGGACGGAAGACTTAGCCCCGCCGAGATGGGCACCAGGGTGGTCACCTGCTGCGTGGAAGGGCTCCACTTCGCGAGCGTGCTGCCAGAAGGCAAAGGCCCGGTCTCCGCGAAGTAGACATTGAATAGGCTGTCCACCGCCACGCCGTTTGGTGTGAGCGGCGCCGCCGACAGCAGCGTAGTCACCTGCTGCGTCAGCGGGCTCCATTCCCCGATCGTCTGGCTGATAGGACATGTGACGTAGAGGTTGCCCGCGCCATCCATCGCCAATTCGTCGGGAAAATCCGAATTGCCGCAGACTGACGACGCCAGTGTGGTCAACTGCTGCGTGGAGGGGATCCACTCCTTGATCGTATTGTCGCCGCCGCCTGCGATATAGACATTACCGGAGCCATCCACGGCTAGTCCACTCGGGAAACTGAGCCCCGACGATACCAGGGCATTCACCTGCTGTGTCGCCGCGCTCCACTCATAAAGCCCGGTGGTGGTAGCGGCGTAGACGTTGCCGCCGGCATCCACGGCAACCGGAGTGCCCCCGACACCATCGAAGGAGCTCCCCAGAAGAATCGTCACCGGGCCCGTGCCTGTATAATTCGTTCCCGCCTGGGTGACAGTGACCGTCAGACCCGCGATGGTCAACGTGCCGGTGCGCGATCCCGTGCCGGTGAACGGATCGCAGGTGAAAAAGACCAGTCCGCCGGAGGTCCCGCTGGCGCTGCCGGACGAAATATGCAAAAACGAACTGTTGGACGTGGCGGTCCACGGCTGGCCGGTGAGGAGTTCCACGGACGAACTGCCTCCGGCGCTTCCAAACAGTTCCGCCGTCGCGCTCAGCCCGGGAGTGAAAGCCAGATCGACTGTCAGGGGACTCGAGTTCGCGAACACACTCATGAACGCGCCCGTGGAGCCGTTGAACTTGATCACCTCGGAACTTCCGAGCATGGCCACGTAAAGGTTGCCGTCGGGACCAAATTGCAAGCCGACCGGCTCGTTCGCCAGACTGCAGGACGTGAAGTCCACGAACCCCGCGCCGCCGTACGTGAGCACTCCCCCAAC
>JBEKLB010000109.1:0-16349 GCA_050010415.1 Bryobacteraceae bacterium | reverse complement strand
CCTGCCTTTACGGGTTTTGTTACCGCCAGGTTTTCTACTTCTATCAGTCAGGATTCGATCCAGCCTTCGCGAACTACAGTGTAGGTCTGGTGACGATGGGATTGGCCATCAAGAATGCCGTGGGGGAAGGCGCCCGGGAATTCGACTTGCTACATGGAAACGAGCGCTACAAGTCTCACTGGAGCCGCAACAGCCGGGATTTAGGGAGGCTGGAATTGTACCCGCCGGGTGGCGTCGGACGGATGTGGCGTTTATCGGTGCAGCTGGGAAGAGCCTCAAAGACAACCATACGGCGCTTGACGGCGAGGACCGCCTTATGATTCGCAACTGGATCAAGGCAGGGGCAGCGACCGTCCTGGCACGCACCGGAATGGACCACATCGCAGAGTCGCTCTCCGGCTTGGGCAATATTCCCGTGGTGATTGGCTACCACAGGGTGGTCGAGGATTTTGCAAGCAGCGCTCAGACTTCCATCCCGTCCCTTTTGATCAGCCGGAAGATGCTGGAACGGCACTTGGACTGGATCGGCCGCCGGTTCCGCTTCGTAACGTTGGATGAAGTCGGAAGCCGGTTGGAATCAAGGTCCCGCTTAGACCGCCCGATGGCCGCGATCACTTTCGACGACGGCTACCGAGATTTTTGCGACCTTGCTTTTCCACTGCTTCAGAAAAAAGGCATTCCGGCGGCGGTCTTTGTGGTAACCGATCTGATCGGTACCAAGCGTACTCAAGTTCACGACAAACTTTATGCTCTGCTGGCTCAGCGGCCCGGCTGCCACGTTCCGAATAATTGGGGCGGGATCTCCCTGCCGGATGTCGCTTCACTCACGCCCTATCAAGCGACTCGCGTACTGATCGAAGCCCTTCCGTTAGCAGCGGTAGAACATGTTGTCTCGATCCTCGAAGAAGAGGCTTCCCTTCCAGAGGGTATTACCGATACATTCCGCTCGCTTACATGGGAAATGCTCTCTGAGATCCAGCGAGCCGGAATGATCGTCGGCTCCCACACCAAGACCCATACGTTGTTGCCGAATGAGAGCGAACGCCGCGTCATGGACGAAGTGGTGGGCTCGCGCCAGGCGATCGAAAAAATGTTGGGGGTTGAAGTGAAGCACTTCACTTATCCCAGTGGGTTGTTCACCACTCGGTCGGTGAGCGCCGTGGCCGCTGCCGGCTACCGTTTCGGATATACAGGTTGTACCCACCGGGACCCGTGGCATCCCTTGCTGACGATTCCGCGCACGGTTCTGTGGGAGAACTCCAGCCTGGATGGCGGCAGGTCCTTCTCGGGGCCGGTTTTGGGCTGCCAGATCCGGCACGCGTTTGACTGGGTGAACGGCTGCCGGCGGCAGCACACCGTCTGCGGGGATAACTGAAGTGACAGGTTTTAGCGTTACAGGTTTCGACCGGGCATCACAAATCGCGCCGATTCGCACTTTTCGTGCCGCCGACGTCCGCTTTGGCGAGCGGCGCGGCGATGGCAAAGCCAAAGGCGGAGGTAAGGGCAGAGCAGGTTCTTACTGGCTCCTGTTGATATTTGTGTCCCTCCTATATCTGAATCTGCCGGTGCTTTGGCCGGCGGTGGAATTGATACACCCGGCCAAGATCGTTGCTGGCTTGGCGCTCATTACTCTGCTCGGCGAGACGATGCTTGGCCGCGGCACCTTCGACTTCGGCTGGCCTGAAGGCGGCCTGCTGATCGGGTTTCTGGGGATTGCCGCGCTTTCTTGCATGACCGCGCTCTGGCCGGGCCATGCAGTCGCCGCGGTTTCGGATTTATCCAAAATGGTCCTGGTTTTTTTCCTGATCGTGAATGCCGCAACCACCGTGCGCCGGCTGCGCGGTTTGATGTGGACCATGGCAATCGGAGGGTTGATTCCGGCAGTTAGCGTATTGAGGAACTACTGGCAGGGCCAAATCGTGGAAGGCCGAACCGCCTGGGTTGGGATCTTTGCCAATCCGAATGATCTCGCCTACAGCCTGGTGATCCTGGTGCCCATCGTGGCCTTTCTCGCGGTTGAGCTGGGCTGGCTGGGGCGCCTTGTTGTAGTGGGGATGTCCCTGGTGTATATGGCTGGAGTTTATGTCACCTTCTCGCGCGGGTGCCTGATTGGTCTCGTGGCCGTTATCGCTCTCATCGCCTGGAAGCAGCGCAGTATGGTTCTCAAAGCGCTGATCATTGTTGCGATCGGCGCGGCGATGATGTTTGCCAGCAGATTCTGGTCACGCAACGAGGATTTCAAGAATATCAGCGAAGACGATAGTTTCCAGGAGCGCATAGCCACCTCGCAGGCGGGTCTGTCCATGTTCCTAGATCACCCGCTTCTCGGCGTAGGGCCAGCTTGCTCCGTGGTTGCCTGGCCGTTGTACGCGCCGCAAGGACTCTACACACGAGGAGCTCTCGTCACACATAACACCTTCATTCAGGCCCTTAGCGAGACGGGCGCTCTGGGGTTTGTTGCGTTCATGGCGTTCGTGGGCCTGGGAGTCTATCATGCGATGAAACTCGCGGGGCATCCCTCGAGGCCCAACCTCGCGTGCGTGGGATCAGGGTTAGCCATCGCCATGGTTGGATTCTTCGTTTGCGGTCTGTCGAACGGGAATGTCCTCACGTGGTTTCCCTACATTTTGGTCGGTATGGTTACGGCAGCGCGACGGATTGAAGGAGGGAATTGATGGCCGCCGCGGCGATCGCCAATGAAACCGAAGCGAGGTCGGTCTTCAAGCCCGCCATGTTGCTGATGGCTGGGCGAACGCTCGCTTTCGCCGCGACCTTCTTCATACCCGTCGTTCTAACTCGAATTTTCGATCCCTCTCAGTTCGGAACATACAAGCAGGTATTCCTGATCCAATCCAGTGTGTTTTTCATAGCCCAACTCGGGATGGCTTCCAGCTTGTATTACTTCCTGCCCTTGGCGCCGCGGGAGGCTGGCCGCTATATTGCTAACGCTACAGCGGTTCTTGGAGCGGCTGGGTTGGCCTGCTTCGGAACTCTGGTAATCCTCGCCCCGCGGATCTCCCACTGGATGAATAACGGGCAAATCGCTCAGTACATGCCCTGGCTGGGAGCCTATCTATTTCTTACTATGCTATCGGCGCCCCTCGAGATTGTTTTGATCTCGCGAGCGAAGTATTTCTGGGCCTCGGCATCCTATGGGTTATCGGACATAGCGCGGGCGGCGGCATTCATTCTGGCCGGGATTCTGTCCGGGCAATTGGAGTGGCTACTCAAAGGAGCGATCTTAATTGCTGCCTTGCGAGTGGTGGCCACCTCGCTCTATTTTCGAAAGGAGTTCGGCAGCTCGTTGCGATTGGACGGAGCAGCCCTGAAACGTCAGTTCAGCTACGCCCTGCCGTTCGGGCTGGCGGTTGTCATCGAAACTCTGCAAGCGAGCCTTCCCCAATACGCAGTTTCGTACTTGTATAGCCCGGCGGCTTTGGCCGTATTCGCGGTCGGCTGTCTCCAAGTTCCACTGGTGGATTTTGCCGCGTCACCGACCAGCGACGTGATGATGGTCAAGATGCAAGAAAGTTTAGCCGAAGGGCGCAGACGCGCCGTGGTCGGAATCTGGCGCGACACTACGTGGAAACTGGCCGTGCTGTTTTTCCCCCTGGTTGCGTTCTTATTGGTCAGCGCTCGCGACGTCATCGTTTCTCTCTTTACGGCCAGGTACGCCGCTAGCGTGCCGATCTTTATGGTCTGGTCGGCTATGATCCTGTTTTCGATCCTCCAGGTGGACGGGGTCCTTCGAGTGTTTGCCCAGACTCGGTTGATACTCGCGCTCAACCTGATGCGTCTGGCAATCATCGCAGCGTTAGTTCAATGGTCGCTCCTTCACTTTCATCTGATCGGCGCGGCGCTCGTAACTGTTGTAGCGACGCTCGCGTTCAAGATAGCTGCGATGGTGCGCGTCAAGACCCTGATGCAGGTGAGCACGGCGGAGCTCCTGCCGTGGCGGCGGCTTGCGTTCTTGATGAGCGCCGCGATCGGCGCAGCGGCGTTCGCCCTGATCGTGAAGATGCAGATGCATGGCTCGATATTGCAGGGTTTAGCGGCTTCTGGCTTGGCCTTTACAATTGCCTACGCCGCCCTGGTATGGCGTCTTAATCTCTTGAGCCTCGACGAGCGGCTGGTGCTCCAGCGGTTGGTCCGGCAGGCGCTCGGATTACGAAGGGAGCTGGCCTAGAATGTGCGGAATCGCCGGCATCGTGAGCTTCGAAGGCAAGCCAATATTCGAACCAGAGCTGCGCGACATGTGCGCGGCAATCGTGCATCGCGGCCCGGATGACCAAGGCTTCTACATGAGTGCGAACGCCGGTCTGGGGATGCGGAGGTTGAGCATTATCGACCTGGAATCCGGGCGCCAGCCGGTGCATAACGAGGATGGCTCGGTGTGGGTGGTGTTCAACGGCGAGATCTACAATTTTTGCGAGCTGCGGAAACAGTTACAGGCACTCGGCCACCACTTCTCGACTCGCAGCGACACGGAGGTTATCGTCCATCTATACGAGGAATATGGGAACGACTGCGTACAACATCTACGCGGAATGTTTGGTTTCGCGTTGTGGGACGAGAGACAGAAACACTTGTTGCTGGCGCGGGACCGGCTCGGGATCAAACCAGTCTATTATGCCGAAATCAACGGCCGACTCATCTTCTCCTCCGAGTTGAAGTCGATTCTCCAGCTTCCTGAAGTCGAGCGAACCCTTAATTGGGGTTCGGTCGCGCATCTATTCACGTTTCTCTCTACGCCTCCGGCCGAAGCGATAATCGCGGGAATCAAGAAGCTGGAACCTGGACACCTCCTGACTGCTTCACCAGGGCGCGTCCCGGCCATCACGCAATATTGGGACCTCAAGTTCACACCCGACTACGGTAAGCACGAAGATTATTTCGTCGAGCGGCTTCGGCACTTGCTGGAAGAATCGGTCCGCCTCCATATGGTCAGCGACGTGCCGTTAGGGTCGTTTCTCAGCGGAGGAATCGACTCGAGCGCAGTGGCGGTAACTGCCGCCAGGTTCACGCCAGAGCCGTTGAAAACTTTCTCTATTGGATTTTCGGAACCAGAATACAGCGAGCTCGACTCCGCACGTGTGGTCGCTATGAGGCTTGGGGCCGACCACCACGAACTCACCCTCGGAGCAGACGTATTGCACGAACTGGAAGAAATTGCCTGGCACCTGGATGAGCCGTTTGGCGACTCCTCCGCGATTCCTACCTATATGGTTTCCAAGCTGGCCGCGCAAAAGGTGAAGGTGGTTTTATCCGGCGATGGCGGGGATGAACTATTCGCTGGGTACGACAAATACAGTGTTGAAGAGCGGGAACGCGATGCACCGTCCTGGCCAGATCCGGCGCGGAAAGCCATGGCGCGCATCAGCCGGGCGATGCCGGAAGGCATGCGGGGACGCAATTACCTGCGGCACTCCTCTCTCACCGGCGTGGAGCGCTATCTGGATTCATCAACCCTGTTCCGGCGCGACGACCTCGACAATTTATTCCGGCCCGAGTTTTCCGAATTGCTCGCCGCCCATGAGCCGTGGCGCGCCAGAGCTTCTTACCTGGACGCCAGAGATCGGCACTGGCTCTCCAACTTACAAGGCCTCGATATCAAGACGTATCTGCCGCTGGACATTCTGACCAAGGTGGATCGAATGAGTATGGCGCATTCGATTGAGACTCGTGTACCTCTGCTCGATCACAAGCTAGTGGAATTCGCAGCAACTATCCCTGGGGAAATGAATCTGAGCGGAGGAACACCGAAATACGTGTTCAAGCGAGCGATGAGAGGGATTTTGCCCGACAGCATCATTGACCGGCCGAAGCGCGGTTTTGCAATTCCGTTAGGGTATTGGTTTCGCGGCAAGCTCGGGTCGTACGTCCGCGAGTTGTTGCTGGGAGATCAAGCCCGCCGCCGCGGATTCTTTAACACTCGATATATAGAGCGGTTGGTCGAAAGGCATCAAAGGGGGCGCAACTTAGAGCTTCAGCTGTGGACCTTGATTTCGTTCGAGCTCTGGGCGAGAACGTTTCTGGATGGAGGGGCGCGAGGGTGCGGCTGCGCTGCAGCCTAGCCCACGTGGGTGAGAGGAAATGACCAACTCCGGAAAACGAATCAAGTTGCTGAAAATGGTCACCAACTTCAAGATTGGCGGAACAGAGAGACAGTTTACGAATTTGGCGTTTGCAATCGATTCGTCGCGTTTTGATTTGCGTCTGGGTTGTCTGCGGAATTATGGAGAACTGCTGGCTGAGGTCGAAAAGTTGAACATTCCGCTTCCGGAATTTCAGATCGCCAGTTTATACGGCCCGAAGACGTTGTGGCAAACGCTGCGGCTGGCGCGGTATATCCGGCGACATGGCATCCAGGTGGTCCATAGTTACGGTTTCTACGCGAATGTGTTCTCCGTTCCCGCGGCCCGCTTGGCCGGAAACCCGATTGTGGTGGCATCCATCCGAGACACCGGCGACATTCTGACGGCCCGCCAGCGTCACGTACAACGGACAGTTTGCCGCTTGGCCGACTGTGTCCTGGTCAATGCTGAAGCCATCCGTCAAACGCTAATCGAACAGGGATACAACCCGCGGAAAATCGCCGTCATCCGCAACGGGATTGTCTTGTCGAGATTCGAAAAGCATCAAAAGGGCAGTGCCTTGCGCCAGGAGCTCGGATTGTCGGCGGCGCATCGCATAGTTCTGGTTTCATCACGGTTGAATCCAATGAAGGGAATCGAATATTTTCTCGATGCAGCCGCAGTGGTGGCGCGCGCATTCCCGGACGTTCGTTTTCTGGTGGTCGGGGACGGAGCGCATCGGGAGGAACTCGAGGGGCGCTGCCGCCGGCTCGGCCTGGAACGAGCGATTGTGTTTACCGGATTTCGTACGGATGTCCCGGAGCTGCTCTCTGAGACTACGCTTTCCGTCCTTCCGTCGTTGAGCGAAGGATTGTCGAACTCGCTGCTCGAATCGATGGCGTCGGAGGTGGCGGTGATTGCAACGAAAGTGGGCGGCAACCCGGAGATTATCGAGGATGGCGTGTCTGGCCTTCTCGTTCCGCCTCGGGATGCCAAAGCCCTGGCGGAGGCAATGATCAAGCTGCTGGCTGATCCGGATCTGACGGCTCGATACGCTCGTGCCGGGAAACATCGAGTGGCTGAATTGTTTTCCATGGAGCGGTCCGTTGGCGAAACCGAACGCCTCTATGAGCGCTTGGTGAAAGTGCGAGTCTGCGCATGAAGATTCTTTTGATTGGTCCGTATCCGCCACCGCACGGTGGAATCTCCGTGCATGTCTGGGGGATCCAGCGCGGCCTCACGGCGGCAGGCGTAGAGTGCCGGGTACTGGATACCCGCGATGTTCGGAGTTGGCGCTTCCACTTCACACTACTGCGCTATTCGCTCCAGGGTTGGACTTTGCATCTTCATATCGACGGTCACAACTGGAAGAGCTGGTTGCTCGCGCTGTGGTGCGGCATAGTGGGCCAGTCCGGCAGAAGCTGCATTTTGACGCTTCACTCGGGCCTGGCGCCCGGATATGTGACAGCGCTGCGCGGATGGCGCCGCCGACTTGTACGTTTAACGTGCCGCTTGTACTCGCGAGTGATTTGCGTCAGCCCGGCTGTCCGAGATGCCCTGGTTCTATTGGGCCAGCGCACCGATCGCATCGATATCGCACCAGCCTACTTGGAGACTGTGCTCGACGAAATACCGCTTGATCGCAAGACGGTCGCGTGGATGGAAGAACATCGGCCGTTGCTTTCGACGGCTCTCTTTTTCCGTCCGGAATACGGTTTTGATCTGCTTGTTTCGGCGATTGCCATGCTCCGGGTTCGATATCCGTCCGTGGGCTGCCTGGTGATGGGCAGCGGGGAACAGGAATCGGAGGCCAGAAAGCAAGTGCGCGACTTCGGTCTGGAGAACCACATGTTGCTGGTAGGCGACGTGATCCATCCTCAATGCCTGGCTCTGATGTCTCGAACCGACCTTTTTGTTCGAACAACGTGGTACGACGCCGATTCAATTTCGGTGCGTGAGGCCTTAGCATTAGGTGTTCCAGTGGTTGCGAGCCGCGTCGGCTCGCGTCCGAAAGGCGTCATTCTTTTTCAGCCCGGCGATGTCACGGATCTGCTCTCCAAGATCGAATCAACCATGAAGATCGAGTCGTCCATGGCTTTCGAGCGGATCGCGCGGCCGTCTGGTAGAGGGGAACTGGAGCATTTGATGGACATATATAGGCACGTGATCGCGCCGGGAGAAGCCTATGTCTCAACGTGAAATCAGCGAAGCCGTGGCGAAGCTCAAGAGGCTGGGCTCCATGACTTCGCGCGAGCTTGTACACCGGGTGCGCGAAAAAGGCCACTCGGGTTGGGAGCGAATTGGCCGGGGAATCGACGATCCGGAAGCACCACAGGGTTGGGGCTTCAAGAGTTATCTTGCTGGAGCGCCCTCACGTCGCTTTTACGGCGGCCGCCGGCGCCAGACGCACGCATTCATTGATAAAAAAGCGCCACAGTGGATCGAGAGGGCGGTCGATGAAGCAGAAAAACTCCGCGAGCACCAGGTTGAGCTGCTGAATCTTGGTCCGGCGGCGCTCGTGTCCAAGATCGACTGGCACCGCGATCCCTTCACAGGGCAAACCTGGGAGCAGCGATTCTGGACCGATTATCATCCCGAACGTGATCCCCACGGGAGGGATGTGAAGAACGTCCACGAACTGAACCGGCATCAACACCTGCCGCGGTTGGCCAAAGCGTACCACTGGACCGGCAACGAAAGTTATGCCGCCGAAGCGGTGGCGCAACTGGAGAGTTGGATCGAGCAAAACCCACTTCGCCGCGGAATCAATTGGCAATCCAGCCTCGAAATCGGAATCCGAGTCACTTCCTGGCTGTGGACGATGTTCTTCCTGATTCCGTCGGAGTCATTTGATGAAATCTCTGCAAGACGCATTGGCGATTCGTTGTTCGCGCAGCTCGAACATATTCGCCGGCATACGTCGTTGTACAGCAGTCCAAACACCCATCTGATCGGCGAGGCCACGGCCCTCTTCGTCGCGGGACTAATTTTTCGAGATCAGGCCTGTGGAGCCCGTTGGCTCGACGAAGGCGCCCGGCTCTTGTGGAAAGAAGCGGACAGACAGATTCTGCCTGACGGCGTGTACGCCGAATTGTCTTCGTACTACCACTGCTACGCTCTCGACTTTTACCTTCAGGCGCTCATCCTCGCCGATTGGAACCAGTTCCCCGTTCCGGCGCAGGTCCGCCAGAAAGTCCGCGACATGCTCCGCTTCCTGATGCACGTTACCCGGCCCGATGGCACGATCGCGCTGCTCGGAGACGACGATGGGGGCCGCGCGCTGGCCCTGCAACAAAGGACCTACCGCTCGTTTAATGACGCGTTGTGCGCCGGCGCCATCATGTTTCGCAGACCTGATTTCAAATATCAAGCCGGGGCCTTCTCCGAGGAAAACTTTTGGCTTCTCGGCAAGGAGGCTTGGGATGCCTACGATGCGCTGGAAAGCGCTCCGCCAGCGGAAACACAGCTATTTTGCCCCGATGCTGGTTACAACATTCAGCGATCCGGCTGGGGACCGCTCGATAGCCACTTGATATTCGATTTCGGAGGGCTCGGAATGTTGACGGGTGGCCACGCTCATGCCGATGCTCTCTCGATCGGCCTGTTCGGTCATGGCCGCGAACTGCTTGTCGACCCCGGTACGTTCGCGTACAACGGCAAAGCGGAGTGGCGCGGATACTTTCGATCCACGCGTGCTCATAACACCGTCACGATAGATGGCCGGGATCAGGCTGAGGGTGCCGGAACATTTCGCTGGAGTTCTAAGATTTCCGGCGCCTGCTGGTCGGACCGTGAGCCGCAAGCGACGGCGGGCCCCGTTGAGTATCTGGAAGCAGAGCATGATGGATACTCGCGTTTGCCTGAAAGAATCCTTCATCGCCGCCGTCTGATTCATGTTCCGGGGGAGTACTGGATTCTCGCGGATGACTTCCGAGGATCCGGTCAACATACTTTCGACTTCAACTTTCATTTCGGAAAGCACCTAGCCGCTTCGACGCTGGAACATGACGACAACGCCACCGTAATGTGGTCCGAAGAAGCGGGGCTGCTGGTGGCTTTATTCGCGTCGGAGCCCTCCACCGCGGACCTTATTCAAGGACAAACCGATCCAATCGAGGGATGGATTTCCCATGGCTACGGCGCTCTGGAACCCAGCCCCGCGCTTCGCGTCCGGATGACTGGCCCTGCTTCCGCGGCAGCCATTACCCTCGTGGCGCCGGTTATGAAGGCGCCAGTCGTGGCACGTTTGAAGATCGACTCGGGAACGGCGATCGCATGCTCTTTCGAGCACCAGGGCTTTACGGATATCGCTGTTTTGTCATCCGGCGAATCCGACGTGCACGTGGCAGGGTTCGTGATGCGAGGGGAGTTCTTCTGGCTGCGCATGGAACGAGGTCTGTTGAGACAGACATTCGCGATTCGGGAGGGCCGCTTAAAAGCCGGTCCCACTCGCCAGGAGGTCGTTTTATGTGCGGCATCTGTGGCCTCGTAAACTTCGATCCGGCAGAGTTCGCCGATTCACGCGTACTTCAACGGATGAGCCAGGTCCTTTCTCATCGTGGTCCCGATGATGAAGGCCAGTTTGTGGAAGGCCAGGTGGGACTTGGATTCCGGCGGCTCAGCATTATCGATCTGAAGGGCGGCAAGCAGCCCATCTTCAATGAAGATGGTTCGGCCGCAATCATTTTCAATGGCGAGATCTACAACTATCGCGATTTGGCCGCCAATCTCGTTGCGGCTGGGCATACCCTTAAGACGCAATCGGATACCGAGACGATTCTCCACGCTTATGAGGAGTACGGCGATGATTGCGTCCAGTATCTACGAGGGATGTTCGCCTTCGCCATCTGGGACCGCCGGAAGCGCCGGCTACTACTGGCACGGGACCGGGTCGGCGTAAAGCCGCTTTACTATTACCGAAACAGCCGCTTTCTGGCGTTCGCGTCAGAGATCAAATCGCTCCTGGAGATCCGAACCATTCCGCGAGAAGTCGACACGGATTCGCTCGGCCAGTACCTTTCGTTGCGATATGTCCCGGGGCCGCGAACCATGTTCAAGGACATTTTCCGCCTGCAACCAGGGCATACCCTCGTGGTTGACGACCGAGGGGTGCGAATCAGGAAATATTGGGACATCGACTATTCGCAAGAGACGGAACGCTCCCCGAAAGACATTTTGGAGGGATTCCGGGAGCTGCTCGAAGAAAGCGTGAGTTTACGCTTGATGTCAGAGGTTCCGCTAGGCGTCTTCCTCAGTGGCGGACTCGATTCGAGCGCCATCCTCGCAACCATGAGCCGCTTCAACCGCGGCGATCGCATAAAAACCTTGAGCGTCGGGTACGAAGGTTCGTTAGCTCAGGCAAGAGAGGCGAATGAGTTTGAATATGCTCGCCTTGCAGCGCGCACATTTGGAACTCAACATCACGAGTGCCGCATCACGCCCAGGGACTTCGAAGAATTCATCCCCGAACTGGTATGGCATCTCGATGAACCGATGGGCGACCCGAGCTGCGTTCCGTTGCACTTCTTGTCGAAGATGGCGCGGGAGCACGTCACCGTGGTCTTATCAGGCGAAGGTGCGGACGAGGTGCTCGCGGGTTATGGGATCTACTCCCGCATGCTGGCCGTGGATAAGATTCGCAGGAGTGTCCCTGGGCTGCGGCGGCTTGCGCCCTGGCTGGCTCGCCTGACGCCTGGGGAGCGGCTACGGAATTATATGCGCCTGTCAGGCGCGCCTCTCGAAGATACCTACCACGGCGTCTGCCGGGGATTCGGTGAAGACACGAAACGACAGCTTATTGGCCGAGACCAGACTGCCCGGTCAGACCAACAACTGAGCGAAATGTTCTGCAGCCACTTCAAAACCGTTGAGAACGCCTCGCGACTAAACCAGATGCTTTATGTCGACGCGAAAGTATGGCTGCCCGATGATCTGCTGCTCAAAGCTGACAAAATGACCATGGCGAACGGGCTGGAGCTCCGGGTTCCTTTCCTGGATCATAAGCTGATTGAATTCGCCGCCACGTTGCCCGGCGAAAGCAAGCTCGGCAAGGAAGGCGGGAAGACATTGCTACGCCGGGCCATGCGAGGAGTGCTCCCGGATAAGATCATTGACCGCCGGAAAAAAGGATTTCCCGTTCCAATATCAGCGTGGCTGCGCCAGCCGCTACGTCAGTTCACCAGGGACACACTTCTGCCACGCCACTCAGCCTGCAGCCGCTACTTGGAGCATCGCGCCATCGCCTCCATTGTCGAGGAACACGAGCAGGGGCGCGTTGATCGATCCCAGGAGATTTGGATGCTGCTGGTTTTCGAGCTTTGGCATCGTCAATTTATCGAGCACAACGTCGGAAGGAGGCAAGCCTCTGCATGATCGAGGACAACGACATCATCTGCTTCTGCAACGATTGGGATGGCGATCCGCTAAGCAAAAAGCAGATCGTTTCCAGGTTGGCTCAGAAGAACCGCGTGCTGTGGGTAAACTCCACTGGCACTCGGAATCCTACCGCCTCCGTTCACGACCTTCGACGAGCATGGAAGAAGCTACGCGAGTTTTCGAGAGGCTCGCGTCGCGTGTCGGAAAATATCTCATTGTTCTGTCCTTTGGTGATTCCGTTCCACGGCAGTCGACTCGCCAGGTGGGTGAACCGAAAAGTGCTTCTGTGGAGCCTGCGGAGAATCTGCGGGAAACTGGGCTTCGCGCGACCGATCACTTTGACATTCGTGCCCAGCTCGGCCGACGTCGCCGGTTCGCTCGGAGAGCGCATCCTTATTTATTACTGCGTGGACGAATACTCGGAGTTTACGGGGACTGACAGGGCGGCGATGCTCGATATGGAGCGCAGGCTAATGGAGAAGTCGGATCTCGTGATCGTCTCCGCCAGCCGGCTCCATGAGACCAAACAGCGCTATAACCCCAACACGCTTTTGATCACCCACGGTGTGGATGTAACGCATTTCAGGAAAGCGTGCCTTGCCGAGACGCCCATACCTGAGGAATGCAGTGGTCTGCCGCATCCGGTGGTAGGATTCTTCGGGCTAATCGCCGATTGGGTGGATCTTGAGGTGATTCGATCATTGGCCTGCGCCAGACCTGACTGGTCTTTCGTCTTGATCGGAGAGGCCCGAACGGACACCTCAGCTTTGAAGCAATTGCCAAACGTATATCTTCTCGGAAGGCGCTCCTACGAAGATCTTCCCGGGTACTGCAAGGCTTTCGATGCGGCTATTTTGCCGTTCCTGGTCAGCGAATTGACCATCGCAGCCAATCCATTGAAGCTTCGCGAGTACCTGGCAGCAGGCCTGCCGGTAGTGGCCACACCGCTGCCCGAGGTTCAAAAGCTCGGGCACCTGGTGCATATGGCCCGATCGCCCGCGGAGTACCTAACACAATTAGAAATATTGCTCGAAGCGGGGGACCACGGACCGAGCCTCGCTAGATCGCTCGCGATGGATGCGGAATCGTGGGACGGAAAGGTGGAACAGCTCAGCACACTCATCCAGGGGCTGAAGACGCCGGCAACCCCAAGGCAGTTGGCCTAGGATGATCCTGCAAATCACTCTGGCTGCATTGGCACTACAGGCCGTTCCTTTAAGAGTGAAAGCCGACGACTCTTCCTTGACCTGGTGGGTGACGAATCCCTTGGTAAAAGTCAATGCGCTGGATCCAGCCCCAGCGCATCTGGCCAAGAGTGCGGAGCTGTCGGCGGGACGCAATGAGTTCGAACCGTTCCAGATCGTGTTGCGGGGCGACGGCAACGATGTTCCGGGTCTGGACGTAGAGTTCTCTGACTTCCGGTCCCAAGAAGGAGCCGAGATCTCGAGAAACCGAATCACTGTCTACCTGGAAACGTTTCTCGATGTCACCCATCCTTCCACGCTCGAAAGCAGTGCGGGGTTGTGGCCCGATCCGTTGATCCCGCGCATTGACCGCTATGCGAATGAGAAGCGGAATGCATTTCCTTTCACCGTTCGTCATGGCCGCAATCAGCCGCTGTGGGTGGACGTGTTTATTCCCGATACGGCGGCGCCGGGAAAATACACCGGCTCCGCGCGTGTGACTCGGGGACAGACAATTGAGTTCCGGGTTCCCATCCAGCTGACGGTCTGGGCCTTCGTGCTGCCGTCGACGTCCACTCTCAGGTCTTCTTTCGGGCTAAATGGCACCACCCTGGTCAAGCAACACCGCGGTAAATATACAGACGACGATGACCTTTATTCGCTGACGAAACTCTACGCTAAGGCGGCGCTCCTACATCGCATCAGCATTCATGGCGGAAGCATGGTGGACCCTAAGTACAGCTATCACCACGGCGAGACGCAAATCGACTGGAAAGCTTATGACGCCGAGGTGGAGCCTTTTCTCGACGGCACTGTCCTGTCGGCAGACGATCCGCTGCATGGGGCGAAGGCAACTTCGGTGGAGCTTCGAACACCCGCGATGTTCCCAAGTGTTGAGCAAGAGGCGGGATACTGGGCCGCGTGGATGAAGCACTTTGAAGAGAAAGGTTGGAGCGATCGCCTTTTCCTTTATCTATGGGACGAACCCGCGGCTTCAGACTTTCCAAAGGTGCTTCAGCGCGGACGCGCGGCGCTCAAAGCCGACCCAAGAATCCGCAACCTGGTTACGATTCCATTCGCGAAGCAGCTGGAGAAGGTGGTGCAGATCTGGACGCCGCTCGTGAATTGTCTGGAGCGCAAGCCCAACTATGACGACTTCTGTGCTGACGCTCCAACGCTGGATATGTACACCAGTGAAATCCAACATGGCAAGAGCTTGTGGTTTTACCAGTCGTGCGCCAGTCACGGTTGTAACATTCAGGGCGGCAAATATTTCGATGGTTGGCCGAGTTATATGATCGACGCACCCGGCACCGCCAACCGGGTCATGCAATGGATCGCGTGGAAATATCGCATCCAGGGCGAACTGTATTTCAGCATGGACGAAGCCTACGGGCGGGGGAAGGACCCATGGCTCGACGTCCGGCTCGTCGGGGGCAACGGCGACGGCACTCTGTTCTATCCAGGGCGCCCCGATCGAATCGGCGGGCATACCGACATTCCCATCGAAAGCATCCGGCTGAAGCTGATCCGCGAGGGCATGGAGGATCACGAGTATCTGACTTTGCTAGAGAAGCTGGCTGGACCAAGGGCCGCCGAAGAATTTGCGGAGCGAATCACCCAGAAACCATATCTGTGGGAGTCGGATCCGGAAGCTTTCTTGAGGGTGCGAAGAGAGCTAGGAGAAACGCTCGATCGGCTGACTGAGGTGGCCCATGGAAGCGTTACACGTTAACGGCATGGAGCGGATGATGTCGGAGGTCAAGCAACCGCTCGGGCAGGCTGCGGCGCTCCTGCTGCCGCATTCGTCACAAATCCGCACGAACTGGAAGAAGCTTCTCAAACGGTACAATCTTGACGCCCAGCATGCTACGGTACTGTCCGGATTGCGCCTTGCGCTTCTGCCAGGGCAACCTGGCCTCTCCTCTTATCATCGAAAGTATCGCGAAGAATGTGAGCGCGAGGGGCAAGATCTGGCCCGATGCGCAGTTCCCGCGGAGTGCGCTGCCACGGCGGTTGACCTGTACGTGGAGAGCTGCCTTCCCTATCTGACTTCCGGCGATCGCAGAGAACCTCAGTGGAGGCGAGCGCTTCTACGATGGGCGTCGCTGTACCGATTCTTTCTGCAGGCAGGCTACGCTCAGGAAGCAGCGGCCGAATCCCACTCGATGGAAGCGAGGGTCAACTTGGCCGAGCGTCGATCGCAGGGTTTTGCGGTCGAACTGGGAGATGCCTACGAAAAGGAGAGACGGCGCCTCGCGCAGGATCTCCACGACGAGATCGGGCACGACCTGATTGTGCTCAAACTCTACACTCAAGTGATCGCCTTGGACATGAAGAAAGGAGCTGTCGGCCAGCTTCAGCGGAAACTGAAAGAGTTCGTCTCACTAATAAACCATGCGCTGAAAGGCGTCCGGCATCTCACATTCGACTTAGGTCCGGCCATCTGGCATGAGCAAGGATTTCTGCCCGCGGTAAGGCTATACGCACGCCAGTTCGCCAAACGAACTGGCTTGAAGGTCCGTTTCGATGCCCGCAGGCTCGGAGTAGAGTTGCCCGGCCGTTACGAAACGGCGCTTTATAAGGCTCTCCAAGGAGCCCTCTCGAATGTAGCGGCTCATGCCGGGGCGCAACACGTCAAAATAGCGCTGGCGAGCCGGAACAAGTGGGTTGTCATGACAGTGGAAGACGATGGCAAGGGGTTTAATCCTCAGCG
>JBEKLB010000108.1:0-16366 GCA_050010415.1 Bryobacteraceae bacterium | reverse complement strand
GGCCCACTCTTCGCTAATCCCCAAACCCCAAAACCCAACCCCCCGCCGCTCGCGCCCAAGAATGCCAGTGCGCGTCTCAACTCAGACTTTAGCCGTACCCACCACACCATCGGTTAACAACCGATGGCATTTCATCGCGAGAAGCTGAATGCGCTGGGCGTTACGCCCGCCGCGCAGTTGAAATTCGTGCACAACGGCCGCGTGGTTCGCACCGCCGGATGCATCATCTGCCGCCAGCGCCCCGGCACCGCGAAAGGGCTGCTATTCCTGAGCATCGAAGACGAAACCGGAGTCTCAAACGCTGTGGTGATGCCCGACGTTTTCGATCGCGAGCGTAAAACAATTCTCGGCAATTCTTACATCGTGGTCGATGGCGAGATGCAGAACATCGACAACGTCTACACCGTGCGAGCCGCGCATTTTGAGCCGCTGCACGTGGCTGAGGAGGCCGTGCCGTCGCACGACTTCCACTAATACAGGGCTCAATACAAACCCATGCGTTCCTTGACCAACTGCACCGTCGATTTCGCGATCGGGGAAACTCGCTCCGCGCCTTCTTTGAGCACGCCGGTCAAGTAACCCGGCTCATCCGTAATCTCTGCGTAGCGCTTCTGCAGCGGCTCCAAATGAGAAACCACGATATCCGCTACTTTCTTCTTCAAATCGCCATAACGCTTGCCTTCAAACTCCGCCTGCGCCTGCTCGGGTCCCCAGCCCATAAACGCCTTGCTGATATCGATAAGATTGAGAACACCCGGACTGAGATTCTCGAAATCCACGGCAGGCTGGGAATCGGTAGTCGCTCGCATAATCTTCTTGCGCGCCACATCGGGCGGGTCCAACAATGCCACTGCATGGCCCGATCCAGCGGCCGACTTGCTCATCTTCTTGTCCGGCTCGTCCAGCCCCATCACTCGCGCACCCACCAGCGGCAAATGCGTGGCGGGCATCACGAACGTCTCGCCATAAAGCGAATTGAAGCGCTGCGCAATATCGCGCGCCAGTTCCAGGTGCTGCGCCTGATCGTCGCCCACCGGCACGATCGCGGCTTGGTAGACCAGGATGTCCGCGGTCATCAACACCGGATATTGCAGCAACCCGTCGCCCACCGTCTCCTGCGTTTGCGATTTCGCTTTGTACTGCGTCATCCGCTCCAGCCAGCCCACCGGCGTGACGCAGGTCAGCATCCACGCGAGCTCGGCGTGCTCCGGCACCGACGATTGCACCACAATTGTCGAATGCTTCGGATCGATACCAGCGGCCAGGAACAATCCCGCAGTCTCCAGGATCTTGGCGCGAAGCTCGCCGGGCTCTTGATACACAGTGATGGCGTGCAGATCGACAATGCCGAAGATGCTCTCGTAGTTACCCTGGATTTCAACCCAGTTTTTCAAGGCGCCTAGATAATTTCCGATGTGAAGATTGCCGGTCGGCTGAACGCCGGAGAAGACTCGTGCTTTCATATTCGAACATTCATGGTACCCTTTCGCTTGCCTGTGGAAGAAACCCTAACAATTGAAAAGCTGGTATACGGTGGCGAAGGACTGGCGCGCCAGGAGGGTAAAGTTGTACTCATTCCCTTCGTTCTGCCGGGCGAAGTGGTGCGCGCGGAGACCGAGCGTTCGAAGAACGATCTGTGGCGCGGCCGCCTGATCGAGATCTTGCAGCCATCGCCGTCGCGCATTGCGCCGAGCTGCCCGTATTTCGAGCGCTGCGGTGGTTGCCAGTACCAGCACATGGATTATGCCGTCCAGTTGGACCAGAAGCGGGCAATCTTGCGCGAGGTCCTGCAGCGCGTCGGTAAGATCGAGTTTGCGGGTGAGATCGGAGTGATTTCCGGCGAGCCGTGGCAGTACCGCAATCGAGTGCAGCTACATGTCGAAGGCGGCAAGGTCGGATATTTCGGCCAGCATACACGCGATCTGGTCGCGATTGATCATTGCCCCATCGCTTCACCGAAGCTCAATGAGACGATTGCCAGGATCGATACCCGTCAGGCCACCACTGCCATCGAGCTCTTCAGCAATGAAACGGAGGTACAGGTGAATGTCATCGACCGTGTTCCGCGTTCGGTCTTAACAACGCTCGCATCGCTGGGCGTGTCAACGCCAATTGATTACGACGGCTTCCAGGTGAGCCGCAATTCGTTCTTTCAAGTGAATCGCTTCCTGATCCATCAGCTAGTGGAATGCGCGATCGGTGACAAAACGGGCCAGTGGGCGGTCGACCTTTACGCCGGCGTGGGGCTTTTCGCCGTCAAGCTGGCGGAGCGGTTCGCCAAAGTCACGGCCGTGGAAGCGAGCAGCAGCAGCTATCGCGACTTGACGCATAACTTCCCGCAGGCGCCTATAAATGCCAATGTCGAAGACTTCCTCGCCAGCCTCAACGAAACTCCCGATTTCATACTGGCCGATCCGCCGCGCGCCGGTTTGGGCAAGCATGCGGTGAAAGAGCTGGCGCGGATTCGAGCGCCGCGTTTGAGCATTGTTTCCTGCGATCCAGCCACTCTAGCTCGCGACTTGCAAGGTCTTACGAGGGAACCGTACCGCATCGAAAAGATCACGCTGGTTGATCTTTTCCCCCAAACATTCCACCTGGAAGCCGTGGTCGAACTTTCCGCATAAGCAGTTCGGCCAGATTCAAAGCGATTGCCAATCCCAGCAGAATGGGCCAAAGCCGCAAGGTGGAGGACTCGGAACGGCCGCTCGAATCGAACACCTGTTTGGGGGTGGGATTGAACCGGCCGCCGGTGAATTGTGCCACCGAACGCAGCAGGAATTCGTTCGATCCGTAGTCCAGCAGCTCTCGCTCCGGCTGGTAGAACCCGACCTCCGGAAACGCGCGCGAATCGTCCAGCGGCCGGATGCGGAAAAGACCCTGCAAATCACCGATGTGTATGGTCCCTCGATACGATTTCGCGCCCAGCTTGGTGATGGGCACCGGGTGACGGAAGCCATTGGGACCCAGCACGAAAATTTCAGGCAGTTTCGCGGGATCCTCGGCGTCCGGGCCCAGATGATAGCTCACGATCAAATCGCCGCTCGCGCTGTCGTATTCGGCCGTCGCCTCGCCGCTCTCTGCGTGCGGCAGCAGATCGCGAAAGGTGTTGGTCCAGAGTTTGTCGAAGCCCTTCCATGTCACCCAGTCCGCCGCCCAACGGCTTTTCGCATCCGACGCAAATACATCGGCGCGTCCCAGCCCGTACTGCCAGCGCACCAGCAGCGGGTCCATCTCGTCCACCTTGAGGATGGTGTCCGCCGTCGGCTTACTGATGAAGCGCAGATAACCCTTGAGCGCGGGCGCGGTGTCGATGCCTACGCCATCCAGAATCTCGGCGTTCTTGGCAACGAAGGGCCGCAAGGTCTTCTCGACGGCGGTGGAACCGGTGTGCTCCATCACGTCTTTCAGCACAATCTGCGCAAGCCCAGCCGGTTCGTTCAAGAAGTACGATTTCCCGCCGGCGACGGAAGCCACCTTCTCCAGATACGCGCGGTTTACGTCCTGGCCGAGCCCCACCGTGGAGATGGTCACGTGGTTCGTTGCCGCTTCTTTAGAAAGATCGAGACTGTCGCCCTCTTCCGAGATGCCGTCGGTGAGCAAAACAATGTGTTTGAAGGTGGCGTGTGTAGGCAGCACTTTGCGATACGCCTCAGTGAGCGCGGGCGCAATCTGCGTGCCGCCATCGGGAACAATTCCGGAGATGAGGCGCTTGATGAGCACCTTGTCTTCGGCGCGCCGAATCGGCACGTCCCATTGAAAAGAGTTGTCGAAGATGAGCACGCCCACCAAATCGATAGGACGAAGGTTCTCCACCACGCCGCTGGCAGCCTGCCGCGCCAGCTCGATTTTCTTGCCTTCCATGGACGAAGATTTGTCGATGATCAACACCACCGCGGTGCCTTCGGGCGAACGTGGAGGAGCCAACTTGGCCGGCAGCGTCCGATCCAGAGCGTCTTCCACTTTCTTATCTTCGGCGTAGACGTTCCTCTCCCCGGCGATCACCAGCAGCCCTCCGCCTTGTTGCACGAATTTCTCAATCTCTTCCTTGCGTGCGACAGGCAGGGATTCCAGATCCTGATTATTCAAGACCACCAACTGGTAGTCCGCGAGCGTGCCGCGCACAGGGTCGGCGGCTCGATCGACGTCGAATTGGGCTGCGGCCAGAGTTTGGAGCAAATGCTGCTCGGTGCCCTCGGGATCCTGGGACACGAAGAGAACCTTCGGACGGCGTAACGTCACCGCGCGATCGAAGCGGATTTCGCCCAGACCATTGGCTTCGATCACGCCGCTGAGGTTTAACGCACCAGCCGCGCTGAGACTGGCGTGTACGCGAACTTGATTGTCCCCCTTCTCGAGCTTCACGGGGTTTGACCCGAGCACTTTTCCTTCGGCGCTGATCTGGACCGAACCGGTGACCGCGGAAGGCGAAACAATGCTCAGATCCACCGGGAACTGCTCGCCGGTAAACGCGACGGTGGGCACGGTAACGGATTCGAGGCGCAACGAGGGCTGAGGGCGGCCTTTCAGCGCGACGGTATCAATGGGTATGCCAAGGCGCTGCGCCTGCCAAGCCGCCCGCGTGATACTGCCCGCGTTCTCTTTGCCATCGGATACCAGGACGATTCTGGGAACCAGGCCCGACGGCAGAGAACCGATGGCCTCTTCGATGCCGGATTCAAGATCGGTGGCGCGGCCAGCTTCACCCGCAGTTGGTTCCAGACGAAGGCCGCGCTGCTCATTGGCCGCCAAATCCCTAACCGACCGCGCAAATGGAAGGACGCGCACCCAGTGCCGGCCGTGCGCTTTATCCAGAGCCGAGGCGAATTCAGAAGCGCGCGCCAGGTCCTGCGGCGACACGCTGGAAGAAGTATCCACCAGAACGGCCACAGCCATTTTTGTTTGGGGCGTGGTCAGGGTTGGTTCAGCCAGAGCGAGGATAATCGCGAGAAACGCCAGCGTCTTCAGAACCAGCGCGGTGATGCGCCGCGTCCTCCGCCATTCGAAGAACATCCAGCCGAGTGGCAGAAGCAGGAAGATGAGCACCCAGGCTCGCTCGAACGTCACGAAGCCTTCCTCCAGTTGGACCAACCAGCCGCACCCGCCCCAGCGCCTCTGGCCGCGCGCATGCGGCGATCGATACGTCCGTACAGAATCCAGTCAACGAGAAGGCCGATAGCGCCTGCGATGGCCAGCCAATGCCAAAGATCGCGAGAGGTTGGACCCAGGGGCGCGCGAGGGGGCAAGCCGAGTTTTACGCCTCGGCTAATCTCCCCGGGGGAAGGCTTCCAAACCGTGTCGCCCGGCTGCGGCAGAGTGAGCGAGTAGACCAATTCGCGATCGCCGGTAAGCACCCGCACCACTCCGGGAGCACCCGTGAAGAATCTGAGATTTTTCCCTTCCACGGTGAAAGGCAGCGAGCGCCCTTCTTCGGTTTGGACGCGGATCGCATTGGGATCGATTTCGGATTCCAGTTCGACGTCCACCGTACCCACGGTTCCGGCCGTCAGCTCCCAGGAACGAAACGCGTCGGGCGCCATCCAGCGAATGATATTCGCGAAAAGCAGCGGCGTGGTGAGCTGGAATTTCATTCCCGATCGGACGGGGTGAAAACCTAGGACCACGATTTTTGGATTTCCGGGCCGCGCGACAATCAATGGTCCGGCATCCGATCGCGCAACCACGATGTCGCCAGGCGCAGGCCGGAAGATCTGGGCACTGGCGAGTTCGATATCGCGCGCACGCAAGCCGGCTCCCAGCGGATGGCCGGCCTGCCACTGATTCAGCCTCGCCCTTTGCTCCGTGCTTTCGACCGGAATGGGAGACCGATCGGCGGGCGGCTCCAGCCAAATGCTTTGAGCGGCCGGCGGCGAAGGCGGGGCAAAATGATCCAGCAGAACGATTCCACTTGCAGCACCCGGCGCGGCGCGAGCATCGGCCTGGTAGCTCGAAACCGGAAGAAACTTCGCTTGGATGCCCGGAATCGCGGTGAAAATCGGCCGCAGCAGATCCGGCTCGGCTGAATATATGGTGACCGGCAAGGCGCCGCGCGCCGGCAGTTCGAGAATAGCCCGGCTATCTTGCCGGAACGTATCTTGTGTAGCAAGCTGTGTAGCAAGCTGTGTAGCAAGCGGTGTACCAGGCTGCGCTGTCAGCCGTGCTTCCAACCATCCCGCGGCGCGCGTTTTGAAGCGGAACGTCAGGTTTTCTTCAGCGGCCGGCTTCAGCTCGAAACGGCGAGTTGCAACAGGCGACCCGCCGAAGGCCACCACCAGCGGAACGGAACGGGCCACCGATCCATAGTTCCTCGCGGCGATGAAGACCTCCCAAACATCGGGATCGTCCATGGCGCGATGCACGCTCACCTTTCGCAATCCCACGTGCTCGGTTGGACCGTCGATCGCGATCCAGCGGAAATTCTCGGGAGCAACCAGCCGCGCGGCCTGCTCGCTCGAAACGCGGCCGGCTCCCACAAAGACAATCTCCCCTGGGCGCTGGGCCTGCACTCTCTGGGCTTGTGCCGCAAAATCGAGAGCTTGCTGCAGATTCAACGGCGCGGCGCCGGGCTGGGTTTGATCGATGGCCAGATGAATCTTCTTGCGGTCTGATTCGAAGAGCAGCGCCGGCGTGGCCAGCACATCGGCGCGAACCAGCATGACGCGATCGGCGGAGGGAAGCGCGTTCACATAAGTGTCGGCTGCCAGGCGCGCTTGATCGATGAGACGGGCATTCGCAGAACGGGCGTTGCCAAAACGCGACGCCATCCATGCCGAGTCGTCGAGTATCAGCACGTGATCGCGCGAGTAACGCGCTGGAGAGCCGAGGCGAAGCTGGGCGATGGCCAGCAGAAGCAACAGCAAGCTGATCAACTGCAGCAGCAACGACCAGGGTTGCTGTAACTTCCGCCGATGCTTGAGCACCGGGGGCTTCTCCGCGGCCGCGAAGAAACGCAATGTCGCGACGGTGTGATTCTTACGCGTGCGATCCAGCAGGTACAACGCAACCGTAAGGCCCGAGAGCGAACCAAGAATCGCCAGAAATTCAGGGAGAGACAGATTGAAGAGGAACATCGCGACTTACTCGAGACCGCCGGCGCGCGCCAGAGGTCCAAAAACCGCCTCTTCGATTGTAGTGGCTGTGCTCAGCCCCACGTAGCGCCCGCTATTGCGCAAGCCAACGCGCTGGATGTCGCGAGCGTGGGCGTCGAACGCTTGCGTATAGTTTACGCGTGCCGCATCATCGAAGCCGATTTCCAACGTCTCCCCCGTCTCGGCGTCGGTAAGATCGAGCAACCCATCCCAGGCGGGCGCCCGATCTTCGTCGGCCCATACCTGCACCAGAATCAGCTCATGCCCGAAGTCGGCCAGATATTGCAGCGGGCGCTCACAGCCCGCGTCGTCCAAAAAGTCGGAAATAACGATGAGCAGCCCGCGCTGCGGATAGCTGGCGATAAAATCCCGCGCGATTTGAAAATAGTTGGTCCGGCCGCCCGGCTTGAGTGCTTCGAGGAACTTCACGGCAGGAATAAACCGATGCCGGCCACCCCCGCATAGAAATGAATCGCCCAGATCCTGGCCGAAAGGTTGGATGCAGACGGTATCCAGCCGCACCAGGCCGACGTAGCATAAGGCGGCGGCGAGTTTCCGCGCATAGTCAAACTTAGAGACGGCGCCGGTGGTCATGGAGTTGCTGCAATCGAGCAAAATCCGGACCGGAATACGCGGCTCCACCTGGAACATCTTCAGAAACAGCTTTTCCAGTCGCAGATAGGCGCGCCAATTGACGGCGCGCAGATCGTCGCCGTGATGGAACTGGCGATGATCCAGGAACTCCTGGCCGGGGCCGGCAAAGCGCGAGATATTGTGGCCGCCCACCAAGCCGGGGAACGACTTTTGCCAGCGGATCGCCAGCCGCTCGAGCTTCTCGAGGAACGCGCTGTCGATCAGTGGCTCGGTCTTCACTTTACGGCTTTCATTTCGCGGACAGGGCGGTCACACTTTCGATGATCGTGGTCAGGATGGTATCGGGCGTTTGTCCGTCGGCGTGAGCGTCGAAATTCAGGATGATCCGATGGCGCAGCACGTCAGGCGCGATCTCACGAACATCGTCGCCGCTCACGTTCAAACGGCTGCGCATCAGAGCCAGCACCCGTCCGCATTCCACCAGGGCCTGCGCGCCGCGCGGCGAGCTTCCATAGCGAATGTATTTGTTGGCCAGCGGGTGAGCGCTGGAGGTGCCGGGCTGCGTGGCCATCACCAGGTCGATCGCAAAATCCTGCACGTGCTGCGCCACCAGAACTTCGCGGCAAGCAGCCCGCAGCTGCAGAATCGCGTCGCGGTCGACCACCTGTTCGAGGGCGGTTTCATCGCGATGAATGGTGCGCTCCACAATACGATTCAGATCGGCACGCGAGGGATACGTTACCAGGATCTTCATGAGGAACCGATCGAGCTGGGCCTCAGGGAGCGGATAGGTGCCTTCCATCTCGATGGGATTCTGCGTGGCCATCACCAAAAAAGGCAACTCGAGTTCGTGGGTTGTGGTTCCACTGGTGACCGTGCGCTCCTGCATGGCTTCGAGCAGCGCGGACTGCGTCTTGGGGGTGGCGCGGTTGATCTCGTCGGCCAGCACCAGATTCGCGAAGATAGGACCCGGTTGGAAACGCAGGGCCTTCGCGCCATGATCGTCACTCTCCATGATCATGCTGCCCACGATGTCGGCGGGCATCAGATCGGGCGTGAACTGAATGCGCGAATACTTCAGATGCAGCACGCGGCCCAGAGTGCGCAGCAGCGTGGTCTTGCCGAGGCCCGGCACGCCTTCGAGCAGAACATGCCCTCCGGCCAGCAGGCAGATCAGGACACCGTCCACCACGTGTTGCTGGCCGACAATAACCTTGCCGATTTCTTTGCGCACCTGAT
The DNA here is from genome assembly GCA_050010415.1 of Bryobacteraceae bacterium. GTDB lineage: Bacteria > Acidobacteriota > Terriglobia > Bryobacterales > Bryobacteraceae > Palsa-89. The sequence continues at coordinate 7,448 of JBEKLB010000108.1, read as the reverse complement.
CGAGATGGCCGGTGGCGAGCTGAAGTGTAGACTCGGAACGCACGTTCATTATTTTAGCGGTCGCTGCTTGCGACTGCTTGGGTGTCATGTACTATAGCACCAGGGCGTCATGCCGTCCAACAATTCGTTCCCCGATCTCACAAAGCAGAGGCTAACCGACCTGCGCAACGGTTTGCTCAGCCTGCACAAGACGCTGCTCGACTCCGAGCGCGCCACATACGAGCGCGACATCGCCCGCATCGGCTCCAGCGGCGAGCTATTGAAGCTGGTGCTCTACGATCCCTGGTTCGCGTGGCTGCACGAACTCTCGGAATTCGTGGTGCTCATCGACGAGACCCTGGACGACAAGGACGGGCTGGATGGCATCAACGCGGAACGCTTCGTTGCGCAAGCCTGGGAATTGCTCGCGCCCAATGAAACCGGTACCGGATTCGCCAAACGGTACTTTGAGGCTTTGCAGCGCGATCCGGACGTGGTGCTGGCCCACGGCCAAATGCGCAAAGTATTAACGGCTCTGACCTGACCTTAGTTCGGAGACTCAGCCTTGCGGCTCAGGTCCTCGGCCAGGATAATCGCCTCGGCCAGTTCTTTCATCGGACGGCGCAGCCGCCGGCTCTCATTGCGAAGGCGCAGGTAAGCCTCTTCCTCGGTAAGGCTGTGGCGGCTTTGCAAGATGCCCTTGGCGCGTTCCACCAGCTTGCGGGTCTCAAGCTGGCGCCTCATCTCGAGCGTTTCTTCGATCAGGCGAGCGTTGGTTTCCGACAGGCTGGACTTAGCGATCGCACCGCCCATCTGCTCCCCGACGAAGGTCAGCAAAGAGATCTCTTCGCCATTGTGATTGTGGGTGTTCCGGTGGTGCACATTGATGACACCGATGACATCGCCCCCGCTCACCAGCGGGACCGACAGGAAGGCTTCGTAGGTGTCCTCCACCAAAGTCTGAAAGCGTTTGAAACGCGCATCGTTGCCTGCTTTGGAAGAGAGCGCGACCACGGACTTGTGCTCCGCCACCCATCCCGTGACGCCCTCGCCGACTTTCATGCGCAAAGTCCCGAGTGCACCAACGTGCGGCACCTGCGAGGCGCGCAAAACCACTTCATCGGTATCGCGATCCAACAGGTAAACCAGACAAGCATCGCAGTCAGTCACCTGGACGGTTAGTCCGACAATCTCTCCGAGCATTTCGTCTAACGACAGCTCAGAGCTCACGATGTTGCTAATGCGATGCAGCAAAGCGACGTGTGAACTCACGGGCTCCATAATGTGAACGGTTGCCATAACTCAGCGTATGCGAGGGGAGGGGTTCGGTCCAATCGAAATTTCCTATCGGGTCGATTGACCGTGGGGCTATTGGCGCGAAAGATGTTGATAAAACGGGGTTTGGCTCGCACGGACCTCCGCCGGGGTGGTCCGGGCAGAATGTCAAATTCGTCATTGAATAGTAACGAGTTTTTGCTGCGCTTCGCCTGTGACTCGCGCCTCCGTTGCGCTGACGTAGACGTTGACTTCGGAGCGAATTCCGAATTCCGGGAGATAAACACCTGGCTCGATCGAAAAGCAGGTTCCCGCGATGATCTTACGCTCGTCATGCGTCTCCAGATTGTCCATATTGGCGCCCGTGCCATGCACTTCTTCGCCGATGGAGTGGCCGGTGCGATGGACAAAATACTCGCCGAATCCCCGCTCCTTAATGTAGGTTCTGGCGGCATCGTCCACTTCGAAGCCGTGCAAGACCTCGCCCCGCGGGATGGCGGTTTGCACACGTTGGACGGCTCGATCGCGGGCATCACGCACCACTTCGAATACATTCTGCAGAGCGCTGGGCGGCGTCGCGCCGCAATAGCCAGTCCAAGTAATGTCGTAGAACACGCCCAAGGGACGGTCGAGCTTGGCCCACATGTCGATCAGGACGGCATCGCCCTTTTGAATCTCGCGGCTGCCTTGCGCCTCGGGCTCATAATGCGGATTCGACATGTTGGCGTTCACGGCGACAATGGGACCGTGATCGGTGATCATACCGGATTTTTCGAAACCGGCTCGTATAAAACGGTTCACGTCCCACTCGGTGATGCTTCGGCCGGCGGCGAGAGAGTCCCCGATCTTCTGAAAAGCTTCCGCCCGAATGCGGTCCACGCGGCGGCCGGCCTCCAGGTGCATGTCCAGTTGCCCGGCGCTCCAGCGCGCTTCGAACAGTTGCACCAGATTGGCAGAGGTAACTATCTCGACGCCCGCGCCGCGCACCAGTTCCAGAGTGCCGCCATCCACCAACGACACGTAGGGGATGGCGCAGTTCGGCGAATACTGCATCGCGATCTTGCGGCTGCCGACTAACAATTGATGCAGCCCGTCCAAATGATCGGGCCAGCTGGAATACTTCCGCACGTCGCCCGGCAGTCCGTCCAGTACGCCGGCCTCGATGGCGTGAACCATCCCTTTCGGTTCGCCCTCAGCCGGAATGAAGTAATACCAACGGCGGCTGGCAACTCGCGTGGCGTTCAAGTTCAGAATACGGTAGGCCAAGGGATCCCGCTGGTGATGGTCAAAAAACAACCAGCCATCCAAATGTTCTGCTCGGAGCGCGGCTTGAATTTCTTCGATATGCATTGAATTAACTCACCATGAATTTACTTAGATCACGCTGCTTTGTTCGTGTTTGGACGCTGAAACAATTTTTTGATGGCGCACGCGCGTATTCAGGTTCAATACGCCCGCAACGTCTTTTGTATCCTCGACGCGAAAATCGAGGACATCGTCCAGCCAATCCTGGCTCAGACCGTTCCAGTACTGTACCGCAACCGTCACGGTATATTCTTGGCGGCTGAGCAGGCAATCCATCTCGAACTCGATTTCGATTTCGTCGCCTGCTTCAAAGTCCCCGAGTTCGGCGCTTTCCAGGCGACTGTTCGTTCCAAAAATGTCCATACCGATGCGATTGCGAATCAGGATACCAACCACCGGGTTTGCGACAGCCTGTTGAAATGCCGCACGGACGCGCAGCACAATGGATTCGCCGGGACGGAAAGCATGACAGACTTCTCCCGCGGAATTCAGGATCCGCACGTCGGTCACGCGGCTGGCGCCATCTCCGTGGCGAAAGCTGCTCTTGCCGGAGATCAGGCTGTCCGGGATGGATTCATTCAGCCGGCCGGCGCTCGCTTCCCTATTCGCGTGCTCGCGATCGAGCACGAAGCCGACGTACCGGTTCACCGCGTCCTTGGGCGCGCCTTGCATCACAATTCGTCCGTCCAGCATGAAAGCGGCGCGGTCCGCTAGGCGCTTGATCAAGCCGAGGTCGTGCGACACCAACAGGACGGTAACGTTCTTCTTGCGAAGCTCCTCGAACTTCTGCACGCAGCGGCTGGCGAAAATTGCATCGCCGACCGCCAGGGCCTCATCCACGATCAGCACCTCGGGATCGACGTGAATTGCGGTGGAGAAGGCCAGACGAACGTACATGCCGCTGGAGTATTCCTTGACTGGCCGGTCGATGAATTGGCCGATCTCCGCAAAAGCCTCGATGCGTGGAAACGCATCGTCCAGCTCCTCGCGCGATAATCCCAGGATCTCTCCATTCAGATATACGTTTTCGCGTCCGCTGAATTCAGGATTGAAGCCGGCGCCTAACTCCAGGAGCGCTGCAACGCGGCCCGTGCTGAGAACCCGCCCGCTGGTCGGCTGCAGGATGCCGCTGATGATCTGCAGGAGCGTGCTTTTTCCCGACCCATTGGGGCCAAGAAGCGCGAATACTTCTCCCTTTTCGATACGCAGGTTGATATCGCGCAGCGCCCAAAACTCGGCTTTTCTTTTTCGGGATAGTGCTAAAGCGCCAAGGACACGATCGAAGGGATGATGATAAAGATGGTAGACCTTGGATACATTTTGGACGGAAATCACAACCGATCTTCACTGTACCGCGAACGTACCGCGCGCCGCTGGCGCCGGTCACTTACCATTTAGCCCAGCTGCGTGCTTCGCCGCATACCGCGCGAGAGCGGAAGTGAATAACCAACGAGGCACATTTGGTCCAACGCGAACAGGACCACCGATTCAAACCCAAGTCCCTCGGCCAACCTCGCTTCTTTGAGCCACGCGGTAGTTGCATCGCTTACGCCCACCAAGTGACTCCGCTGCGCCGGCGTAAATCCCAGGCTATTTACCGAATTCATCGAAACCAGGCTCAGGTCCAGATTGCGCTCGCCGGTGTAGGTGAAGCTTTCCGTCTTCAAGCAATTCAGATTAGCTGGAGTCCAGTCGCCGGTGGGATAGTTGATAACCTGCGTCAGCGGGAAATCGTTTACGTCGGGAGGATAGAGCACTTCAAAGCGGCAGCTCGGATAAGTGGCGCGAACGAAAGCGCGGATCTGCGCGGTGAAGATCCCGATCAAGCCCGGCAGAAACACAGCTTCTTGCGGAACTGTGGTGGGATCCACGGTATTGCTCGCGATCACCGTCATGGCGCGGCCATACTCGGCTTCAAACGTGCTGGTAGTGTAGGCGTCGTAGAACGGCATGCCGGCGGCGTCGGGAAAGTACCACCACTGCACCTCGCCGAATTGCAGATATGGCGTCAGCCCCGCGGCATTCATAACTGTCGCCATGTCTAAATGCACCTGCTGCCAAAACGCCGCGCTAGTGGGCGAGAAATTCGTCTGCAACGCGGGAGTGCTGACGATCACGGCTTGGTCGGGATAAAACTGCGCGATGCCGGCGCCTGCCGAAGGATCGCCGTTGCCGAGTTCCATGCTGAACGATGCCGTCGCATCGATCCCATAGCCACTAAGCGCTTCAAAGTAGCTCTGACTCCAGTCGCGCACCGCACGATTCAGACGGGGCGTTGCCGCTAGATCAGTGTACCAGTTACCATCCACGCCGCCTGAGAAAGTAGTAACTCCGTCGGTAGTCGCGACCCCCGAGAGCGTGATCGTCAGGTCGGTAGTGTTCGCGCTGGTCGCGATGGTAATCGAATTTCCGGCCGTGCCCATCGCACGCGAGTAAATCGTGAGCTGGCTGCCGCTGCTTTGCGCCCAGACCGCCGTGTAGCCCCCATTCAGCAAGAGCGCGAACGCAGTCGCCAAGGTTTCAGTTGTATCGCCGGTCAGATTCAAATGCTCAATCGTGGTGTCCGTCGAAGACGGCTGCCCAACCGTGCCTAGAATGATCTGCGTAGTTAAGTTGGGATCCGGAGCACCCGAAAATGTGATTGTTGCGGACGCGTATTCCTGGCCCACGTTGTTGATCTCATAAAACCACAGCGCGCCCACATAGTGGTTCACGCGAGCCTGGAAGCCGAGTGAGTAGATCATCCATGCCGTCCGCTCAGGCGCAAGCACCTGGGAGTGCTCGGTGTCCCAATCCGTTGCCGCGGTAAATTTCAACTCACTCGTCTCAGTGGGCAACGTTGTTGCCAGGATGGCTATCTCGAGAAAGTCAAAACAGAAGTAGGTCCCGCTGTCGCCGTCGTGAGTTATCGTCACGGTATGCGTTCCGGCAGCAGGTTCGCCCAGCAGAGTTCGCATCAGAACGTCTTCGCCGGGTAAGTCTAAGTTTACGGTGAACGCACTGCCTCCATCCAGCACGATAGAAATCAGCGTGCCTCCAGCCAGCAGCCTGGTTCCTAAGTACAGGGAGTGGCCTTGGGAGGCCGAGTAAGTGCAACTAACGCTCGACGCGGGCACGCTAGTAGAGTGGATGCTGCCGCCCGAAAAGTTTCCGAACTCGCTCGTCCACGTGCCCGTGTACCGCGCCTGATTGGAATCGTCTTCAATCCGCTGGCTACCTGGACCTGCAATCGAGTAGCCTTGCCCGCTGCCGGTCACGGTCCAATTCGATACCACTACTTGAAACTCGCTGCGAACGAACGCGCCCGCTTGCAAGGCCGCTGCGTACGTCCATCGCAGTTTGCGAATTGCATTGGCCGGTATCGTGCCCAGAACCGGATCCGCCAGCGAGGCAAAAGGCAAAGTAACTTGCCACTGGGTTGGCGACGTGCCTCCCGAAAATTGTCTGGAGGGCGCATCCCAAGTTTCAGTCTGGCTGCCCGACACATAAGTGTACGCACCGATCAGATTCCCGTTTGCGCCTATCGTGCTGCCGGTTCCCACAGCCGTGATCGTAATCGTCGCGCCGGAAGCCGACGCCGTCACGGTCGTCGAAGAACCATTGATCTCCGAAACGATATACGCAATTGCCACGTCTGGCGTGTCGCCGCTAGTCATCAGATACGGATAATGCTCCAGCAGAAATGCAATCCCGACATAGTCGCCGGCGGTTACCGTCCCGCTTAATGTAAATTGCACCGTGGCGCTCTGATAGCTGCCCGCAATAGCAGTCGAATAACTGGCCAGAGGTACGAAATAGATTTGTTCGCCGCTTCCGTTGTTCGCCCAGACACGCAGCGTAGGCCAGTCGACTGTGGGAAACAGACTGGAGTCCAGCGGAATGCAATTTTCCCTGGTCTCCTGGTAACTCAACGTCAATCCGCTGAGATCGCCGTCGGGCAAGTAGCGGAACGCCGGATGCTCAAACACGTTGTCCCGATTCCACTCGATCACCGCCCAGTCAAATTGCTGGCGCCATGTTCCGGAAACCGTATACCCGGTTGCGCTGCTGGAACTGAGTGCGGCCACGGCCGACGGCTCGAAGAAATAGCATTGCAGATCGCGGTCGGGCGTCAGTTTCTGCAAAGTTTCGGGCATGCTGGGATGCTAAAGTCGGATGGTCACCGTAAGATCGCTGCCCGGAGCCGTATCCGCGGTCTCAACGACGGACGTAATGTTCAGGCCGATGATGGCTTCCGCCTGCAACGGCCCAAGGGCAAAGCCATCCACATCGTTCGATACCGTTGCGCCCGTGGCGATGGTCAGATCGCAATAGACATCACCGTTCTGGGTGACTTGCATGACGATGGGCGCTCCGGCCGGCGCGTCCTGCACCACTGCATATACGTCCCGTACCGAGCACGAAGTCTCCACCAGAAGCGGCGGCGCTGCGTCGGTCTGAATCGCGAGTGAGCCCTCCACTTGAATCGTGAGTTGTCCGCCCAAAAGGCTTCGCATCCCAAAATCAGTCGAGCTAGTAAACGATTCAGCGGCCACGCTGCTGTTCCCTCTTGAATTGGTCATGAACAGTTCCGCGGCGGCAATCCTGACATCGGGAATCGTGATCGGAAAGGCATAGCTCCCGCTCGCTGGACTGCCGAAGAACTCCTGCGCGAACGGCATGATGAAAATCTTTTCCGCGAGAATGTACACGCCCGTCCCAACAGAGTGCGTTGCCGCGCTGGTGCCGTGCGACGCTCGCGTGACGGAAACGGTGGTGCCGCTCGTGACACTTCCCTGCACCACCATGACCTCCTGATCGATTTGCACCAGGTTTCCGCTCGACACCGATACTGCAGTGGCCACGGTAAACGACGTATCGGTTGTGCCCACGGCAACGCTGAGCAGGAT